>JAGHTU010000026.1 GCA_018065185.1 Candidatus Equicola faecalis | reverse complement strand
AAGTATGACCCAGAAAACACCGTAGTCATCATGACGCAGACGGGTGGGCAGTGCCGTGCGACGAACTATCTCGGTCTCATCAAACGTGCGATGGTGGCAGCAGGCTTTAAGAACGTTCCTGTCGTTGCATGCGGAACGAAAGGGATTACTTTCAATCCCCAGAATGACTTCCACATAGACTGGATGCGGGTAGCACCATCAATAGTAAACTCCCTTTTCTTTATTGATACCCTTTCGCGTATGTACCATGCCGCTGTGGTGCGTGAAAAACTGAAAGGGAAAGCCAAGGAGATACGCGACCGTTATCTGATGCTCGGCAAGGAGAGTGTAGAAGCAGGGCATTCGGGGCATCTATTGAAACTGGTCGCTTCGGCCGCCAAAGAATATGAAGAACTATCAGACGACAGGCAGTGCCCGAAGGTGGGTGTTGTCGGTGAGATATTCTTGAAGTTCAATCCGTTTGCACATCTTTTTGTGACGAGGTATCTCATCGAACATGGCATTGAGGTGTCGCCCCCATTGATGTCACCGTTCTTCATGCAGACATTCGTCAACAGCAAGGTGGATTATCAGATGCACCTTCGGAGGGTTGCTCCAAAGACGCGACTGACGATGTCTCTTCTCTATAGGCTGATATATGGCAGGATGAAGAAGTATAATGTTGCAGCATCGCATTTCCGTCACTTCCAACCACTGCCAGACATCTTTGATGAGTCACGTCTGGTGGATGGTGTGGTGTCTCTTGCTGGTCAGTTCGGTGAGGGGTGGCTTCTGCCTGCCGACATCATAGCCTGTTATAATGAAGGTATAAGGAGTGTGGTGTCTTTACAGCCTTTCGGGTGTATTGCCAATCATATTGTGTCAAAGGGAATTGAGAAGAAGTTACATCAGCTTTGTCCTGACCTAAACCTGTTCTCACTGGATTTTGATAGTGGTGTAAGTGCAACAAATGTAGCGAACCGACTAATTTTGTTTATAGAAAGTCAGTGAAAGACGAAACAAAGAGAATAATTGCTTACCTTTGCAAAACTGCATCCTAACTACAAACGAAATCAAAGTTTATAAAAATGAAAACAAGGAGTATATTGATTTTAGTATGTTCGTTTCTCTGTATGTCGCTGATGGCACAGCCAGCATATAGGGAAGACATACAGAAAGAGAGACTAAACCGCGGATTGGTGGCTGTGAAAACGGCTGATGGCAAGGTGGCAGTGAGTTGGAGAATCCTTTCGTCAGATGCTAAAAATGCACCGTTTGATGTGTTGCGTAATGGCAAAAAGATAAATGCAGTGCCATTGACTGATGGTGGTTCGTTTTTCATTGATGAACATCCTTTGGAGGGGGATGTGACGTATAGTGTCGGCGAAGCTTCGTACACACTCCATTCTAATGCACCACAGGGATACTTGCCAATCAGATTGCAGAAGCCAAAGGGTGGAAAGACGCCTGACGGACTCATGTTTGAGTATGAGGCAAATGATGCTTCCGTGGGGGATGTGGATGGTGACGGCGAACTGGAGATAATCCTCAAGTGGTACCCTACAAATGCTCATGACAATGCTCATGACGGATTTGGAGGCAATACATTGTTTGACTGCTACAAACTTGACGGCACCCTGCTATGGCGCATTGATTTGGGGCGGAACATCCGTTCTGGTGCGCATTATTCTCCTTTCTTGGTGTATGATTTCGATGGCGATGGTAGTGCTGAACTGATCATCAAGACAGCCGATGGCACTATTGACGGAGCGGGACGTGTGATAGGCGATTCCACAAAGGATTATCGTCGTTATCTTGCTGAGACAGTAAAATACTATAATAAACACAAGGAACAGGTGGATGCGGAAAACGAGCGCATAGCCAGTTTCCGTGCTCGTTTTATGAATATGAATGCACGTCCACAGTTTCCCCCAAAGGAGTTTAGTAAGACTGATTTCCGCAAGATGCATAAACGTAGCAGTCTCATCTTCCGCAAGCGCGGTGCAGGACGTATCCTTGAGGGACCGGAATATCTGACGGTTTTCAGTGGTAGGACAGGAGAGGCATTGAAGACTATCAACTATATCCCACCACGCGGACGCTCCGAGGACTGGGGTGATGATAATGGCAATCGTTGTGAACGATATTTAGCTGCCGTAGCCTATCTTGATGGTATGCATCCGTCAGCGGTGATGTGCCGTGGATATTACACACGGACGGTGCTTGCTACTTTCGATTGGGATGGTAACGACCTCAAGATGCGGTGGGTGTTCGACTCCAATGATGAAGGAAACGGTGCGTATGCAGGGCAGGGGAATCATAACCTGCGCATAGGGGATGTCGATGCTGATGGATGTGATGAAATTGTCTATGGCTCATGTACGATAGATAATGACGGAAAGGGGCTGTATTCCACTGGTCTCGGACATGGCGATGCCATGCACATGACGGCATTTATTCCGGGGAATGCAGAACTGCAAGTGTGGGATTGCCATGAAAATCACCATGACGGAGCCACGTTGCGTAGTGCAAGGACCGGCGAGATGCTGATGCAGACAAAATGCGATTTCGATAATGGTCGCTGTATGGCTGCTGATATCATCCCACATAACGAGGGAGTGGAGATGTGGAGTCTTGCCTCGGATGCGATATACAACTATAAAGGCGAGAAGGTGGGCGACCGTGGTAATATCCCTATCAATTTTGCAGTATGGTGGGACGGCGACCTGTTGCGCGAGATGCTTGACCGCTCACAGGTGAGCAAATATAATTGGGAAACAGGTCGTACGGATGTGATATGCCGTTTTGATGGTACAACATTCAACAACGGTTCAAAGCAGAACCCTTGCTTGAGTGGTGATATCATCGGTGACTGGCGTGAAGAGGTGCTGACACGTACACTGGACAGCAGGGAACTGCGTCTGTATATTTC
Source organism: Candidatus Equicola faecalis (assembly GCA_018065185.1). GTDB lineage: Bacteria > Bacteroidota > Bacteroidia > Bacteroidales > Bacteroidaceae > Prevotella > Prevotella faecalis. Next base: position 10,875 of record JAGHTU010000026.1, on the reverse strand, counting down.
GCCGATACCTACCCCTTATCGTATGAACTGCCTTTTGGAAGACGTGCCATACAGAATGAGCATTGCAGCACAGAACGTGGCATACAATCAGCCACCAGAGGTGGGCTTCTACCTTGGAGAGGATGATAGGTCTTATTTGAAATGAGAAAGGAGTTAATAGTCAACAGTCATTAACTGAAGAAAAAAAGAAAAGTTATCAACCATTGAGGCATGTGAAATATTAAACAATAAATATAGAAATTATGAATCAATCGAAAGTAAAACCTGCAGAGGGGAAACTCGGAGTGATGGTAGTTGGTCTAGGTGCTGTGACAACAACATTTATGGTCGGTGTGCTGATGGCGCGTAAGGGGCTGGCAAAGCCTATCGGTGCTATGACGCAGTATGACCGTGTGCGTGTAGGGCGTGGCGAGGAACGCCGTTACCTATCCTATTCGGAACTGGTGCCTATGGCATCTCTTGACGATATTGTCTTCGGTGCGTGGGACGTCTATCCTGCCGATGCTTATCGGGCAGCCATATATGCCGAAGTGCTGAAGAAGGAAGATATCGAACCGGTGCGTGACGAACTGCAGAAGATAGTGCCGATGAAGGCTGCTTTCGATAGGAATTTCGCCAAACGTCTTGATGGCGATAATGTGAAAGATGCTGCCACCAGATGGGATATGGTGGAGCAGTTACGTGAGGATATCCGCAGTTTCCGCAAAGAGAATGGGTGCGACCGCATTGTCGTGGCATGGGCTGCCTCGACAGAGATATATGTCCCCGTCTATGAGCCGGTACACGGCTCGCTTGCTACGCTGGAGAAAGCCATGAAAGAAAATGACTGCGAGCATGTGGCACCATCCATGTGCTATGCCTATGCTGCTCTTGCCGAAGGGTGTCCGTTCATTATGGGTGCTCCGAATACGACAGTCGATATACCAGCCATGTGGGAAATGGCAGAGAAGACGAAACAGCCAATATGTGGCAAGGATTTCAAGACGGGTCAGACACTTGTGAAGAGCGGTTTTGCACCTATCATCGGCACACGGTGTCTGGGGCTAGAAGGATGGTTCTCCACCAATATACTGGGCAATCGTGACGGACTTGTTCTCGACGAGCCTCAAAACTTCCGTACAAAGGAAGTGTCTAAACTCTCAACGCTTGAGACTATCCTCAAGGCTGAAGACCAGCCGGAACTATATTCGGACTATTATCATAAGGTGCGCATCAACTATTATCCACCACGCAATGACAATAAGGAGAGTTGGGATAATATCGATATCTTCGGCTGGATGAACTATCCAATGCAGATAAAAATCAATTTCCTTTGTCGCGATTCTATCCTTGCTGCACCTGTATTGCTTGACCTGTGTCTGCTCTCTGACCTTGCAGCACGTGCAGGTAAATGGGGTATACAGCGTTTCTTGAGCTTCTTCCTCAAATCGCCAATGCACGATTACACGCAGGGCGAAGAAGCCGTGAACAATCTCTATCAGCAGCACGTGATGCTGAAGAATGCATTGCGTCAGATGGGCGGTTATGAGCCAGATCAAGAATTAGACTGAAAGTGATTGGGGGGAGTTGAGGCGGTATCTATTTTTTCTCCTGTTGTTGATGGGCAGTATCGGTTGTATTGCTCAAAGCCAAATGTTGGTGGGCATCGTGCGCGATGCCGTCAGCAGCGACAGCGTGGCGCAGGTGAGTGTGTCCTATCGTGGAAAGCACATCAGCACTATTGCTGGTTCGGATGGTAGGTATCGCATAGCGAGAAAGAATGGTGCAAAGCTCACTTTTAGTGTTGTCGGCTATAAGCCACGGGCCTTCATCATCAGCGACAAGACTCCTGACACGCTTGACGTGAAACTACAGCCTCTTCATAAGCAACTCAATGAGGTGGTGGTAAGTTCCAAAAACCGCACGAAATATTCACGCAAGAATAACCCTGCCGTGGAACTTATGCGGCGTGTCATTGCCCGAAAGGAGAACAACTCTCTTGAAAACAATCCATATTACAGCCTGCGTAAATATCAGAAGATAACACTCGCCTTCAACGATATTTCGCCGACTCAGGTGGAATGGGCAGATAGCAAGAAGAGTCGTCAGTGGTTGCTTGACCATATCGAAGTGTGTCCGTATAACAATAAACTCATCATGCCTGTTACCATTAACGAGGTGATGGAGGATCATGTCTATCGGCGTGAACCGCATTCCCGAAAGACCTACCTTGAGGCTGAACGGCGACACGGACTGAACAATTTTCTTCAGACAGGGGATATCGTAAATGAGATGCTCAAGGACATCTTTGCCGACATCAACATCTATGACAATCAGATAAAGGTGTTGCGCCACTCCTTTACGAGTCCTATCTCTGATAATGCCATATCCTTTTATCGGTATTATATCACGGACACGACATACGTGGAAGGTGACCGTTGCATACGGTTAGATTTCACGCCTAACAACCAGCAGGATTTCGGCTTTCGTGGCATTTTGTATGTGTTGGACGATAGCACCTGTCAGGTGCGCCGATGTGAATTGACGATTCCGCACAATAGCGATGTGAATTTCGTGGACCAGATGCAGTGCCGTCAGGAGTTTTCACGCTTGGAAAATGGTGAATGGGGACTGACGAGTGATGTCGTGTTTGTGGAACTCGAACTGGTGGACTTCGTACAGAAAGCCATCGTCATGCGCGATACGCGCTTCAGCGATTTCTCTTTTGAGAAGATAGATGATGCACGCTTCAAGCCGAAAGGAGATATCATCATTGACCCGAAGGCATATAAGCGTGACAATGAGTATTGGGAGGGGAAACGCAAAGTGGAACTCACGAAAGCAGAGAACTCAATGGGGTCTTTCCTTTCACGTCTGGAGCAGATAAAAGGGTTTAATTATATCTTGATGGGCATAAAACTGCTGTTCGAGAATTATGTCGAGACAGGGGGGAAGAATACTCCTTCGTATGTCGATATAGGGCCTATCAATACCTTTATCTCCCAGAATTTCTACGATGGTATGCGACTGCGTCTAGGGGGACAGACAACGGCAGCCATCAATCCTCATTGGTTTCTGTCGGGGTATTACGCACGCGGATTGGCATCGCATGAGGGATATTATAATGCAGAATTGACATATTCCATCAATAGGAAGAACTTTTGGCCACGAGAATATCCGAAACGCACCATCACGTTCTCCTCCATGCGTGATGTCGCTTTTGCTGCCGATAAGTACAACTCTACAGATAAGGATAATATCTTCCAGTCTTTCAAGGCTTTTAAGATGGATAAGATGTTTCTCTATAATCGACAGAAACTGGATTTCGAATATGAGATAGAGAACGGTCTGAAACTGCAAGCTACTATGCAAGCAGAGAAGATGAGCCCTGTCGGGAATCTGGAGTTCCAGCCTGTGAATGATGTCCTCTCCCCATATCCGAGCATCCGTACTACATCTCTACGAGCCCTCGTGCGTTTCGCTCCGGGTGAGAAATACATAAATTCCAAACAGCGGCGCGTGTTGGTCAATTTGGATGCTCCGGCTTTGACCATTCAGCATACCTTCGGCATGGAGCATTTCCTTGGCGGACAGTATTCGTATAATATCTCGGAGGTGGAGTTCTTCAAACGCCTGTGGCTTCCGCATGGATGGGGACGTATTGACGGGCGCATCCAACTGGCTGCCCAGTGGGATAAGGTGCCGTATCCGCTTCTGGTTATGCCTCCGTCGTGCCTGTCATATTTCCTGAACAAGCAGAGTTTTAATATGATTCATGACATGGAGTTTATGAACGACCGTTATCTTGCTCTGCATTTTACATGGGATATGAATGGAAAACTATTTAACCGTATCCCGCTTCTGAAACGGCTGAAATGGCGTGAGTTCCTTAGTGCTCGTATGTTATGGGGGCATCTTACGGATAAGAATAATCCTCAATACTATCTGGATAATAATATCTCGGACAACGTGGTGATGCGTTTCCCTGATGGTTCGTATGCTATGGATGGTAGCAAGCCGTATGCGGAGGTGAGTTTTGGAATACAGAACATCTTTAAGATTCTGCATGTGGAATATATCAGACGTCTGTCCTATCTTGATCATAAGAACGTGTCGAAACGTGGCATCCGCTTTGCCGTAGTGCTCAACTTCTAAAATGTATCCGTCTAAAACTTTTGCAGAATCGTTGCCTTATGTCCGATGGCGGAGATTGACACGAAAGTGGACAGTAAAGAGAATGCCAAGGTGATGTTTATTGCTAAAAAATCTCTTATTCCTTACAGTTTTTAGCAATTATCTGCAATTTTTCTCATACAAATTATTATTGATTGAGAATAATTTACTACCTTGCAGTCGATATTTATTTCACATGTTCAATAAAAATCAAATAAAATGGAGATAAAGCGTGATTTATACCTTCAGCAGTTGATTGATAGCAGAGGTAATGGAATGATTAAAATCGTCACTGGTATTAGGCGTAGTGGCAAATCATACCTACTCTTCAATATCTTTACGTCATGGCTGAAAAGCCAGGGTGTAGATGAGCAACATATCATAAAAGTCAATATGGAAGACAGGCGTAATAACAAGTTACGTGACCCTGACGCACTTATTGAACACATTGACAGCCAGATGACCGACAAAAATCAGTATTATATTCTGCTTGACGAGGTGCAGCTCGTAATGGAATTTGAGGATGTACTGAACTCATACCTCCATATTCCAAACGCGGATGTCTATGTGACCGGCTCTAACGCTCGTTTCCTGTCGAAGGATGTCATCACCGAGTTTCGTGGACGAGGATTTGAGATACGCGTCATGCCACTTTCTTTCAGCGAGTTCTTTTCCGTATATGAAGGTAGCAAGCAGCTGGCTCTTGACGAGTATATGACCTTCGGAGGATTGCCACAGATTTGTTCCATAACAAAGGAAAAGGGTAAGTCGGAATACTTGAAAGGGCTGTTTGAGGAAACGTATATAATGGATATCAAGGACCGCTATCATGTCCAAAAGGAAGACGAACTATCTGACCTTATAAATATCATTTCTTCCTCTGTAGGCAGTCTTACCAATCCTCGGAAGTTAGCAAACACGTTCTTGTCAGTGAAGAATGAAAGAGTTTCACCTGAGACTATAAAATCCTGGTTGGAATACCTGTGTGATTCGTTCCTCGTGTTAAAGGCTATGAGGTATGACGTGAAGGGCAAGAACTACATCGACACTCCATCCAAGTACTACTTTTCTGATTTAGGACTTCGTAACGCACGCATCAATTTCAGACAGGACGAAAAGCCACACATCATGGAGAATATCATCTACAATGAACTTCTTGTAAGGGGCTTCAATGTGGATGTGGGAGTAGTTCCCATCAAAGTCAGGGATGAAGAAGGCAAACAGAAGTATTCTCAGCTGGAGATTGACTTTGTCTGCAACCAAGGAAGCCGTAGGTATTACATCCAATCGGCATTCCGCATGGAGAGCGAAGAGAAGGTAGCACAGGAACAAGCTTCACTGCTTAGGGTCGGTGACTCATTCAAGAAAATTATCGTCCTTGGTGAAGAATGCCTAGTTCACCGTAATGAACATGGCATTACGATTATGAGTATATACGACTTTCTGTTGAACGAAAATTCTCTAGAGCTATAAAAATGTCCGAATATACTTGCGCCATCGTACTGGCGTGCTCCATAGTCGTAAGTGTCTAATCCATGCATACGGTCAAACTCTTTGGCATTGTATTTATATCTGTACTTCTGTTTGTTATCATCAGTAGAAAGATCACCGATTAAACCACCGTATGGGTAGGTTTATCTGCTCAATACTGCCTGTTCCGGAGGCGACCATTTATCATCTTATTTATTAAAGATTTTTTCCATATAATCGACGAAGTCTATATCAGATTTATATTCTCCTTGATATGCAATTCCGCCATTCCATATTCCAATTGTTCTTTTCTCGTCTCCGACATAAAAGACGATAAACCTGTAAATCGGGGGATGTTTGCAAACACACTTATCTGTATGATGATTTAAAGTTCTTATAATGAAGTCAATAGTTCTCCTATTTTTTATATAAATCGAATCTCTTATAGCACCCATATAATGAGTATTATTTTTTATGGAATCATCATGGAGCCTTATATAAAGGATAGAATCTGTCTTACCAATATCCATTAGATTGATGGATTGCCTATTTGTGCTACAAGAGCAAGAAAGAAATATCGTTACGATACCAATAATTGTTATAGCAACTAAATATTTACCCATAGTTTTATATCTATTAATTTTTCTTTTCACTTTTATATTCTTTAACCTTCATATTAAAATCATATTTGGTCTTGTTGCCTGGAGATAAAAGCACTTTCGTTCCTTTCATCTTTTTTGTGTCATTAAACAAAGAATTTGGAGAAACAAATTTTATTCCCAGGAAACTCTCCTGACCCTTTACGTCCTTTCCATTGTATTTGTACTTCTGTGTCTCTGGATTCGTACTGATGTCGCCTTGTTAATATCCATTATCAGTGTGCAGTTTGCATCGTAGGCATATTTAATTAAATATCTGGTAATATAGACATAATGAACTCATCAATTGGTATCACCCACATATTATTTAACGCTACAAAAGGTAGAATAATAACTCCTATATAAATTATAACTATTATAAAACGGCTGCTAATAGTAAAACAATCCATTTTTATTTCCATGGTGTTGTCTTGTTAATACCTTTTCCATTGACAAGGATATACCCTTAACTATTTTATTCATCATAAAAATTGGATACACATTTATATTTTGACAATGATTCAATCCGTACATTCTTTATTTCCTCAAAAACAACACAGCTATCATTTTTTACATCGTAAACTGGTATAATCCAATGAGGCTTATGCTCCTCGTCAACACAATAGACAAAAATACTATCTTTGTTGAAATAGTAACATTTTATTGTATCTATAACAAAAGATGGATAGTAAGATGCAGTTGGAATAGAAGCACCAGATCCTGTAAACTCAGAATGTTCATTTATTAAATAGAAATTCTGATGGTATATTTTTTTGCCATCCTCTATGTAATAACGATCTTTGATGTATTCAGGAGTTAACTCATACGGTAGCAAATGGTAATTTATTAAACTCCGACCATAAAAATAGTTGTTATAGTCACGTATTGCCAATAAACATAATACGATAACTACGATGATAAATATTGTAATTTTCTTCATTATTTCACAGGTTTAAAGTAATATGTCACAGTCCTTAATTTATAATTATATGGTGTTCCTCCCGGAAGTTCAATCCCCACATCAAGAGGATCTCTAAAAGAATCCATTCTTCCACTTGCATACTGAAATAGGCGAAAATCGACATGACTGGATTTGGTTCCATGGTGTACGGTATAATTTACGGGAGTTCGACCTATATGAAATACTAAACCTGTCATATCCACAGAAAATTCGTGACTTTTTCGTACTTTTGTTGTTGTCGCTTCAAGATTATCCTTAAATATTTTTGTGTTCATTAGCATAGAAGTGGCCCTATCACCAACGTCTGCAGCCTCACCATTCCCAAGAAAATAATGCGCAACAGCTAATTCTGTTTGACTTGGAGATTGAGGACTATTCAAACAATCTACATATGGATTTGTCTCTATGGGCTTACCTTCTAATACAGTTCCATTTTTATCAGCCGTCATCACATATAAGGATGATTTATTCAACGACAAATCTCCTAAATTCTTTACATTGATTATACCATTATTACCTATAGATATATTGTTTCTTTCCAATATCTGTATTACATCTTTGTGAGTTGCCCCTAGAAAATCAGCCATGGTCTGTGTGTTATCATTTTCCTCTGCATGCAGATTTCCATTATTCTCCCAATACCAACATCCATTAGGGTCAATAAACCTCACTGGATTCCCCGCACAATAGACATACGGATTGATATGATAGTATTTTTCACACAACTGGTCCATTCTGTCCCATGTTATCCGTGCTGGGTCGTACTGACGCGCTCCGTAGTCGTAAGTGTCTAATCCATGCATACGGTCAAACTCTTTGCCGTTGTACTTATATCTGTACTTCTGCTTGTCATCGTCAGTAGAGAGGTCACCTATCAAGCCACCGTATGGGTAATAATGGTTTGTCTGCTCTACACTTCCACTTTCAGAAAGGACTACACGGTTGCTCCCAAGATGGTCTTTGATGAAATAATGGAAAAGAGGTTCTCCGTCTGCCGAAGAAGAATTGTTCCAAAGAAATACATCACTCTTCGATGGAATTTCCATGTATCCGTCATCCATTAGTATCTTTGTGAGTTTTCCGTTCTCGAAGATGAAATTGCCGAGATATTCTGTTATGGAGATATTGTCTATCAGTGTGGCATCACGTTCTACAACATTGTGTGCAATCGGTGACAACGTGGTGACAACAGATACCGGTGATTTCAAATTTTCAGACAGGACGTTGACTGATAACTCTGGGGTCTGGGACAAAAAACCTGTGGAAGAAAAATGGAGAGTCTGAACCTGTGACTTCTTCAAGTTATCTACTGGAGAGATGTATGTCGTCATCAGTTTCCTTCCGTCAGCGGAATACACATAATCTATCATTTTACCGTCTGTATAATTTATTCGTGAAGGATTGTTGAGCTTGTCATATGTGATTGGATTATTATTTATTCTTTTCAACTCCTGTTGTGCTCGTTTGTCACCCTTTTGAGCTCCAAGACGAAGGAAATACATTGCTTCAACCTTTGTCTTATTGTCAATTTTGCCCAAAGTTGGATTTTCTGTAAAAATGCTTGCCATTGCGTGATAAGCGTCATAATATGCTGGGGCATAATCATGCTTCAAAGCCATCACGATGGAATAATACAGAAATTCCTGCGGATGAGCCAACGTATCATATTCGGCTTTCAATTCCTTATACGAATTAATGTCGCCATGAACTATTAATTTAGAAGTTAAAGTTTTATCTATTTGCAGATCTTCATATTCATACCTATATGATCCAACAATGTTACCTAGTACTAACGCGCAAATACTAAAAAATAAACAACTAGCTATTATCAGCAATACGATAATACCAGTCTTAATCTTTTTTATATGTTTATTTATCTTTGCCATATGATTTCACCATTTGTGGTCGATTGTAATGTCGTTCAACAAAATCTTTCATCTTTTTGTTTGGTATAAAATGCTCTAGACTATCTTCAACACCCCACATTTCTTTCTTGTTTGATAGAATATGATATACTGTTATGGCGGCATCAGGCACTAATCCACGATTTGATACAATCATTGCATAAATTAATTCATCTTCATATGATGCCCTTTCAAACTCATATGGTGAATATCCGACATCTAACTCCTCAATACTGTCAACTTCCATTCGTTCATTAAAATAAACCAAAGGCTGAATCTCATAACAATGATGTTTTCTAGTCATTATGATATAATTCACAGAATCAGGATGCAAAATGAAATCTTCCTTTAACTTATTCTGTTCTAATTCTTCTTTTAAGAAATGTTGCCTTTTTTCTTCTAATTCTTTTGGAATATAATAAAACCACTGATGTACAAATCCCACAACGAAACTAATAATAACTAATAACACATAAATTGATATGCAAATTATTCTCTTCTTCTTTTTCATGAAATATACTAAATATTAATAACGAAAGTATTGCTTCAACCACTCCCAGAAAGTGGTATGGATGTGTATCTTAATAATCTCACTCCCAGGTTGGACTCTGTCACTTAAATTTTCTTTGTAGCGATTCGTACATTCACCTTTATAATAAACGTTCCATTGTCCAGGTGTCTCACATGACTTTCCTTTAAAAGTTCCAATTTCAATAGGCCCTTTACCATTTAATTTGCCGGCTTGCACATTTTCAGTTGGTGCAACAAATGCAATGTTGATTTTTGCACCAGTTTTATTTTGGTAATCACCTTTTGATATATCTTGGGCAAAACCAGGATGCCCCTTCTTATCAACATCTGCACCTGTTTCGCAGCTATGTAAAACTACAATTGTTGTTTCTCCATCCTTAAGATTATTAAATTCCTGACTATTCGTCTGCAAAAAATGTTCCATCTGAGAAGAGTTGGTAATATTACATGTACTCCAATTGCCCGTTTTGGCATTATAACTATCTACGGTCATTCCTTCATTATTTCCATGAGCCCATATGTTTATTATATTTTTATCATCTACAAAAGATTTTGCTGCTTTAATTAGATTTCGATTTTCTGGATGTACGGGATTAAGAGCTATAATTTTTTCTTTTCCTTCAAAATCTATATATTTCACAGGATTCCCACCACAATACACATACGGATTTATATGATAGTATTTCTCACAGAATTGGTCCATCCTGTCCCACGTTATTCTTGCCGGGTCGTACTGACGTGCTCCATAGTCGTAAGTGTCTAATCCATGCATACGGTCAAACTCTTTGCCATTAGATTTATATTCCACTATCCGCAAAAGTACAAAATAAAATTTGTTCTATAAAATGCGTCAACTTGAAATTTTTGCAGAGTAGTTGTCTTATGTTTGATGCGTAGAGAGCGCAAAATCTGACGAGAGCAACCCCTATTTTCTATCAAAGAAGTTTGGATATCCATCAAGGGAGTGTCGTATTCCCATCGAAGGAGTCCCGTATTCCCATCGAAGGGGTCCCGTATTCCCATCGAAGGGATGCCATAGAGGGCACTACAGCATCCCTTCGACAGCATCGGAAGACCCCCAAGAAAGCACCGAGGAATCCCTCCGATTGGAACAGATATTCCGCGACTTCGGAGGCTGAAAACCAAGCGTGCGTTTGACGGCTCACAAACGATGGGAAGACGAGGCACAAACGAGCGTTTGTCGAGGCACAATCGAGCG
>JAGHTU010000037.1 GCA_018065185.1 Candidatus Equicola faecalis | reverse complement strand
TTTATGTCATCAATGTCATTAATGTCACGAATGTCATTAATGTCATTAAGGATTTTAGGTGCGCACACTCCGAAAATGAAAAGGGGTCGAATTTTAATATTATATATTATATATATAAATATATATAATATATAATATTAATTTTTATATTAAGATATTTTTTATGAAAACCTCTCTTGCTTTTTCTTCAATTTTTGTGAAAATGCAAGTCAAATTTTCTTAATGACATTAATGACATTAATGACATTCGTGACATGCGACAAGAAAAAGTGCAAGTCAAATTTCCTTAATGACATTCGTGACATTCATGACATTCGTGACATTTGCAAACACATGTGAAAAAGTGAACAAAACCGAAAACGTGACAAGAGTAAGATTCGCACACGCGCGCATGCACATACACATGTGTACATGTAAATAAATAATGAAACACTTTTTCTGCGTGAAATTTGCAGAGGGCTAATCTGGTTTTATATCTTTGCCACAAAAAAAATTATTACGCTCCGTAGGTGCTAAAAAGTTATAACTCATTTTGCTTAAACTTTGAAGATATGAAAATCAACCTATCAACCTTGCTCAGTCTAACTGAGGATTTGGTCAAATCGACCCATCAACCTGAACGAATCGAGCCGTCGAGTTGGGCACTTCAAAGCCTGCCAGATTTCGGCACTCATGTGAAATTGTGTGGCGCGAGAGTTAGGGACATCGCACTCGGCAAGAAGATTGCTCTTGAGGCAAAGGATAGAAACATGCGATTGAGATTAATAGTGATAAAAACAGAACATAAAACTAAAAATAAAAACATTCCTGAATCTAATAGGCATAAAATAGAAGGATCTTATGTAAGTTTGGCTGTCGGCTGTCGCCCAAAATAGGCTTCGGTTCGGCAAAGCTCAAATAAATTTGGCTTTGCGCTCACCTTGCACTATCTTTGTCAATGATTTATTAAGCTACTATGAAACAGAAAGTCGTAATATTTGATTTGGATGATACTCTGTATGATGAGGTGGATTATATAGAGAAGAAAAAGTTGAAGCCGTATATGGGTGTGGAGCTCACGCTGACGAAACTGCTTGATATGCGTTGCAGGCTTGGTATGCTCACCAACGGTGAGGAGAAGGTGCAGATGTTGAAGTTGAAGAAGCTTGGACTGAACAAATGGTTCACGAAAGAGAACATCGTCACATCCGAAGCCATCGGTAGCCCGAAGCCACAGGACGGAATGTATCGCCACGTGATGGAGCAGTATCCTGGTGCGGAGTTTTTCTATGTAGGTAACAATCTGGAGAAAGACTTTGTGGCAGCAAACGCCCTTGGGTGGGTAACAATTTGTATGATGGACAACGGACGACATATCCATCCGCAGGACTTCACCATGAAGAAAGAATATCTGCCGAAGTACAGAGTGCGTGGCATAAGTGAGATAATAAAACTCATTGAAGACGAATGAAGAAGCGTATAATCGTATCTGTATGGTGCACGTTCGTCGGGCTGATACTGTTCATGGCACTTATAGGTGTCGCTATGTGGAACGGTCTGCTTGGCGGAATGCCGGATTTGGAAGAGTTGCAGAACCCGATAGACAAATATGCTTCGCAGGTCTATAGTGCCGATGGCAAACTGATGGGCACATGGAATCGTGCCGGTGCCAACCGTATTGCTGTTGACTACGACCAATTGCCGAAGGCTTTGGTCAATGGGTTGGTGGCAACCGAAGATGAACGGTTTTTTGAGCATAGCGGTGTCGATGTCATAGCCCTGAGTCGTGCTGTGGTGAAGCGTCTTATCATGGGCAACAAGAGTGCCGGCGGAGGGTCAACCATCACACAGCAGTTGGCAAAGCAGTTGTTCTCTGAACAGAGCCACAACACTTTTCAGCGCGCTCTGCGTAAACCATTTGAATGGATTATCGCCATAAAACTTGAAAAGCTTTATACGAAAGAGGAAATCATAGCCATGTATCTCAACTATTTTGATTTCCTACATAATGCTAATGGTATAAAGAACGCCAGCGATGTGTATTTCTCAAAACAGCCACTCGACTTGAGCGTGGAAGAATGTGCCACGCTTGTAGGCATGTGTAAGAATCCTTCATATTTCAATCCTGTACGATACAATGAGCGCACACGGCAGAGGCGTAATGTCGTCCTCGGGCAGATGGCGAAGAATGGCTATATCACCAAAGCAGAGAGTGAGAGATTATCGGCAAAGCCACTCGTGCTGAATTATCATACGGTGGACTATCGTGACGGTATGGGCGTATATATGCGTGAGTATCTGCGCCAGATAATGATGGCAGAGAAGCCTAATAAGGATGACTATCCGTCGTGGAACAAGGATAAGTATTATGAAGACTCTCTAGCGTGGGAAGAAGATGCACTCTACGGATGGTGTAATAAGAACCTGAAGAAAGATGGCAGTTCGTATGACATCTATACCGATGGTCTGAAGATTTATACAACGCTTGATTCACGCATGCAGCGTTATGCCGAGGAAGCTTGTTATCGGCATGTGGCTACATATCTGCAACCGCTCTTTGATGAGGCGAAGGGAGTGCGGGCGAATTTCCCTTATTCGGGAAACATCACTACGAAGCAGTTTGAAAATATCATGAAGCGCAGTATGCGCCAGTCGGAGCGTTACCGCAGTCTGAAAGAGAAGGGAATGGATGAGGACGAGATTTTCGACACCTTCAAGAGGCCTGTCCCAATGACGCTTTTCTCATATAAAGGAGAGAAAGAGGTGACGATGACGCCATACGATTCTATACTTTATTACAAGTCGTTCCTGCGTTGTGGCTTCATGTGCATGGATGCCCATACGGGAGCCGTGAAGGCGTATGTGGGCGGATTGAACTATGAATATTTCTCATACGATATGGCTATGGAGGGCAAGCGTCAGGTGGGCTCAACGATAAAACCATTCCTTTATTCCCTTGCGTTGGAGAATGGATGGGTGCCTTGCGATATGGTGCCTACTTATCGACAGACCTACTATGTGGGAGGAAAGGCATATACGCCTCGTGGCACGAGTCATGGTGGTTCGATGTCGTTACGCAGTGCTCTGGCATGGTCGAACAATCATGCTTCGGTGTATCTTATCAGCAAACTGCACCCGAGGCAGTTTATTGATATGCTACATAAGTATGGCATAAGAAACAAGACGCTGTATCCGTCACTATCGTTAAGTCTCGGCTCATGCGATGTCAACGTGGGTGAGATGGTGAGTGGATATACGGCTTTCGTGAATCATGGCATAAGGTCGGCACCGTTGCTGGTGACGAAGATTGTTGACCGCAACGGAAATGTGGTGGCTACGTTCCGCCCTCGTCAGTCAGACGTGATAAGTGAGGCTAGTTCGTTCCGTATGATTGATATGTTGCGTGCGGTGGTGGACCAAGGCTCGGGACGGCGCATTAGAGGCTTGAACATAACGTGTGATATGGGAGGAAAGACAGGCACGACGAACTCTCATTCTGATGCATGGTTCATCGGTTGCACACCGCAGCTTGTTGCCGGTGAATGGGTCGGTGGCGAAGACCGCGACATACACTTCAACTCGATGTATCTTGGTCAAGGGTCTCATGCCGCACTGCCTATCTGGGCATATTTCATGGAGAAGGTGTTGAAGGATGCAACGCTCCCGTATGATGCGGATGCTAAGTTTGACATACCTAAAGATTTTGATATGTGTAGCAAGGCTTCTCCAACAGAGACCGACGGTACAGGTATAGATGAGATATTTGAATGATAATTATAATTAAGGAGTAATATGAAAAAGTTATTTTTTGTTTTTACACTTTTGCTTACAACGGTTACGGCAAGTGCTCAGTTCGATTTGGGAAATCTTGTGAAGGATGTTACTGCGAAGGTGACAGGCACAAGTGAGGATTTGACATCGGAGGGACTTATCGGTACTTGGAAATATACCTCGCCGACAATCATTCTAGAAAGCGACAACCTAATAGCACAGGTCGGAAGCAAGGTGACCACCGCAACACTTCAGAAGAAACTTGCAAGCTATCTTGAAAAGGTGGGCATTAAGGAAGGGTGTGTCACTTTTATGTTCAATAAAGACAATACCCTGTCAGTTCAGATGGTAGGAAGGTCTGTCAGTGGTATGTGGTCATTGGAGAACACAAAGTTGGTGTTCACGATGGGAAAGACCGGAAAGGTGCCGTCTGTGAAGTCGGATGCGAAAATACAAGATTCCAATCTTCAAATTGTGCTTGACAGCGATTTCTTGCTCAAGGTGCTTGGAGTTGCGGCAAAGGAAATGGGCAAGTTGACATCCTCCGTTTCAGGAATCTTGGATAAATATAAAGGTATGAAGGTGGGTCTTGAGTTTACAAAAGAGTAAACATCAGATTTTCATCACTAAAAAAAGATAGACCCTTAATTTCTGGAAACTATGCGGAAATATGCAGAATACATCAGTAGGGTAGAGATTGAATCTCTATGGAGTGGTAAGAGACATATTTGTTGGGACCTTGATGCAAAGGTGAATATTCTCAGCGGTATCAATGGAGTGGGCAAGAGTACGATACTCAACCGCATAATAGACACCCTCGGCAAGAGTGGTGAGATATTGGCAGGTAATCTCCCCGGTGGTATGTTGAAAGTATATCCGGAAGAGGCCACTCATATACGGTATGATGTGATACGTGGCTTTGACCGACCGCTGATGTCGAGTGATGTCGTAAGTCGCACGAGTGGCGCACATATCAAGACCGAACTGGACTGGCTGTTGTATCAGTTGCAACGGCAGTATTTGGACTATCAGGTGAACGTAGGCAACCGCATCATATCCATTCTTCAGGAAGGCGGGGGCGATGCCCGTGAGCAGGCAGAACGGGTGTCGAAGGCGAAAACGAGATTTCAGGACATCGTGGATGAACTCTTTGCAGCAACGGGCAAGACACTCATCCGCGAAAAGAACGAGGTGCGTTTTCTGCAATATGACGAGGTGCTTACGCCGTATCAGCTCTCCAGTGGTGAGAAACAGATGCTTGCAATACTGCTGACCGTCTTGGTGGAGGATTTTCATCACTATACCCTGCTTATGGATGAACCAGAGGTAAGTCTGCATATAGAGTGGCAAGAGAAGCTCATCGATATTATTCAGGAGCTAAATCCAAATGCACAGATTATACTTACCACTCATTCTCCGGCACTCATCGTGAATGGTTGGGAAGATCATGTTACGGAGGTTTCGGACATTACGACTTAAAAATCTTTTTTCTTACAGATGTTATAACACAAATGAGCAGGCGGCTGACAGACAATCTAAATTCTCGATATTACGAGGCCTATACCCACATGGGCTCACGCAGTGCGCGCAAGCGTATCATTGCCTATGTCGAGAGTTTTGACGATGTGTTCTTTTGGCGCACCGTGTTGGGTAGGTTCGAAGATGACAGTCGCTATTTCGAGATAATGTTACCATCTCGGCGCACGCTGACAAAAGGCAAAAAATCCGTGCTGAAACACGATTTTGCACACCGCTTAGGCGAGGGCATGATTGCATGCGTTGACGCTGATTATGACTATCTTCTGCAGGGATGTTCGTCAACATCTGCCCAGATATTGCAGTCGCCATACGTATTCCACACCTATGCCTATGCCATAGAAAATTATCAGTGCTATGCTTCCTCACTGCATGATGTATGCGTGATGGCTACATTGAATGACCGTATGACGTTCAATTTTGAACGTATGCTCCTCGACTTTTCACGCATCTGTCATCCACTGTTCGTATGGTCTATATGGGCGTATCGCACAGGACATTGTAAGGATTTCTCCTTGACGGATTTCGCAGTCGTAGCACAGTTAGGACGTTCCGGTGTGGAAAATACGCCTGCACAGATGCAGCATCTTAAAGTCAAAGTGCAGAGAAAAGTATCATCCCTGCAACGTATGTTTCCAAATAAGGAGGAAGAACTCATCGCGCTGACTCGGGAATTGGCGCAGTTAGGCGTGACACCTGATAATACATATCTTTATATACAGGGGCATCATCTGTTTGACAATGTCGTTGCACCATTGATGACAAGGATATGTGCTTCGTTGCGCCGTCAGCGAGAGGAAGAGATACATCGTAATGCACTACACAATACGCAAATGAACAATGAACTTTCATCCTATCGCCATTCCGTGCAGGATGTGCGCACAATGATGCGCCGTAACGACGGCTACCGTGATTGTCCAGAGTTTCAGCATCTGTGTGCCGATATCAGGCGTTTTCTTGGTGATGATGACAGAGTGAAGAATTGAAAGACCAAAAACTATTTTATTTTTATTTTACAAACTAAAAAACTATTGTATCATGAGTAAATTTATTGAAGATTTCAAGGCATTTGCCCTTAAGGGTAATGTGATGGACATGGCTATCGGTGTTATCATTGGTGGCGCATTCGGGAAGATTGTTTCGTCATTGGTTGATGACATTATCATGCCTCTTATCGGAGTCCTTACTGGTGGGGTGGATTTCACAACACTAGTTGCTACTGTCGGAGATGCAAAGGTGAACTATGGTGTCTTTATACAGAACATCATTGACTTCCTTATCATTGCTCTCAGTATTTTTATTGCTATAAAGGCTATTGCCAAGATGCAACGCAAGCATGAGGAAGCACCTGCAGAGCCTACCCCTGCAGAGCCAACGGCAACAGAAAAACTGTTGGCAGAAATCCGCGACGAATTGAAGAAGAAATAAGGGAAACCGAGACTATTTGCTTCCTACGAATAGGAAGAACATTGAGAGAAGAACCAGCGCAAGGTCAATGGCTTTTGAGCGCAGGTTCTTCTCTTTGAATATCATTGCGCCAAAGACGAATGCTACGATAACACCACTGCGTCTTATCATACTCACCACGCTTATCATTGCATCTGTATGACTCAAAGCCCAGAAGTACATAAAGTCAGCCAGACTCAACGATACGGAAATCATAATGATGCTCCACCGCCATGTGAAGCTAGGTGTTCTCCCCCTCTTTTTCCATAGGCTCATGATGAGAATGATTACAACCAAAATAATGCACTGATAGATATTATTCCATAGTTGTACCGCTATCTTATCACAGTGCAGACCAGACGGACTGAGTAGCCAGCGGTCAAAGAGTGCTGAAATGGCACCAAAGATATTTGCCATAACGACACATATTATCCAGCGGTTGCGCCTGAAATCAATGCCTTCTTTCTTGCCACTGTAACTGAGAAGCAGAAAGGCAAAAAATGCTACTGTGACACCCAACCATTGCCAGAGATTGAGTCGTTCACCCAAAAGGAGTAATGCACCGAGAAGCACCATTATTGGCCGTGTGGCATTGACAGGGCCTACGATGGTGAGTGGAAGATATTTGATGCCGATGTAGCCACATATCCATGAACTCATCACGATAAAGGCTTTTATGAGGTAGTATTTCTGTTCTTCCCATACGAAAGCATGAGTGTAAAGAGAAGAATCAGTTCCGATGATGTCTGCTTGTGACAAAAAGAAGAGCGGTAAGAGAAACAGCGAAGAAAATAGTGTGCTCAGACACAGCACAGGGATTACGGCATTGCCACTTAATGACAATTTCTTGAAGACATCATAAAATCCCAATAGCAATGCTGAAAGAAACGCTAATCCTACCCACATCATTATGAATAACTATATCAACTGCAAAGGTAGTTGTTATTTGTCAAACCTTCGATTTAAGCACATACAAAAAAGGCCATCTCATTTGTAAGATAGCCTTTTTATATTAGAGTTAGTGTTTCTATTATGCCTTAGCGGCTGCAATAGAAGCCTTGCGGAACTCCTTACCTACCTTTGCGATTTCAAGAGTAGCCTTGCGTACACGTGCAGCAGCAGCCTTGTTAGTCTCTACTTTTTCAATGTCTTTCTGAACAGCAGCGCAAAGTTCAGCGAGCTGGTTTGCTAATTTTTTCATGTTTCTAATTTTTAGATTGTTAATAAAAATATATTTAATTCAAAGTCATCGTTGCAAATTTAGTAAATTTTGCTTTTTACAATATATGCTTACATTATATTTAACCTTATTTAACTAAAAGGGCTTCATTTATTCCACAACGATAGGTTTATACTTCGGAACGAGGGCTTTCATAATGCTCCATCCTATCAGGTAAGCCACAGCACAGATGCAGAAGATTATCATATATCCTGCCGGTTTGCCATCGAAGCCCATGAAACGGAATGCCTCGCCTTGCCCTTCAGAATAAGTGAAGAGTACACCAGCACCCTTGTTGATAAGCAACGAACCTATACCACCTGCCATTGCACCAATACCGGTGATGGTAGCAATAGTTGATTTAGGGAACATGTCGCCGATGGTTGAGAACAGGTTTGCCGACCATGCCTGATGTCCTGCACCTACAAGGCCGATGATGATTGCCGGCCACCATGCAGAGTATGCTCCCATAGGTTGGGCAATGAGTGCCACGATAGGGAAACATGCGAATATCAACATGGCACGCATACGACCTGCGTAAGGATTCATGCCTTTCTTCTCAACAAAGAATGTAGGGAGATAACCACCGCCGATTGATATTATTGTTACGATAGCATACAGCGTGAAGATGAGCAGGATGCCCATTGTTGAATCTGACGTGTAGCCATACTGGTCGGAGAAATATGCTGGTGCCCAGAACAAGAAGAACCACCATACACCGTCTGTCATAAACTTACCCACGATGAATGCCCAAGTCTGCTTGAAAGTAAAACACTTCAGGAAGCTGATCTGTGGCCCTTCGTCATTGGCATCTTTTGGATCTCCGTCTGTTTCTGCATCCTGATTGATGTAAGTGAGTTCGGCAGCATTGACATGTTTCTGCTTCTGTGGCTTGTCGTAGATGAATATCCAAAGGAACAACCATATATATCCAAGAGCACCGATGATGATGAATGACATCTCCCATCCGCATGCACGTGCCAAGAGTGGGATAGTGGCAGGAGCTAACAGTGCACCTACTGATGCACCTGCATTGAATATACTTGTAGCAAAAGCACGGTCTTTTTTAGGGAAATATTCTGCTGTCACCTTAATGGCTGCAGGGAAGTTTCCAGCCTCACCGAGTGCCAGTATCATACGACATGCAAGGAACAGCCACACGCTGACTGATGCTACGGCAAGTGCGACTTGCGAACCTGCTTCCACCTGGCGCAATGCTTCTATTGATGCAATGCCTTCGATGTTCATTGTCACCCAACCGCAGAGAGCATGCAGACAAGCACCTGTACTCCATACAAAGATTGCGATGATGTATCCCCTCTTCGTTCCCATCCAGTCGATGAACTTGCCTGCAAACAGGCAGAATATCGCATAGAACAAAGAGAAGGCTCCTGTAATGGTACCGTAATCACTGTCAGTCCAGTGAAATTCTGGTGCAATGAAGTCTTTCCATGTCAGTGACAACACCTGACGGTCCATATAGTTGACCGTTGTAGCAAAAAACAACATTGCACAAATCACCCATCGGTAGTTTGTCATTTTTGTTGTCTGTAAAGTAGAATTTCTCATAATGTTTTAATCTCGTTTTTTAGTTTGATGCAAAAGTAATGCATTTTTTCCTTATTTATTCCTGATAGTAGATTCTTTTTACACGATTTGATATGCTTGTCATCACTTCGTATGGTATTGTACCGATGGCATTGGAAAGTACTGTCACTGGCAGATGCTCGCCAAAGATTTCTACACTGTCACCTTCATAGCATTCTATGCCAGTTACGTCAATCATTGCTACATCCATACAGATATTGCCCACATATTCGGCTTTCTGTCCGTTGACCAGACAATAACATGCGCGATTTCCCAGACGGCGGTTGAGGCCGTCAGCATATCCGATAGGTATGGCGGCTATGACGGAGTCGCGTTGCAGGACGCCTCGTCGTGAGTAACCTACGGTCTCATCTGCCTTGACGTGGCGTATCTGCAGAATGGTGGTGCGCAGGGTGCTAACGTTGGTAATGATACTGTTGTTACGCGGATTGATGCCATATAGTCCCAGTCCCAGACGGCACATATCCAACTGGCGTTCAGGGAAGTGTTCTATTCCTGCCGAGTTGTTGATATGTCGCAGTATCTTATGGTCATAGGCATCCTGAAGACGTGTACAGGCTTCAGTGAATAAGGCGAACTGGTGTGCTGAGAAATCATCAAACGTGTCGCTGTCGCTACCTACGAAATGTGAGAACACGGAACGTGGTATGAGTGCCGTCTGTGATTTCAGTCGTTGTACGAGTGTTTCCATGTCTTCCAAAGGATGGAAACCAAGTCGGTGCATACCAGTATCTATCTTTATGTGTATCGGGAAATCTGTCAACCCCTCTTGTTCGGCTGCTTTTGCAAGAGCGTCCAACAGGCGGAAACTATACACTTCCGGTTCGAGTCTATATTCAAACAAGGTGCTAAATGATGACATCTCAGGGTTCATCACCATAATGTTCGAGCGTATTCCGTTCTTACGCAGTTCCACACCTTCATCGGCAACGGCAACGGCAAGATATTCTACACCCTGATCCTGTAGAGTCTTTGCCACCTCGATAGCGCCCATACCATATGCAGAAGCCTTAATCATGCACACTATATGAGTGTCAGGCTGAATCTGTGAACGGTAATGATTTAGGTTTGCTACTAGTGCTTTCAAATTTACTTCCAATGTTGTCTCATGCACCTTCTTGACTAGTTGCTCTGTGATTCTCTCAAAACCGAAATGGCGTGCGCCTTTTATCAGTATTACCTCATTATGAAGGTTAAGAAATGCCTCAGACGATAGGAACTCTTCCGTATCGGAAAAAAAGATTTTATCGGCAACATTTATGTTTTCACTCTGTCTGCAAAGTTCTTTTCCGATGCCTATAAAATGCTCTATGCCACGTCCGCTTACTAACTGTCCCACTTTCTTGTAAAGCACTTCAGATGTCTCACCGCTTTGACAGATGTCGCTGAAGATGAGCGTGCGCCTGCGACCGCTATGGTCAGGACGGCGACTCATGAAGTCAAGTGCGATATCCAGTGAGTTAATGTCAGAGTTGTAAGCATCATTTATGAGTGTGCAACCGCGTCCGCCTTCTTTCACCTCAAGACGCATCGCAACGGATTCAAGCCGTGCCATACGTTCCTGTATGGTGTCTGTGGAAAGTCCGAGTACAAGGCAGGCTGCACAGCAGGCTATGGAACATTCTATTGACGCATCGTCAATGAAAGGAAGTGTGTATTTGGCTTCATTGCCCTTGTAACGATAATGAATGGTTGTTGCCGATTCTCCCTTGCTTATGTCCTGAATAAAAAACACCTGTTGACTGTTTTTGCGACTCCATGATAATGTCCCTTTTACATGTATCTTGCCTGCGCATTGACTTATCACTTCATCATCAGCGTTATAGATGAGAATATCTGCATCGCGAAAAAGGCGTAGTTTCTCAAGGCATTTCTCTTCCTGTGATGGGAAATTCTCCTGATGTGCCATCCCTAGGTTTGTCATGATGCCGATGGTAGGCTGTATGATGTCGTGAAGTGGTTCCATTTCATGCGGACGGCTTATGCCTGCTTCGAATATTCCCACTTTGGTGCTTCTATCCATGAGCCATACTGAGAGGGGAACGCCAATCTGGGAATTGTAGGAACGTGGTGAGCGTGAGACTTTCATCTGTGGTGAGAGCAACTGTGAAAGCCATTCTTTTACCATGGTCTTACCATTGCTGCCCGTTATGCCGATGACAGGGATGGAATATTCTTCACGATGACGTTCTGCCAGCCGTTGAAGAGCCTTGAGTGTGTCCAATACTTGCAGGAAACGGCAACCGCTGAACTGCGCCTTGTCTTGTGGCAAATCCTCTACGACGAAATTTCTTACCCCACGATGATACAACTCATTGATATAATGATGGCCATCATTACGTTCTGACTTCAGTGCGAAGAACAATGTTTCCTGTGGAAATGCCAATGAGCGGCTGTCGGTAAGTAGCCAGTTTATCGTAGGCGATGTCGTCTCATCACTCGCAAATGAGATCATTCTGGCACCAATGAGTGATGTTATTTTTTCTATGCTGTATGCCATTTTTTCAAAAACTCTTGTCGTTTTATTTCTGTTTGTGTCTTGAATTTTAAGTATTCTTCCGAAGTGGGGGAGAAGGGATGGTGGTCGAGGGCTTCACGGATGGGGTGCCACTCTTTAAGATATTGTCTTGTAGTGGTGGAGAAAAAAGTATCACCGAATCTCTCCCAAATGTATTCGATTGCCTGTGCAGACGGGTGTATCATGTCGGGTGCGTGAAAACGATAGTCGCGCAGTTCGTCGTTCATGATTTCGTATGCTGGGAAATATGTGCAGTCGGCATTGTTCCTTGCGATGCGCTCTGCTGCCAACAGGAGCGTAGCCTTTGACAGGCGGCTACCATGAAATCCGTATTTTGCATAGCGGATAGGGCTCACGGTGACAATCACCTTTGTGTTCAGTAAGTCCAATGTCTGTTGCAGATACCCTACGCATTCATCCACTGTCAGCTCCTCTTCAAAGAATAGCGATGCAGGGCGTTTCCTGCAGTTGGCAACAATCTCGCCCGTCTCTTTCAATCGGTAAATATGATTTGTGCCAAGAGTGATGACCGCAAGGTCGAAATTAGTTTCTTTACAGTTCTGTATGCATTGAAAGATACTTGCAGGGTTGTACATCACTCCCTCAGGGTTTACTGTTACACAGAAAGCATTCTTCTGAAAGCATTGTCCTATGCTGTCTGCAAAACAACTCCCGATGAAGAGCATCCTTGTTTGTGGCTCTATCTGAAAGTCTGATTTCTCGGTTTCGACCTCTGTAAGTAGTTTCATCTCCCTGCTTTTCTTATTGTCGGATGCTTTAACTGCGACTTATCTGCAGTCCGGTCTTGCTGATGCTCATCTCCACGAAACGTTCGTTGGCATTTCTGCGGTTATCATCCAGCGTCTTATGTATGCGGAGTGCTGCTTCGGCATCTTTTGCCACCATGTAGAGGTAACCGCCTCCACCGGCACCGCAAAGCTTGTAGCCTAGACAATAATCGTCTATCAGTTGTATGATACGTTCCACCTCTGGCGGATTCGTTCCCTTGTCTATCTGTTGGTTCTGTATCCATGTCTGGCGCACCAGATGCCCGTAAAGCTCAAAGTTGTCGCGCTGTATGGCTTCGTACATGTTTGTAGCATGTTGCCGCATATTAGCCAGTAGTGCGAGTTCGCTATTGTCGTTGAGAAACATCTTTTTTACAATCTCTGCCAGCAGATTTTTTGCCGTGCGTGTCAGTCCTGTATAGTACAGCAGATGGCAGGCTGTCATCTCGTTAGAGAACAGAGAGTCAGGCAACCAGCGTGATACTGGTGTCTGATTCAATCCTGCACTGGTCTGTAGAAGTTTTATGCCTGGCAGTACACCACCGAACTGGTCCTGCCATCCACCACCGGTGGTCAGCATCTGCTCCAATACGAGTGTGCGTCTGCATATCTCGTTCTTGTCCCATGCCAGTCCACAGAAATTGCTCACAGCACCAAGCACCGTTGATGCCAATATACTGCTTGTCCCCAGACCGCTTCCTGCAGGTATGGCTGCTAGCATTGTCACCTCTATGCCACATCCGAAGTCCTTCAGTTGTTCTTCAAGACTGTCGTAATGATTCTCTGAGAACTCTGGCAGGAATCCAGCCAGTGCCAATGCGGCTTTCGGTATTGAGAAAGGCGAACCTACATGATTGAAGTCTGCTAGTTCTTCGTATGTCTTTATTGTCTCACTTGCGCCAAGGTCAATGCTGCGCATCATCATGACGGGTTCCTTGCAGGCACGTACATACGTCTGCAATGGTGGCTGTCCGTTCAGTTCGATAGCAAAGTTCACAACACTTCCGCCTTCTGTCAGGCAGTATGGTGGTGTGTCTGTCCAGCCACCGGCTACGTCGATGCGTACAGGACTGCGTCCCCATACTATCTGATCCGGATATACAGACATCTTCGGGTGTTGTTTCCTTGTGGCAGCGGCAGTGATTAGTCCTTCACCTAAGAGCGAAAATGCCTCTGCCGAAAATGCTTCTGCCGAATGTCCGTCACCTTGAAGATGCTTCACCTGTGAGCGGAACATCCTGTCGTGAATTTGTGTCATCAGTGGAGCCGTTGACTTCAATGATGAAGGTAGAGGGATATTCCCATTGCTGAATTCCTTTGCTGCTTCATTGAGATCGATCTGGTAGAAGACACTCTTTTCCGAGTTTTCCGCCAATGTCGGCCAGTTCATAGCGCGGAATTTACGGCGTTGCTCTTCGAGGCGTTCAAGGTTTGCTATATCCGAGATGTCTTCTGCATTTAGCAACTGCTGTGCCTGTGGTCTGTCTGTTATCTTCTCGCCATGTCGTTCTTTCAATGCTGTTTGGATGAATGTGCCGAGCGTGCTGATGTCTGACGTTACAGGGAAACGCTTCTCCTGTTGCTGTTCGCCCTGAAACTTGTCATAATATCCATAGACACGTGCGCAATAAGCATCTTCCCCAATCGGGATGATATCCACGCAATCTTCGTCATGGAGTTCTATCACCCATTGGTTTTCTGGTATGCCTGTAATGATGTTCTTGCTTGCAATATGCCATGTTTCACCCACCCAACTGTTTTCTATCCATACCTCAGGGTTGTCTTTTGTCAACTTTGCCTGACAGATACTGTTCTGTGTGAATATAGATGGCTGTACCTTGATGTTGTGCTGCAGTATCTCGCGCTGGTCATGAACGAGGTTCTGTAGTGCCACGGTGGATGATATTATCTCATGTGAACTGCCGTAGTGGTAAAATCCTCCACCGTCAAGAGGTAGAATTGCTACCCGCAGTCCGCTTAATGTGTCGTCTTTTAATGATGGGTTTTCCCCTAATGCACAGCCGAATTCTGAGTACAGGTCGTACTCAAGGAAGTCATCATTCTCCGCTTTGGAATGTTTCATTAACGCCATTACCGCCTTGTCGCTCAAGAGCCATACACCAATATCGGTAAGGAAATAATGGTCTTCAAGGATTTTGTTCAACATCTCAAATGATGGTTTCTGCACCATGAAGTCCAGTGTTTGTGGTGTTTCCCGTCTGGCTGTGAACACGCCATGATCTTTTGCAATGTCGCGTCCGAGCCATAGACCGTAACACACTACGTCAGCATTGGGAATCTCCTGAAGTGGGGCGGTGGTGCGTATCAGCACATCACCATTGACAATCATCGTGTGCAGATTCTGTGGTGCTTTCGCCATTATCTTTTCATAAAGAGGCATCTGTAGCGACAGCAGGTTCTGTGAGAGACGTTGTCCACGTGCCCAGCGGAAGACAGGTATCGGCGTAAGCACCTTTCCTGCCGGTGCATAGGCAGGCACACGGCGGCTTTGTCCGCCGGCGTGCATCAGGATGCGTTTCTCCTGTGACAGCCAATCTTCAAAGCCCTCCTTACACCCTTCGTTCAGGAAAGCCTGATGTAACAGCCATGCCGTACCGCCACCCGAACCGAGCCTGTGCCCACGTGGGTCACTGGCGCAGAAATACTCATCCTTACTCAAGTTTGTGATTTTATGGAAGTGTTCCACCAGATTCGGTGGTAGCGAAAGCAACTTTTTCATATATGCGTATGTTTTGTGCAAATGTAACAAAATTATTTTACTTTTTTATTACCTTTGCGCTCAGTTAAGATATTATGAATGTTTAACCCAAAAATAAATTTTAATTCAAATGGTAAGTTATAAAGAATTAGGCTTGGTGAACACCAAAGATATGTTTGCCAGAGCCATCAATGGAGGCTATGCTATCCCGGCATTTAATTTTAATAACATGGAGCAGTTGCAGGCCATCATCAAGGCTTCTTCAGAGACTAAGTCGCCAGTGATTCTGCAGGTGTCAAATGGTGCACGTAACTATGCTAATCCTACTCTTCTGCGCTATCTTGCACAGGGTGCAGTGGCATACGCAAAGGAATTGGGTTGCCAGTATCCGGAGATAGTGCTTCACCTTGACCATGGTAGCAGTTTTGAACTCTGTAAGGACTGCGTTGACCTCGGCTTCTCATCTGTGATGATTGATGGTAGTTCACTGCCTTATGACGAAAACGTGGCATTGACGAAGAAAGTCGTTGAATATGCACATAAATATGATGTAAGTGTAGAGGGTGAGCTTGGTGTCCTTGCTGGTGTTGAAGACGAAGTGGCATCAGAAGAGTCTCACTATACAAAACCAGAAGAGGTAATCGACTTCACTCAGAAGACGGGTGTTGATTCTCTTGCAATCTCTATCGGTACATCTCACGGAGCATATAAGTTCAAGCCAGAGCAGTGCACGCGCGACCCTAAGACAGGTAAGCTCGTTCCTCCTCCATTGGCATTCGACGTGCTGGATGCTATCATGAAGCAGCTTCCAGGGTTCCCTATCGTTCTGCACGGTTCTTCTTCTGTTCCGCAGGAGTATGTTGACATCATCAATGAGTTCGGAGGCAAACTGCCTGACGCTGTAGGTATTCCTGAAGAGCAGCTCCGTAAGGCATCAAAGAGTGCAGTATGTAAGATTAATATCGACTCTGATTCACGTCTTGCATTCACAGCTGCTGTTCGTAAGGTGTTGGCAGAGAAGCCTGCAGAGTTCGACCCACGTAAATACTGTGGTCCTGCACGTGAACTTATGGAAGAGCTCTACACTCATAAGATTGTCAACGTGCTTGGCAGCAACGATAAATTAGCGCAATAACTTACGGGAGTAAGTTTGTTTGTGAATCACTTTTTGGAGAGTCGGGGTATCATACCTCGACTCTATTATTATTTTTTGTATTTGTGTGAATTTTATTTGTAATTTTCATTTTTTTATTATTTTTGTCGAAAATGATAGACATGAAACAGTTCTTTTTGACAATCATTGCGTTCCTTTCTTTATCGCTGGTGGTGCTTGCTCAGGGGCCAAACGGTTCGGGAATGTATTATTCAGATGCTAATGGCAGAAAGGCTTCGGAACTTATGCAGGCTATGTTTCGGATTATCAGTCCTCACACGCAACTCAGTTATAATCAGTTGTGGCAATGCTATAAGACCACCGACCGCCGTGCTGATGGTAAACTGTGGGATATCTATAGCGACATGACAAACTATGAGATTGGTGGACCAGCGCAGGGGGCAAATATCCATGAAGAAGGTGTGAGTTACAACCGCGAACATGTGTTCCCGAAAAGCTGGTTCGGAGGCAAGGTCTATCCTATGTATTCTGACCTGATGCACGTGTTGCCTGTTGACGGCTATGTTAATATGCGTCACAGTAACTATCCTTTTGGAACAACGAATGGTGATAAATACAAGTCGCATAACGATTTTAGTAAGCTCGGTTTATGCAATTATATCTATAATGGTTCACAGGCCTATACGGGTACGGTGTTTGAACCGGCAGATGAATATAAGGGCGATGTGGCACGCATCTATTTCTATATGCTCACTTGCTATAACGACCAGATATCCACCTGGACGCACTATGATGCTCCGGAGTTTCTTGACGGGAGCAATTACCCCGGACTACGACCTTGGGCTTTGGAGATGCTTATGAAATGGGCGGCGGATGATCCTGTGAGCCAGAAGGAAATAGATCGTAATAATGCTGTGTATGAATGGCAAAATAACCGTAATCCGTATGTTGACTATCCGGGACTGGAGGAATATGTTTGGGGCAACAAGAAAAGCATATCATTCTCTTACGATAATTATGAAGCTGGCGGTGGAGATACACCAACACCACCTACACCGACCGATACATATAGCATCGTGCCGAATAAAGCCCTTTTTGGTGTGTCAGTAGATGGTTTACAGCCTGCAGATGTCAGATGGCTGGATGGTGCTAAAGAGATAAAAGCGGTAGGTGCAATCGGTGTGACAGTCAACAGAAACTCCAGTAGCATACAGATGTATGTCAAGGATGACCATGTGCGTGTCTATTCTGGATACAGCATCACCATTACCGCGCCCGAAGGTAAGGAGATAGTGAGCGTGGAATTTGTTTACGACAAGGCAAACCAACCAACAAAGAAACAATCTTACACTTGTAGCGTGGGTTATTATGATGTGGCAGATTATACATGGAAAGGAGTCCCTGCCGAGTCAGTTACGCTTACGGCACAAGGCAAATATTTTATTAAGACTCTCAATGTCAAGCTGCGCGATAAAAAAAAACATACTTACACCTCGACCATAGAAATAAAGAAAGGTTCCGAGACAGCAGAAAGTGATGTGGTGTATGTGGGGGAAGAACAGCCCTCTTACAGCATCGTCATCAGCGAAGGATATGATCAGACGATAACAGCCATCACCTCTGATTATGCCGTAGCTACTGCGGAAGTGGCTGGCAACACCCTGAATGTTACTCCCATCGGTCGTGGTACGGCTGCCGTGACCGTCCTTCTTGCTGAAAACAATGTGTGGAGTCCTGCTTCTGCCACCATACAGTTTGTGGTGAAGGAGCATCCGGAAGATATACAACTTGAGGAACCCATGTTTTTCTCTGCTGATAACAGCGAGCTTTCCGGACAATCCTATCTCAGCGATGATGTGCGATTTGGTGGAACGTATGTGACTGTCAATCAAGTGATGAAGTCGTCAGGTTTCCAACTTCGCAATACTGACGGCTGCATAACTTTCCCAATGATACTGTCGGCAAATGGCTATAAGGTGGTGGTTAGAACTACTGGCAACAATCATGATAATGCTGTTGCCACGGTGCAGATAGGTGAAGAGGAAGTAAAGACTTGTAAAGGAAAAAATCAGACTTTAGAAGTTATCACGGAATCAACAGCTTCTTTTTTCTCTATAAAGAACACCAGTAAGAATGCCCTTTATCTGGAGAGCATAGCCATCGTTCCACGTGAGGTCATCAATGTGTCAGCAAACTCATACGATGACAAGACCGACAGTTATTATGCCACCTACTATAATGATGCTCCTTTCTCGCTTCCTGAGGGAATGCGTGGCTATTATGTGACTTTAGATGGTGAAAAACTTCTCCTCACCCCGATGTTTGAAGCAGGAGATATGGTGCCTGCTGAAACAGGTGTCCTCCTGAAATCATCAGAAAGTGGCAAGTTGTATTATTGGGCAAGCGAAAGTACTGCTGAATCCACAATATCAAACTCAACGGAACTCGGCACTGGTGCAAACATGCTCCGTGGGTCTGTGGAGGACGATTATGTGGATGATGGAAACTTCATCTATTATATGCTTTCCAAACCTGTCGGTAAGAAAATCGGTTTTTATTGGGGAGCAAAAGATGGTGCGGCATTCATCAATAAAGCCCATAAGGCTTATCTCCCGATACCTAAAACGCAGTCTGTGGCATTGAGTCTTGGATTTCCATTTGCCGATGCAGAAGAACATGATGATGCGATGGCTGTAAAATCTGCAGTCATGCCGGTGTCCCGTATGGAGGATTCTTGCATTTTTAGCATTGTTGGACAACGGCTGAACACATTGCGGAAAGGCATCAACATTGTCGGAGGAAAGAAAGTGATTTTTTCAGAATAGTCAAGAAATCTTCTAATTACCCCATTGATTATGAAGCGTAAATACGATTCCCCACATATAGACGAAATTTTTATACAGACGTCTGCAATTATTGCAGGCAGTTATACTCCAGAGCCAAAAGAAGATCCGGATATGGAACTCAACGATATTGTAGCAGAAGAACAGATGTAAGAACGTTTTCTGCTATTTTCTGTTATGTAGAGTGATGTTCTATAATATTTTTCTCTCTCTCTCGCGTGCGCGTATATATAACAAGGTATAGAGGAAGACCCTCTAAATCTCTCCGAGGGGCGACTTTTTTACTTAATTTTCTGCACCTGAAATCCTCAAACTTTTGGTCGCTTTTTGATAAACTTACGCATGCTTTTCGACAAACGCTCGATTAGGCTTCGACAAACGCTCGTTTGGGTCTCGACAAACGCTCGTTTGTGCCTCGTCTTCCCATCGTTTGCAAGAGGTTAAACGCACGCGCGTTTTTCATTCTCCCAAGTCGCGGAACATCTGTTCCAATCGAGGGGATTACTCGGTGCTTTTGAGGGGGTGTTCTGATGCCGTCGAGGGGCTCTCCTGATGTGCTCTATGGCATCCCTTCGATGGTTATACAGAACCCCTTCGATGGTTATACGGGACCCCTTCGATGGAAATGCGACATCCTATTGATAGAAATCCGCTCCCGATGGATGGGAATGTGTAAAAGATGTTATATATTTGTGCGTGATAACCGAATCTGTTATGGTATAACTTGTTAAACTCACTTTATAATATCAATTAAAATGAAAAAATTACTATTCTTTTTGTTATTGGCATCGTTTGCTTTGACATCATGTGACACAGACAATAAAGATGACCCTAAAGTCTCTGATAAAGAGATTCACGAGATCTTGGTGGAAGGTTTTGATCAAACGCTCATACCGGAATATGAAGTGATGAGTGACGAGATCCTCACTCCAGAACAAATGGCAGATTTCCTGTTCAATATTGATGAAACCAATATTGATGAAATCAATGATGAAGAAATCCATTATCGTGAGAAGGTGGCTGAAAAAAGACGCAAGTTCCTTGAAGGGTGTGAAAGAGACAAAATTTATTTAGATCAGGATAATCCCGACTCAGCTTTCACGCTCATTTTTCACAAGGAAACATTCTATTATAAGACAATCAACCAGTTTGGCGACCCTATAACATTGTCTGCATTCCTTGCCTATGGTGAATACTGGAGACCTTTTAAGTACATTCCTCTGGATCAAGACCATATCTTCTTTGTATGCCCTTATACACATACTAAGGAAGACGAGTGTGCCACTGAATCAGACGGCGGAAAAGAGTTCACTACAATGGTGCATGACAACCTGTTCATTATGCCTGACGGACAAGGTTTCGGTGCGGACAAAAACCACGATCAGACATACTTGAACCACAACCTGCATGCACGTCAGTATTATGATGCCCTTGTTGCGGGAGAAGCTATTTACCGCAGTAAAGGCGGAAAGTTTGAGGATGATTACACTTTACACGTATTAGGTGCTTCACAAGGTGCAGGCGATGCTATTGCCTTACACAAATATCTTGACACTAATACATATACTCTCGACTTATCCTTATACTACCTTAACCCTTTGTTGAAAATGGCTGCTAATGCTATCTGTGACAGGTATCATGTGCCGAGAGGAACGAGATACGTCCAAATCCCATTTAGAGACCGTTTCAAATTCGAACGTTCCTTTGTCTGCTGCGGTCCGTATTGTCCTGAAGCAACCATGCTGAAATATCTCGAGTGGGGCAGGTCGTCGTATCCGTGCGTGATTCCACTAGTTATTAAATCCATGCGCGCTTGCTATCCTGATTTCGCGAAAAAATATCCGGAAACGATGTTCTTTTCTGAAAAGTGGAACGCGCATAAAGATTGGTTTGACGAGTTATACCTCCATAAGGTTTATAATTCGGCAGATCTAAATAGGGTTATACTGCGAGAACTGGGGGAAACAAAAGTCAATTTTATATCCCTCCGCGAATTGCTTAGCGACGAAATGAATGACCCTAATTCTCAGATCTTCAAAGATCTGATGGCTTGCCTCAGAGAGCAGGACTTGACCAGTGGATGGTATCCAACGACAAACATGTGGGTGTGTTACAGCAAGAATGACGAGGTTGTGCCTTATGTCAATTCTGAGAAACTCTTTGAATTGGGTACGGTAACTCAAAAATTTGACTTGAAACTCACTCATGTAGCTTGCTGTGCCATATACATGGCGGCAGAGTGGTAAAGTGCTAAAAATAAAGATAATAAAAAGGGCTGGCACGAGTGTCAGCCCTTAAATTTATCAACTCAACAAAAGTTTTTACTGGATAGCAATATATTTTTAGCTTATATTTCCCATTTATATTGTTCTTTTCTTTCACAGGACAATTCCTCCATGAGATGCTCCATCACATAGACAGGACTTTGATAATAAAGGGAGGTGGAGTCTCTTTCTAACTTCTCGTAAGTATGTGATTTATACAGAGTGTCTAGAGCTTTTTCCATAGTGTAACCATAATCCTCTATGAGCATCGTGGCAAGGTCGGTAGTCAGGCATTCTATCAGAAACTGCTTGTCCATCCTGTGCTGTTCTTCTGATGTTCGTTGCGTCATAATGTTCCTATCTTTGTTAGGTAACTGATAGATTTTTCTGTCCCGAAGAAGTATTGAAAAGTTTCTTTCTTATATTGTATTTCTTTCATGAACTGTGCTTCATCGATGTATTTCAAGTCAAGAAGTCGCATCTGTTTTGCAATTGTGTCATCAGCAATCGGACCATAGACAATATCGTGACTATGCAGAGGAACGGACGTTTTATTTTTCCTATTTGACCTTACAAAACGTGACCATTCAATACTATAGTGCGAAAAAATCTTAACGTCAAGTCCTACTTCTTCAAGTAGGTGCTCGTCGAATTCAAATATGGTAACAATAGGTGCCCCACATTCTTCACGATCAACAACCGTTTCTGCCATCTCTCGTGCTTGTTGGATGTCGGGACTAAGATAGAAGCCTTGTCCGAAATCCTTACCTCGTCTGCCTCTCTGGAGATCAATGACATCAATCTCTATATTAGAACCATGATAGAGTTTCATAATGTTAATGCGCCTCCGTGTCGCAAACAGATACGAGCACAATCCTCTACAGCATCATCAAGGGAGAGCGTGTGTAGTATGTTATAGTGTTTTTGTAAGAATGTTAATCCTTGGTGTTCTTGCATATACTTAAAGGCCTGGCTATTGGTGAGCGAAAAACGTTCTGCGAATACCCCGACACAACATATAATATATTCAAGAATGTCCGATTGATGTTTGCCCATGATATTATTAATACATGTGAATTGTTATGTTCTTCTATTCGATTTTTTTTATATGTGTTGTGAATGTTCTTGTAATACTTAATCTTCTACTTTGTCGCAAAGTTACGATTTTTTTCAAACATACTCGATAATCTCCTTGTTATTTGGCATCATAGATAAATACTTTATCAACGAGAGTAAGACAATACTTTAACCAATGTAACAAAAAAACTCCCCACTTTCGATGATGAAGTGAGGAGTTCTCTATATTGGTCTTGTTTAAGCGTTCTTATATCGCTGCAGCTTTTTCTTGGAACGCCTTGCCTGTTTCTGTGTCTTCCAACTTGATGTAGCAGTTGCCAAGATAGGTATAGGCTGCCTTGAGGTAGGATTTGTTCGTTCCCTCTGCCTCAAGAATTTCTGCAACCTTTGAGAATGATTCCTTTGCACCTTCTATATTACCGAAAGCATATTGTGCCACGCCTTTATTGTAATAGCCCAGGAAATAATGAGGCTTCTTTGCTATTGCTTTGTCGTAAGTAGCGAATGCCTGTGCCATGACTGGCTCAACAGCTGCCTTTACTTCATTCTGCTCGGTTTCAGTTTCTGCCGTTGAAGCATCGGAGATTGCCCTTGCTTTTGCAACGTAGATGTCGGCTAGAGTAGAGTAGTTGTCAAATGTCTGACCAGCCTCGCCTGCCTTTGCAAAATATTCATCCATAGTCTTTGTGGCATTATCAAAATCTTTCATCAAAGAATATGTTGCAGCGATTTTTGTCAAGATGTCTGTACGCTCAGGTGAGATTTCCATTGCCTTGCGGAATGCAGCAATGGCTTCTTCATTTCTGTTGACACCATTCAGGACACCGCCATAGAACTGATAGTCAAGCATGTTGCCACCGTCACCCACGATGTCAAACAGTTTCTTTGCCACCTCAAGAGCTTCTTCGTTCTTGCCAAGTGAAGCAAGGGAATAAAGTTGGATACGTGGGAACACTGCCACCTGAGAATTTTTGCTTGCACCGAACTGTGCTATTTCAAGAGCCTTGTTTGCGTCGCCTATTCCGAAGAGGGCAGCGAAAGCATAACTTGAGATGTCATCAATAGCCAGCGTATTCATGTCACACTTTGCATAGTATTTTGCAGCCTCTTTCTCGTGATGACCGTTGTACATTGCGCGTGCAATGAGTTTGTCAACGTCAACATCAGGGCGTACAGCCTTCAGCTCGTTGAGTTTTGCAATGGCTTCATCTGGGAACTTGTCCTTATATACATTCGCATAACGCACATAACCGATAGTGTCGTTTGGATCAACCGTAATCGCCTGTGCATATTCTTGTGTGGCATTACCACCTTCGTCCTTTGTGTACCAAATGTCACCGATGAGGCAGTGAACCTTGGCTGACTTGCTCTTTGCAGCAGCATCTGCCTTTAGGGCAAAGTCCATTGCGCTTTCTGTGTCGTCGTTTGTGAGAAACACGCGTGAGATGTCACAGATGAGATTCACGTCTTTCTTATTCTTTTTGTATAATTGTGTTACTGCTTTTATGGCTTCTTGTTGCTTACCGCTTTTCAACATCTCGCCAATCTGTGCAGGTGTAGCCAACTGTGCATGGCAATAGCATACCGCCATAGCCAATGCGAAGAACATAGTGAGTTTTTTCATAATTGTATCGTTTTTATTGTTTGTTTCTACAGAATATATGACTTAATAAGTCTTTATCACAACCTCTTGCCCCTGTTGTATGATGGCTGGCAGAAGTCCTGATTTGAGTATCACTTTTTGCGCCTTGTAGGTCTGAAGAAAATTAGTGAATCCCCACGACAACCCGCGCTTAGGGTCGGAAAGAATCATATATATAGGTCTTGCCAATGGATATTCGTTTGAATAGAGATAGTACTGATATGGTTTGAAACTATCTGATGGGCGTGCCGTCGGTTGACTTGATACAGACATGATGCGCACGTTATCCATGAAGGTCAAGTGCGTAGTGTCGCGGTCGTCCGTCACCCAGTTCGCTCCCACAATACCTATTGTGTTAGGAGTTTCGGATACGTAATCCACCACTGCACGTGAGTCTTTCTCTACAGAGAGGTTGTCCTCGCATAATGGTTTGCCGTAGCATATTGAGTCGATTACGTACTGCACTGTACTTGAGTTCTTGTTGTCAAAGACAATCTGTATCTCGGCATTTGCTGCTCCCGGATATAGGTCGCTCCAACGGCGAGCCTTGCCGGTGAGAATGTCGCGCAACTGATTTGTGGAAATCAGTGTGTCGCGCTGTGACTTATGTACGATGAGAGCCAATGCGTCCTTTGCTAGTAATATCTCCTTCGGGCGGAATTGCTTCTGACGGAAAAACTCCATCTCGCCTTCCTTCAACCGTCGGGCTGTGATACATAGCCTCACGCTGTCTTTCATCAGCAAATTCAGCCCGTTTACCTCGTCGGTATAGATAGGCGTGATGTTTGCTTTGTGATATTGATAATGAAACAATGCCAGTTCTTCATCAATGATAGGACTGAAACTGGCATCTACTGCAATCCTTATATCACCCGATGCATAAGTATCGGTCCACTTTTCATCCACAGAAGTCTTACCACCGCATGAAGCGATGATAAGACCTGCAGATATTATTAGAGATCCTGCAAATATGCAGAATAAGATTTTTTTCATTACTGAAGTCTAAACTGTACCGGCAATGTGAACCATACGCGTACTGCTGAACCATTCTGCTTACCAGGAATCCACTTCGGCATGGACTTAACCACGCGCACAGCTTCCTTATCAAGTGAAGGGTCAACAGACCTTGCCACCTGTACCTCACCGATGCTACCATTCTTCTCAACGACGAAACGTATAATAACTCGTCCCTGAATACCATTCTCTTCTGCTACTACAGGGTAACGGATAGACTTTTGGAGATACTGCATCAATGCTGCGTCACCACCTGGGAATGAAGGCATCTGCTCAACAACGTC
The DNA here is from genome assembly GCA_018065185.1 of Candidatus Equicola faecalis. Classification (GTDB taxonomy): domain Bacteria; phylum Bacteroidota; class Bacteroidia; order Bacteroidales; family Bacteroidaceae; genus Prevotella; species Prevotella faecalis. The sequence goes on along the minus strand of JAGHTU010000037.1, from coordinate 33,228 downwards.
GAACACTTTTTCCTCAACTTCTACAGGGGCTTTCTCAATAGGTTTTTCAACGACCACCTGACGGACATCTGCGATGTCGGCACCATTCTCGTCGTTACCTTTTACGTCAGCAATTGATATTGCGGCCTTTTGGTTCATCAACTCATCCTGTGACTTGAACTCTTCCTTCACCAGTTCGTCTTTCTTGATGACTGGCTCTGTCAGTTTCACAGTAGATTTGAGTTTCTGCTCTTCCGGCTTCTTCTGTTCTACTTCGAGTTGCTTCTGTTTAACTTCCGGCTTCTTTTTCTGCTTGAGTGTAGAAAGTTCGTTGACTTCCGTCACTGCCACCTTGTCCATAGCGTTGCTTGCTAGTTGATACAAGCCCGCAAGACCTACGATAGCTGCAATACCAAGAACCATGCAAACAGCTGCAATGTTGTAGCGTTTTGCACTGCTTCTACGGATGGCATAAGCACCATAATCCTTATTCCTTCCTTCAAAGACAATGTCACACCATTTTTGGTTATTCAAATCAATTGAATTTGCCATAATCTTTTCTGTTTTTTTAGTTCTTAATATTATTCACCCGGCAGTTTGCCTGTGAGATTCTTAATGAGCGTTGTGTCTGTGTCGGTAGTCTTACCAATGACATATTTGCCGATAGCGCAGATAGTCATTTCGTCCAACGCATCCACAAGATTTCTGTAAGAAGCTCCAGGGAAAGCCTTAATAATCACCGTAGGAGTATTGTCATTGCCCTTAATTGCACTGAGTTCAGTCTTATACTGTTCCTCATTAATCTCATCCTTGAGCATCTTCTCATCGAGTTTCTGCTTCTCTTCAAGGGCAGCGAGGTTCTTTTCCATTAGGAATGCTCTCAGGCCATTTGCTGAATAGTCAGTCGTCTTCAATGACTTAGGGTCATTAGTGTTAGGCTCACCTTCAAAATAATAAAGTCTGTTGTCTTTGTCAAGGAGGATGGTTACAGCCTTTGAAGCTTTAACCTCTGACTTGTCCTGCTCCTGAACTTTCTTATCGTTAGAAGGCATGGCAAGCTCCATGGTCTGAGGCTTTACAAGAGATGTACAGAGCATGAAGAAAGTGATAAGCAACATGTTCATGTCGACCATTGGAGTGAAATCGACGCGTACATTCTTTTTATTCTGTTTACTTTTACCAGTCTTTGTTGCCATATCAATCAACTTTCTTTAATGATGTTAATAAGTAATAACGGTTCTCACGGATGTCCTGGAGTTGTGTCATTACTCTGCTGATAATTGCATACGAAGTACCTGCATCGGCCTTGATAGCAAGCTTGATATCTGGGTTTACTGCATGTGTGGCAAGCACCCATTCCTGAAACTCGCTATGGTCGCCATTGATGCTGTCCATTGGAATTCCGAGACCTGCAAGCTCCTTATCTCTCTGCTTTTCATCAAGAGAGTAGAAGTCGTTCATCTGGGAAACTGAGCAACCGAAAGTTTGTGACTTGATGAAGGCTGTGGTCTGAGCACCGCCCATCTTCATGTCAAACTTTCCTTGCATTTCGCCTAGAACAGCAGCAGCATTGTCCTGCGTATCCAATCCCATAAAGACTTTTCCAGTCTTGTCAACGAGTATAGAAAGCACTTCCTTATCCGGGACCTTAATCTCGGAAACTGATGACGGAGTGATAACCTGCACCGGCTCCTTCTTTACGAATGTTGATGTCAACATGAAGAAAGTGAGCAACAACACAGTCACGTCCGACATGGCAGTCATGTCAATGAAAGTGTCTTTCTTTGCTATTTTCACTTTACCCATAATTTTCGATTTTTGAGATTAGAAAAATATAAGGTAAATGAATTAAGCTTCGTCGCTATGAGTAGCTGCGTATGTGTTCACAATAGAGAAACCGATTTCGTCAAGTGCGAAAGTCAGGTGGTCAATCTTATTTGTAAAGTAGTTGTAAGTGATAATTGCCAATGCACCGGTTGCGATACCGCAAGCAGTATTTACAAGAGCCTCAGAAATACCTGTTGACAGAGCTACAGAGTCAGCACCACCACCTGATGCAAGGGCAGCGAATGACTTGATCATACCCGTTACAGTTCCGAGAAGTCCGAACAATGTACCGAGTGATGAAATAGCTGCTACGATAGCAAGGTTCATCTGAAGTGTAGGCATCTCAAGTGCTGTTGCCTCCTCAAGCTCCTGACGGATAGCAATCACTTTCTGCTCCTTCTTCATGTGAGTATCGTTCTCACACTCCTGATACTTCTTCAATGTAGCGCCTACTACGTTTGCTACAGAACCACGTTGCTTGTCGCACAATTCCTGACACTTTGCCAAATCACCTGCCTTCAAAGCAATCTTTGTGTTCTCTACAAACTGTGAAAGTTTGCCCTTACCGAAAGCTGAACGCAGAGCGAAGAAACGCTCAATAGCGATTGCCAATACAGTGAGGAACAAGCCCTGAATAATAGGCACGATAACACCACCTTTGTAAACAGTACCGAGCAGGTTACCATCAAGAACCTCACCATCAGTGTTGCCACCTACGAAGTGTGAAGGATCACCATAGACGAATTTGTAAATAGCTATCGCAATAAGGAAACATACTACGATAATCCAGATTGCAGATTCAATTCCTTTAAAGCCTTGCTTTTTCTTTGCAGGGGCTTTCTTTACATTTGTTGTTGCCATAAATAATAGTTTTTTAGTTTTTAATTAAAATATATAAAAAATGTAGTTTTTATTACAAGGTTAGATTTTGTTTATTCTGCCTATAGCAATGCGCAAAGATAGTGATATTGTTTGTGTATATTGCTATTTTAACATTTTTTAAGTTTGCTTACCCTTATTGCAGATATTTGCGTCCGTCAGTGATGAGCACTTGACGATGATTTGCTGTTGCTCCCTGTTTGTTTGTTACTTTTTCTCCACGCAGATTGTAAGTAGCCGTTGACCGTTGATCATTCGTTGTTGACTGTAGATCACTAATGGATGTCACTGATGAACTTTCTTCACCGAGACCACCCATACCATTAGCTGCACGGATGGTGTAATCACCAGGTGTGCTTATTGTATAATAAGGTGTTGTGGTAAAGTCGATGACATTTCCGTCTTTAAGTATTGCCCAACAATACGCGGAAGAGTTGTCCCATGACAGAACTCCTGTCGCTTCATTAAGTTTTACACCCGTAGGAGCCAGCATCTGGGCAGTCAAAGAGCGAGCATCCCATGCCGTCACCACCTTCTCGTAAGCATAGTCTTGTGCTTGTGTCTCATTGATGACGCATGCATCGCTTCCCTGCGCAGGCGAACAAGCTTCAATACTACGCTGTGAAAGATCAATCTGTGCCCCTGTTGCATCTTTAGAGTTGTATTCGTGCAGACGGCAGACAAGTCCCGATGTCATAGAACCCCAACCTGTGTTCTGTGGCAGTTTAAGGAATGTAGTATTGAGGTATGTTGCAGCTGGTGAATCGCCCCAAGGACGACCAAGATAGAACTTTCCACTGACACTTTCTGCTCCGTCAACGACACATTCGTTGAATATGATTCCCTTATATCCCAGTTGGGTGTTTGGTGCCGTAATATAACCTGCACCGGTGTTGTAGATATAGCATTTTTGCAGGAATGCCGTACCGTCACCATATATGAAGTCGGTCTGTCCGTACAGGCTACAGTCTTCAAGATAAGCTGTCGCATCTGCCTTATTTAGGTAGTATGTGTCTTGAATGCCTTGCATACATACTTTCTTGTATGTCACCCGTTTGCCACGCTGACGCATTGCAATGGCCTGACCTGTGGATTTCTTCGTGTCCCAGTCGCGTGCCTGACGGATGGTCACATCCTGCAAATAGATGTCGCTTGACGATGAGTCAATGAAAAGGGTAGGGGTATTGTCCTGATATCCTGAGGTCACACTGCCTGGATTGTTCATAATAATAACTCCCTCCATACTCTCACCGATGAGTGAAACAAAACTTGTCAGTTCCGTCTTGGCTTTCTTGCCTAAATCGTATGTACCATTATGTAGGAATATGCGATAAGGATTTTCGATGCTTTTTGTTGCCTTTTTTGCAGCAGAAAGGGCAAACATCAGTTCGTCACCATTCTTGACGATTGCATTGTACGGACCATCAGAGAAGATATGACTTCCGTCAGAAAATACAGCAGTAAGATGTGTGTCTTCTGTCAGTTGGTGTGTGTAAATGCGTGATGTCGAGAGGATATTGTCATAATCATCTGTCCAATGAACGAATAGATAACCATCTGCTGCATTTGCTGTGACGGTGACCTTGGAATTGATGTCATAAGTTTCAGCATCAGGTTCACGACTGATGGTTCCAGCATTAGAAGGATTGACATCAGTTGTCAGTGTCACCTGCTCGGCTGTGTTCTCAACCATAGAATATACTTCGAGATGGAACATGTAGGCATTCTGTTCTTCATTGAGATTCCACCACTGCAATTCCACGTCTTCATCATTTACATTGACTTCTATCCACTGTGGCGTTCCGTTGATGCGAGTATTATACAGCGTTACCCAATCCGTGTCTTTAGCACCTTTCTTACGAAGTCCCCATCCTCTGTCATTACCAGTAGCACCTTCATAGAAACGAACTTTCGTGATGTTCTGGAACTTAGATGTAGAGAATGTTGATGCAGATTTTGCAGCCAAAGCATATCCTTTGAAATCTGGATCAGTTTCAGGATCGAACTTGCCTGGATTTGTTGCCGCAGAATCTACTGTCGTGTTATACGTTGAAAAGATTATCATTTCATCAGAGAAGTCGGTGTTTATATGAACAGTATCATTTGAATCTATATATCTCCAATCCTGAAAACTTGTGTTGATTACTGCTTTCTCCGTATATAGCGGAACAATCTTTGGAATGTTAAGCACAATAGAGTTGAGTGAAGATGCCTCAACAGGGAAAGATGCCTTTGCGCCGTCTATTGATGGAGTAACGGCAAGACCATTTATTTTCAGCTTTGCTTTATCATACCATGGAATTGTGATGACTGAATTGTTGAAGTCAAGTTTTACATCCTGCTTTTCATCATCTACATTTGTTTGAGTGACAAATATGCCTTCGCCTGTCACTGATGGAGCACCTTCTTTTTTGAAATCCCATACTACTGAGATGTCCGTAGTGCGGTCGGCAATTTTTTTCTTGTTCGTATTATAGATAGGTGCATCGTAAGTTATTTCCACAGGAGTGTTATATGTCTGCATAGGAACATATATTTTTCCATCATTACCATTCAGCCATCCCGAGAGTGTCTTGCCGTCTTCGTAATTAGTCATATTGGCTGGTATGGTAACGGTGTATTCCTCTGTTTCGTAATCGGTCTTGTTGATTGTGCCGTCGGCAATACCGTTAAGATAGAGTTCAAGGTTACTGTAACCGCTTGTTGTTATGGTTGCACCATCTGCAGGGTTGTTAGGATTGAGCCCACGCTCTGTTTCGTATCCATCAGGCATACCATCACCATCTGTATCTTTTGCATATTTGTCACCTTTACGCATACCGATGAATGGATAGTTGGTATAAACAGCACCATTGCCCTTGTCGTCTTTTGCATAGTAAGTGTCATGTTCGTCCAGCGACAGGTTATCCGGAGAGTCAATGATGCCAAGTCCGTTGCCACGGTCGCCCGATGCAAAGTTGTTATCTGTTCCTGCAGCCTGTGCAAGTATGCGTTGATCCACTTCGTCAATACGTGGGAGAGTGGCTCCTGCCTGCTGTACGGTCTTATGATATGCACTCTCTGCATCTTCAGCCTCGTATCCGCTCCATTGCGTAGGGAATGATTGTAATACGTATTTTGTGAAATTATCACCTGTAAGGTTTATAGCACGTGCAGAATTACCAGCTTGTGCACCATAATAATTATCTGCATTCACTGCATCCAGATTGCTTTTTGACCATACGCCACTTTTTGTGGAATACTCACCATCAACCTCGAATTTGTTTCCGTTCAAATACCATTCCCCATAAGGTTGGGATGGAGAACAGAAATAGCGTGAGCCACTCACATTTTTCTTTGTGGCAGGTCCTGGACGGTAGAAGTTGTTCACAAGATAAACACGGTCGTAACTATCGTCAATACCTGTTTTTGACTTGTCGTTTTCCCCGCCATATTGCGCTCCGGAACTTCCCCAGTTGAATACAACATTATTCACAAACTCGCTGTTTACATATTGATCGTTTGTTCCTCTTGCGCCATTGAAGCGTGGTGAGCGGGAATTGGAGTTGGTGATAAGTGAATGGTGCATGGTAGAATATTCGCCTCCCCATTGCGTGGCATAGGCGCGTGCGCCCTTGGAGTTTTTGGAATTATAGAGCGATTCTCCAATGATACACCATTGTACGGTGGTATAGTTCGTGTCATAAGCCGTGAGGCACTCTTCCATACTCCATGTTATAGAGCAATGGTCAAGAATGACGTTTGTGCCGTTTTCCATATCAATGCCACACATACTCTTTGACGGGATGTCGCCTGCACGGAAACGCAAGTGACGCACAATGACGTTACTGCTGTTGATATATAGGTTATAGCCTGCCAGACATACGCCACCACCAGGGGCGGTTTGCCCTTCAATGGTGATATTATCTTTGTTTGTCCTCAACTTTGATGTGAGATAGATTGTACCGCATGTATTGAAAAGTATTGTACGGGGCTTACCTCCGTTGTCCGCTGCAAGTGCCCAACGCAGTGTTCCCGGAACGAGTTTTGAGTCGCTACAGTCGTCATTGCGAGTGACATAAAACACGGTGCCACCGCGTCCGCCAGTAGTGTATTTACCATAGCCTTCTGCTCCCGGAAATGCTGCAATGCCACTCGTTATGGCTGTGAATGCCAAAACTTTGGATGCCATACTGTTTATGGCAAGAATGCAAAGTGCAATAAAAAGTCTCTTTTTCATAGTTATTATTTAATTAGGTATTTATTTGAATCTCTTATGATGATTCCATCCTGAACATTTTTTACTTCTTGTCCGCGAAGGTTGTATGCTCTCTGTCCAATAGTTATTGACTGCTGCCCATTGCCAGTTGATGTTTTTATTTCTTCAATCCCAGATGGCTCTTCTAGCCATATTTTAACGGCATAAACAATCATGTCTCCACCGCCTTCATCGGCAATAATGGTTATGGTGTAATTCTTGCTTGCATCAAGTTCTGTTTCGACGGAATTGGATGCTTTGCTTTTTCCTTTTGCTTCTCCACCTTGCACCCTTATGCCACTTCCTTGTCCGTTTTCCTTGACAATAAGGTGAAGGGCTGTGGCTACGCTTCCCGAACCGGTGTAATAGAATTTCATTTTTTTCGTGTCTTTTATATAGTAGGTCATGGACTTGACAGTACCGACTACATAGCAATAGCCCGAACCGGAGGTAATTGATTTCTTTGAGCAGGATTTGTCAGTGAGAGGGTCAAGGAAATATACTGCATTAGAGCCATTCTTTGCCTGAATCTCATTAGCGGAGTTATTGTAGTATTTGCACCATGTATCATATCCATCAGCGATCTGCACCTTTCCAACATCACCCTTTTCTCCTTTGCTGTCAACAAACAACATATCTTGTGACCAGATTATTTCATAATCGTATGTACTCGTTTTCTGTGGTGCATGGTATTCATATAATATGGGAGCCTGTTTGTATAGTTTTCCTGCATAGACCATTGCTTCACCAGTAATGATCTGTAACGTCACTGCATAGGTCTTTTTGCGGTCAAAGACGATATCCATTATTCCTGATTGCAATTTTGATATAGCAGGTGCCGTTACCTGTCCGTTGTCGTCTCCGTTTATCTCCTTGTAATCCAGTTGTACTATAGTATCATCCGCGATGGCAGTGTAATAGAATTTAATATTCTCTGTCTCTTTGACGTGGAATGTCAGTTTTTCATCATTTTTGATGACAGGGCTGACTCCAACTTTCATAGTCGTTATCTTATCGTCTTTTGGGTTGATATATCCATACTCTGATACGGCTTTCATCTGTGATGTGCCGCTGTATGATATCCATGAACAATATTCGTCAGTCATCTGGTATGTGCTATAATCACCGACAGTACCGAGCGAGTCAAGAAAAATGACGTTTTCCATTGCGATATATTCGCAGTCCCATGTTGTAGTAGATATCGGTGTGTGCGGAATGGCTGATGGCCGATCTGTGTCAATGATGTCCTTATCTGTTTTCTCAAATGTGATATAGTCAACGCGCGCCCTTGCCTCGCTTGTCTCTGAAGAGTTCCGTGGTCCGGCAATAAATTCTATTCTTACCTCATCGCCCTGTTTCAGTTCTATGCTGTGACGTGTCTTCCTTTCTGTGCGGTTGCCATTGTCGGTACTGCTATACCATTTATCAATGAGTTTGCCATTTACAGTCAATCCGTATGTACTTATTCCGTTTGTCTCATTGTAATATGCTGTCGTAATGGCATACTTCCCCTCTTCTCCGTTCCATAGAGCGCATAGTGAGCCTGGTCCTTGATCACCGGCGGTGCGTGTCCCGTTGGATGCCGATGGGAACGATTCTGTAAATGCTAGTCCACTAAGATACATTTTTTCAGCTTCGTTTTTTCCAGCAGTGATGGTTGTTCTTGGCGTTGAGAATGTCCATATATCACCTTGTATAGTTTCGTTGTTTGCTTTTACCACATCCACCCGCCAATAGTATGTTTTTCCAAGAGTCAATGATTTTGGGGTAATGGTTGTAATCGTAGTGTTTCCTATCAGTGATGTGTCTAAATCTTCCTTTTTCTCTGAAAGGTAGATATTGTAGCTCTTTGCATTAAATGCATTCCGCCATGTCAGTGGCATTGATGTACAAAACTCATATTGCGCCTGTGGCCATCTCAGCCATGCATCTTCCTGTTGGTGGGCAGGGTAGGGCATCGTAGCTTGTTCTTCTGCTGTCGTGAAATGATATATCCCGGAGTCATATTCGTGCCCCTTTATTGTGCTAATGACCTTCCAAAAGTATGCCGTGTTGGGCTGCAGTACGATTGTTGATACATCTGTCGGTTGCAGATTGTCTGCTGTGGTGCCAATATACACTTTGTCACTGCTTGACGTCGGTGCTGCAGAATGCCATGATAAACCGATATTGCAGTCAATATTTACTGCACCGTTTCCAGGGTATAAGATTGGTTGATATTCCAATTCTTCTTTGGGTCCGCATCCGTTTCTGACAAGTTCGGGAACGAGGCTTGCCGTGGAGAGGTCAAAATCATAAGAATAGTAGTCTGTCGGCTTGAATGATATACCGGTGTATGGTTGGTCGGATTGTCGCTTCGGATTTGAACCGTCAAGAATACTACCGCTATCTGTAATATATCCGGCATAAGGCTTTGTCGTTGTGTATTGGTTGTTGAATGCCTTGTTTGCCGAGGATGTGAAATAATTGTTTTCTGATAAAACTTGCGCCTGAGAGTGTACTCCGATGCAGTAACTGCTGATATTTGTCCATAAACAATTATAGACATGACCAAGTCCATATCCGAAACGTGGGTTACGTTGTACATTGTCAGCGAACCAGCAATAGGCATAGGTTGCACGTTCACGGCCATAATCTTCAAAGTGGCATGTGCCGGAATTGATGATTGACACCTTGTCATGGTTATATAGTTTTGTCCACGATACTGTCAGGTAACTGGAGCCGAGTGTGAAATCGAGAAGCCCATCCTGCGAATCCGACAGGTCGCAATGATCGATCCACACATGATGGCAATTTCTCATTGATATTCCGTCTGTTATTCCCTTTGTCAGCGTGATGTTACGCAATATGATGTTTTCTTGGCCTTTTCCGTCTAGGCATATCCCATTGAGTGCATGTCCGCTACCGCTACCTAAGATGGTTTTATTTGAACCAAGAGAGAGCTCATCCTGTAATCCCTGCATACCGCCACAAATGATGTCTGCATCAAGTACGACAATACGTGGAGTGCTGTCGGAAATATATCGGGCGAAATCCGACTTATTATCTACATGCACCACTTCGCCACCTTTTCCGCCAGTCACACCATTTAGTCCCAAGTCGCTGTAAGTTGCAAAGCCAATCGGACCTTGTGCATAACATATTGTTTCATATAGCATTAAGATTAGAAATAGAATTTTCTTCATGTTCGTATGTTTGTTTAGTTTTATGTTGCTTCTCTTGTTTAATATTTCTTTTGTGGATATTAAATGTTGCAAATATAAGACTTTTTGCTTTGCCCATAGCAAGATATTGATAAAAAAGAAAGTGCAGATAAAAAATTAAGTATCTGCACCATTCTTATTATATTAATTAAAAGTTGAACTAGCGTCTTCGCTTTTAATTCTTGTCCATTAAAAGATTCATCATTGAGATGACGGACATTGTGACACGTGTGCCAGGTCCATAGATGGCAGCCACACCTGCTTTGTAGAGGAAGTCGTAGTCCTGAGCAGGGATAACACCGCCTGCTATGACCATGATATCTTCACGTCCGAGTTTCTTTAATTCTTCAATGAGCTGAGGAACGAGTGTCTTATGACCAGCAGCCAGTGAACTGACACCTACTACATGGACATCGTTTTCAACAGCTTCGCGTGCTGCTTCTGCAGGAGTCTGGAACAATGGTCCCATATCTACGTCGAAGCCACAGTCGGCATATCCCGTTGCTACTACTTTTGCACCACGGTCGTGACCGTCCTGTCCCATCTTTGCAATGAAGATACGTGGACGACGACCTTCTTTCTGTGCAAATTCTTCGGTCAGAGCACAAGCCTGCTTGAACTCTGCATCACTCTTACTTTCTGATGAATACACGCCTGATATTGTTTTAATGATTGCTTTATAACGACCGACAACAGCCTCGCATGCATCAGAGATTTCTCCTAGTGTACAACGCAGACCGGCAGCCTTGACAGCCAGCGCGAGGAGGTTCTTCTCAGACTTCTTGCCATCGTTGAATTCCTTAACACATTCCGTAATTTCAGCAAGAGCAGCCTTGCATGCTACCTCGTCGCGGTTTGCTTTCAGGTCTGCAAGTGCTTCTTCCTGTTGCTTGCGCACTGCAGTGTTGTCCACCTCAAGAATGTCTATAGGGTCTTCGTGGTCAAGACGATACTTGTTGATGCCCACGATGGTTTGATTACCTGAGTCAATACGTGCCTGAGTGCGTGCTGCAGCCTCTTCGATACGCATCTTAGGAAGACCGGTTTCGATAGCCTTTGCCATACCGCCGAGTTTTTCGATTTCCTGGATGTGCGCCCAAGCCTTGTCAACGAGTTCCTGTGTCAGGGTTTCAACATAGTAAGAACCAGCCCAAGGGTCTATCTGCTTGCAGACGAGTGTCTCGTTCTGGATATATATTTGAGTGTTACGTGCTATACGTGCAGAGAAATCCGTTGGTAGTGCTATTGCTTCATCAAGCGCATTAGTGTGCAGTGACTGAGTGTGCCCTAATACGGCAGCCATAGCCTCAATACATGTACGACCGACATTGTTGAACGGGTCCTGTTCAGTGAGACTCCATCCTGATGTCTGTGAGTGGGTACGCAATGCCATTGATTTAGGATTCTTGGCTCCGAAACTCTTGACTATCTTTGCCCAAAGCAAACGACCGGCACGCATCTTGGCAATTTCCATGAAGTGGTTCATACCGATAGCCCAGAAGAATGACAGACGAGGAGCAAATGCGTCAATGTCAATGCCGGCGTTGATACCTGCACGCAGATAATCCATACCATCAGCAAGAGTGTAAGCTAACTCAATGTCGGCTGTTGCACCAGCCTCCTGCATGTGGTAGCCGGAGATTGAAATGGAGTTGAATTTCGGCATGTTTTGTGATGTGAACTCAAAGATATCTGCAATAATCTTCATTGAGAATGAAGGTGGATATATATATGTGTTACGCACCATGAACTCCTTTAGGATGTCGTTCTGGATAGTACCTGCCATTTCCTCAAGTTTCGCCCCTTGCTCCAAACCTGCATTGATATAGAATGCGAGTATAGGGAGGACGGCACCATTCATTGTCATTGATACTGACATTTTTGCTAAAGGAATGCCTTCAAACAGACGTTGCATGTTTGGAAGCGAGCAGATGCTTACACCTGCTTTACCAACATCACCTACCACACGCTCGTTATCAGGGTCGTAACCACGGTGTGTAGGAAGGTCAAAAGCAACAGACAGTCCTTTCTGTCCGCTTGCAAGGTTGCGGCGATAGAAAGCGTTTGATTCTTCGGCAGTAGAGAAACCTGCATACTGACGTATTGTCCACGGACGGAAAGGATACATCATTGAGTACGGACCACGGAGGAACGGAGGAATACCTGCTGTGAAGTCAAGGTGTTCCATACCTTCAAGGTCCTCTTTTGTATATACTGGTTGAATATCAATCTGCTCCGGTGTACGCCATGAAGCGGTAATATTGTTTTTTTCTTGCCATTGCTTGCCGTTCTTTGCCTGAATGCCAGCAAAGATATCTATGTTTTTAAACTCTTTACGTGCCATAATCATATTCCCATTTTTGCGTTAAGTGATTTAAGAGTGTCCAACTGGTTGGAACGAACATGTATGAAGTTTTCAATGCCTTCTTTCTGGAGGTCTTCCATACATGCCGGAGCACCGGCAACAATAAAGATAGCACGTGAAGCGAGTGTTTTATATGCAGGTATTGCATATTTGGCATACTCATCATCACTAGAACAGAGCACTACAATGTCAGCATTCTGCTTCATAGCCTCCTCAATACCTTCTTCTACGGTAGTGAAACCGAGGTTGTCAATCACCTTGTATCCTGCTGCTGCAAGGAAATTGCAGGAGAATTGAGCACGTGCCTGACGCATGGCAAGATTACCGATAGTGAGCATGAATGCTATCGGCTGTTTCTTTGCTGCTTCAGTTGAGAGACGCAACTCTTCGAAGTCGGATGCAAGTCGGCGACAAGGTAGAGTCTTTATCTGAGCATCTTCGCCACAACCACATTTCGTTTGACAACAACATGTCAGCGGTTTCTTTCCCTCCGATGTCTCGATGAAGTTAGGGAACTGGTTCGTTCCGAGCATGAATTCCTTACGTTTTGCAGCTGCTGCATGACGTGCAGTATTCGTCTCGTCAATAATGGTCTGGATCTTGCTTTCAAGAGCAGATTTAAGGAATCCGCCTTCTGCCTCTGTGCCAAGGAAGAGTTTCCAAGCCTGTTCGGCGATAGATTTTGTCAGGTTCTCAATATAGTAAGAACCACCGGCAGCGTCAACAATCTTGTCAAAGTGAGCTTCTTCTTTAAGAAGCAGTTGCTGGTTGCGTGCTATGCGTTCCGCAAATTCCGTAGGTATTTCGTATGGCTTGTCAAACGGAGTAACAACCATGGAGTCAACATTTGCAAGTGCTGCCGACATGGATTCTGTCTGTGAACGTAGAAGATTTACATAAGAATCGAAAACGGTCTGGTTGAATGATGTGGTAATTGCACATACATTCATCTTACATGCACAGTCGCATTTTGGTTCATATTGTTTAACTATATGTGCCCATAACATACGTGCTGCACGGAATTTTGCTATCTCCATGAAATAGTTTACACTCACACCCATATTGAATTTGATGCGACATGCTGCCTTTGTAGGTTCAACGCCAGCCATAACGAGTTGATGCAGGTATTCCTGACCCCAACTCAGTGCATAACCAAGTTCCTGATAGATGTAAGAGCCGGCATCAACAAGAGCAGTACTGTTTACTGTGATGCAACGGTATTTCGGCAATTCTTCCAAAGCGTTGATTAGTTCAACCCCAGTAGCAATAAGTGCAGACGTGTCCTTACCCTTGGTGAGAATCTTCAGCATAGGGTCGAAGTTTATAGAACCAATGCATTTTTCAAGGTTATAACCATTCTTCTTGAAATAGGCAATAAGGATGTTTGCCAATTTTACACTTTCCTTTTGACAAGTGGAGAAATTTAGTTCTACAAATTCTGGCTGGATACCATTGAGCAGTGCCGCTATGTTCTCTTCTGTTACAGACTCACTTGGGAACTGGAAACCTAAAGAGTCAACGCCCTTGTTTAGGATATCAAGAGCCTTTTCATTAGCAGCCTTAATGTCTGTTGCGTCAATATTTTGACGGACATACCAAATGTTGTTGTCCTTTTTGTTTCCACGAACAAAAGGGAACTCACCCGGAAGAGCATCTATTGAAGTACAACCGGCAAGGTCTTCCTTCATATAGAAAGGTTGCACGTTAAAACCCTCATTTGTTCTCCAAACGAGGCGCTTCTGAAAATCAGCACCCTTCAGGTCAACCTCAATCTTGTCAAGCCATTCCTGTTTTGATGGTGCCACAAAGTCAGAAAATAATTTTTCTTTCATTGTTACAGAGTTTATTTTTATTGTTAAATGTTAGTTGTGTTTCTTTAAAAGAGCAAACAAAGGTAGATATAATATATGCCTTAGACAAATTTATGAGTACCTTTTTCGGTCACGATATTATTTTAATGGGTTTTTCTCGCTTTGATACCACGCAATAAACTCGCGGATGCCGTCACGGAGAGTTGTTGACGGATGGTAGCCCATTGCCTGTTCAAGTTTCGTGGTGTCAGCATATGTTTGATAAACATCGCCTTTTTGCATAGGAAGCATCATCTTTTCTGCCTTACGGCCAAGAGTCTCTTCTATGGTGTTAATAAAATCCATCAATTTTACAGGATTGCTACATCCTATATTATACACTTCGGCTCTGCGTCTATCGCCATCTTCCATTGGCGGATTATCAATGACGCGGATGATACCTTCAACAATATCTGCCACATAGGTAAAATCACGCATCATATCACCATTGTTGAACACCTTTATAGGTTCACCATTACTGATGGCTTTGGCAAACAGCATTGGTGCCATGTCCGGACGTCCCCAAGGGCCATAAACGGTAAAAAATCGCAGTCCTGTTGTGGACATCCCATAGAGCTTGCTGTAACAACTTGCCATCAGTTCATTTGCTTTTTTTGTGGCAGCATAAAGACTGACTGGAGCATCCACCTTGTCGTCTTCTGAGAATGGAGTCTTCGTGTTCCCTCCATATACGCTGCTTGATGATGCATATACGAGATGTCTTACGGGGTAATGACGGCAACATTCGAGTATGTTGGCAAAGCCCACGAGATTGCTTTCAACGTAAGCAAATGGATTTTCGATAGAGTAGCGTACACCTGCTTGTGCGGCAAGATTCATCACAGCATCAAACTGTTCCCGTTCAAAGAGTTTTGGCAACATGTCACGATCAGCAATGTCGCCCTTTATGAAACGGAATCCCTTGTAGTCTTCAAGTTCTTTGAGACGTGCATGTTTGAGTGCGGTAGGGTAGTAGTCATTAAGATTGTCAAGTCCAACAACTTCGTCTTCGCGTTCTAGAAGACGTCTGGAAAGGTGCATACCGATAAAGCCCGCAGCACCTGTTACAAGTATCTTCATATTTGTCTGTTCTTAAATTTTTCGTATGTTTTTAAATTCCCTATATCATATCTTTTCCCTGACATCTGCCATGCATGAACTCGCGTCCTGCCACAAAGGTATCTTGCGAGATTTCCCGGTGCATCATATCCATATCCGTCTTCTATGCAATGTTCAATGAGCGGAAAATCATGGTGGGCATAGATGTAGAAAGGAGGAACAGCCCAATGCGATTTGGGTTCTTGTGGTTTTTCTTCCATGAGTAAGACGAGGTTGTTCTTGTCTAGGCACACAACACCCGTGCGTTGCAAGGCAGAGATGTCTTCTTCCCTATGGCACATAATGAGTGACGTCTGTTTCTCTTGGTAGTATGCCACGAAGCCTGCTAGAGAGAAGTCCAATATGTTGTCGGCAGCAAGCACCATGACAGGTTCCCCATCACTAGTGTCAATATTCTTCATGGCAAGGAGCAAGTCGCAAACGGCACCTATGCGGTTTCCATTTTCTGTCGAACCATCATCGATGATACATATCGGTTTTCTGTAATTGGATGCATCCCTCCATTGCTCGAAGATATGGGCAAACCGGTGGTTGGTCACGATAATATGCTCCATCACTTCGGGCAACCTATCAACATCTTTCAGCAGGCGGTCAAGTATAGTTTCATTACCAACCTTCAAGAGAGGTTTGGGCGTATTCTCTGTCAATGGGTACATACGCGTCGCGTATCCTGCAGCTAATATAATGTTTTTCATACAAAGCGTGCTCCGTCGTCAGGTTTGCAGAAATATACTTGGAAGGTCTCAGTATATTCAGGAAATTTCTCTAAATATTGGCGTGCCAATTCTTCGCGGATAGTATCTTCCTTTGTAGGGTCAACGAGTGCCATACAAGCACCCTTGAAACCAGCACCAGAGAAACGCCCTCCGTAAACACCATCAAGAGAACGCATAATGTTGTATATCGTTATTAGTTCCGGTGAACCGCATTCATAGTTATTGATACTGCTTTCGCAACTTTCAAACGATAGTTTTCCAAAGAGTTGTAGGTTGCCACTTTCCCATGCCGTTACTCCTTGACGAACACGTCTGTATTCGGAATAAAAATGTTCGGCACGTTTTGCAAACCTTTTCGGCATTATATCGCAAGTTTTTTCGAATGTCTCTTTCGGTATGTCACGCAGGAATGTCTTGTCAAGTGTCTTGAGGGGTTGGTTGTTATATGCCAACATATTCCATGCTGCCGTCTTGCATTCTGCCACCCTCAAGTTATAGTCTGATCCTACAAGACTACGAGTGAGACCGGAGAAGAATATGCCGATATGAAAATCTTTCATCTTCTCATTCCTCTTGATGAGTCGGTATTCCTGCGAATCGGTATCTAGAAAAAGTAACGCATTCTTATCAGACAGGACAATACAACTCTGGTCGAGAATACCATTGTTCAATCCGATATACTCGCGTTCAGCCTGCGATGCTATATTGATCGTTTCAAGCGGTGTCAGTTCGATATCATTTGCTTTTGCAAATGCCATAACGTATGCCACAAGCACAGCTGCTGATGATGACAGACCGCCTACTGGTAACGAACCCTTAAGCATACCATGAATGCCATACTTTAAGTTGAAACGTTTCCGCAGAGCAAACTTCGCACCGCGGGCATAATCGCCCCAGTTATTGTGCCTAACCTGTGTCGGTATTCTCACGTTGAAGTTGATTTCTCCATCATATGAGAGACTCTTCAACGTTACATCTCCATCATCTGTCGGCGAGAACCACAAATCAATACCTTTGTCTATCGCAAATCCTGTTACGATGCCGTGCTGATGGTCAACATGCGCCCCTATCGGACAGACACGATAAGGGGAGAAAATATGATATTTATAATCCATGTTGCAAAGTTAAGCAAAAATATAATAAAGCGGTGTAATATAACAATAGAAATCCCCGAATCAATTAGTTTGAATCGAGGATTTCGAAATGAAAATAATTTTTATGAATTCTAAATTGTCTTAGTCTTCTTTTACACCCATTTCTTCAAGCACTTCTTTTTCGTCAGCAGTTTCTTCTGCTTCTGTGTTGGTTGCCTGCTTCTCGGCATCCTTCTTTGCCTGAAGCTCTGCTTTACGTGCACGGGCTTCTGCTGCAAGTTCTTCTGCATTTTCAGCAATTACCTTCACAGGAATCTCAATTACCACTTCCTTGTGATAGTGAACAAGTGCAACGAAATCGCCAACTTTCTTCACTTCCTTCATGGTGATAATCTTGCGGTCAATGTCAAAACCTTTCTCCTTTAATGCTTCACATACCTGTGCAGGACCTACAGAACCATAAGCTACACCATTTGCGCTCACTTTGACAGCAATTTCTACAGAAGCACCCTGCAGAGCATCGCCCTTCTTCTGTGCTTCAGCTTTGATTGCCTCAATCTTGCGAGCCTGCTGACGCAGATTCTCTGCCAAGATTTTCTTTTCAGCAGGAGATGCAAAGATGCCCTTACCCTGAGGTATGAGATAGTTACGGCCGTAACCGGACTTTACGTTTACGATATCATTCTTGTAGCCTAAGCCGATGATGTCTTCTTTCAATATAATTTCCATAACTTACCTCCTTTATTATTTCATCATATCAGTTACATAAGGAAGAAGAGCCAACTGGCGTGCGCGCTTTACAGCCTGTGCCACGCGACGTTGGAATTTAAGTGAGTTACCCGTGATACGACGAGGCAAAATCTTACCTTGTTCATTAAGGAATTTTTTCAGGAACTCAGCATCCTTATAGTCAATATACTTAATACCGCTTTTCTTGAAACGGCAATATTTCTTTCTCTTAGTATCGACTGCAACCGGAGTCAAATATCTTACTTCAGTGTTCTGTGCCATAGTTTAAGCCTCCTCTTTGTTTTCAGATTCTACATTCTCCGCTTTTGTTTCTGCTTTACCTGCATACTTCTTGCGGCGCTTTTCTGCATATTCTACTGCAAACTTGTCAAGTTTGACAGTGAGGAAACGTAGCACTTTCTCATCACGACGGAACGCTACTTCCAATTTGTTTACAATCTCAGACTCGGCTTTGAACTCAAAGAGATTGTAGAAACCTGTTGACTTGTTGTCAATAGGGTAAGCCATCTTTTTCAAACCCCAGATCTCTTCGTTCAAAATCTCAGCCTCATTGTCGGTGAGCACCTTTTTGAACTTAGCGACCGTTTCCTTCATCTGTTCATCAGACAAAACGGGAGTCAAAATGAAAACGGTTTCATACTGTTGCATAAAATTAAATTTTTAAGTTGTTAAATGTTTTTTACTATGCTTTCTATTAAAAGCGACGCAAATGTAGTGATTATTTGCTTATTGTCCAAATCTTTTCTGTAAAATTTAATATTTCACGTCTTCTAGGAACAGTGCATCAGCTGGCATTGATTCTCCGGCATCGCTCCTTGTCCCGGTCTCAATAATCTTCTGAAAGTCGGGTAGGGTGATACGTCCACGCCCCACTTCGATAAGTGTCCCCACTACGGCACGTACCATGTTGCGCAAAAAACGGTTGGCTGTAATAGTGAAATAATATCTGTTTTCATCTGTCTTTACCCATCGTGCTTCGGTCACGGTGCACAATGTTGTCTTTACGTCACTACCTGTTTTACAGAACGCACCAAAATCCTGATGCTCCGTCAGTATTTGTGCCGCTTTGTTCATCTTTTCAAAATCAAGAGCGTATGATATAAGGCAAGAATATCTGTTGAGGAACGCGTCTTTCCTCGTGTGTATGTAATAATGGTATGTCCGTTGCTTTGCGCTGAAACGAGCATGTAGCGAATCCGGCACAGGCTGTATGTCCATCACACAGATGCTCGCAGGAAGCAGGCGGTTCAATTTATACATCAGTTGTGGCAAGTCGCCTATTGCCTCTTCCTCGTCGAAATGACATGTCATCTTTTTTGCATGTACACTAGCATCAGTACGCCCTGCTCCCACAACATTCACGTCGTGGCGCAACAACGTGGAGAGTGATTTCTCCAGCTCCTCCTCCACGGTCATCCCGTTTGGTTGTATCTGCCAACCGTGGAAGTCTTTGCCGTCGTACTGAAGTGTGAGTAAATACCGTTGCATTACTTTAGTATATATACGCAGAAGGCGTTTGCAGGAATGGTGGTAGCAAACGTGTTGCCCGACACTTCTTGCGTCATCTCCTTTGGTGCGATTTTGTCAGGGGCGTCCAGCGTGTTTTCTGCCAAGGCGTCATCAGTATGTAGAGTGATAACTTTGGCTTGTTTAAGATTCTTTATTCCCTTTAAGCGGATATTAAGCGGTTGCGCTTCTTTGCCTGTGTTGACCACCTTGATTATTACTTCTCCCTTTTCGTTGCCTTTTACGGCACTTGCCGAGAGTCCGTTCTGGTCGCTATCGCTAGCCACGGCTTTCCCGTTCATCGTCAGTGGCAGGAAGTATGTCCCTTTATAAATGGAATATAACTGCTGAACGTAATATGAACATGTGCGCATCATCCGCAGATTATCGTACCATATCATATCCGGTCGCCATTGCCATCCTTCGGTGTGTGCAAATAATGGGGCGTAAGTTGCCATGTGTACGACATCGGCGTTCCTCTCAAATCCCGTCATAAAGGCAGCCTCCAGTAGTGCGGCATTAAAATGGTTCCATTTCTTTCCTTTACCGTGACAAGCATATTCGCCAGCAAAGACTTTTGGCCCCTTGCGGTCATAACTGTCGTAGCGATGGCGGTTTAGTGAATCTGTAAACCAACTTTCTGGGCGGTAGAAATGTTCATCATATAGGTCGGCTTTCAGCTCTTTCATTTTCGGCTGTAACATCTCGAATCGGCTACCTTCGGAATCGGGTCCTGTCGTACCGATATATTTTATCTCAGGGTGTTGTTTCTTCAGCACGTCAAGAAAGCGTTTTAGACGTTCCGTAAACGCAGGGTTGTCTTTATAGTCCCATTGTTCATTACCGATTGCCAAATAATGCAGACCGAAAGGAGACGGATGTCCCATGTCGGCACGCACTTTCCCCCATTTCGTGTCGGTGCTGCCATTGGCAAACTCGATAAGGTCCAAAGCGTCCTGTATATACTCATCCAATGAGTCGGTCGGCACGTGTGCGCCTTTCTGCTTTGGGTCGGGGTTCTGGAACTGACAACTCAGTCCGCAACTTATCACAGGTAGTGCTTCACAACCGAAATCTTCGCACAATTGGAAAAATTCAAAGAATCCGAGTCCGTATGACTGATAGTAGTCTGGGAAGAAGCGGTGCTCAAACGTATAGTGCCAACGGTTCTCATTCAGTGGGCGGTTTTCTACAGGACCGACAGAATTTTTCCATTGATACCTTGTGGCGAGATCTGTGCCTTCCACGATGCATCCTCCAGGGAAGCGGAATACACCAGGCTGTAGGTCTGAAAGAGCCTGTGCTAAATCGCGCCGCATACCATTCTCTCTTCCCATCCATGTGTCTGTTGGGAACAGCGAGATATGTTCTACGTCAGTTGTCGTTATTGCATTCTTGCCACTACGACGAAGGAAGAGTCGTAATGACTGCTTCTGCTTTGTTGCATTCACTGTGAAGGTAGCGGTGTATTTCTTCCATTCTTTGCCTTCTACATCAACTTTGCAGGATGCCATCACCTGACTCTCGCCGATTGAGGCATTATCCACCACCTGCACCACAATCCTACTCTTTCCGCCTTCCGGACAGCGTGCCCATACAGTAAAGCGATAAGAGGCATCTTTCTTCGTGGCGATACCGAAAAAGCCTTCATTCTCTAGACCTGTGTGTTTGTCCTTATGTCCTGCATACGACAGACGTACATAATGCGGATTGCGCTCAAAAGGTCCGTCATCTTTCACCTCCACCTTCCCGAATGCTTTCCATCCCATTAGGTGTTGCGGAAACTCAAAGGAGCGGTTCTTCACCATTTCGGCATACAGACCACCATCTGCGGCGTAGTTGATATCTTCAAAGAAGATGCCGTACATCGTTTTCTGTATTGGGGCTCCTGTCTTTCCTACGTTCACAACCATTTCGTTTGTGGCAGCATGAATGCCACACGTTGCAATCGCGCAACAGACCAATAAAAACTTTTTCATCGTATCGATATAATTTCTTCTAGCGGTAGTCCGGAATCTTTATTTCCCGATGAAGGTGTATGAGCGTTTCAGGAACTCGCTCAACGCTTCGCCCTTGAGCATACCATTCTGTAGGAGAGCGAGGTCGATGAGTTGCTTGACGGTCTCCGCCTCATTCTCCGCTTGCTTGATGAACGTATTGTCCGTGTTCAGCACGAGCGTGTACATATTCGGCATTTGACCATAGAACCCCATTCCACTTTGGAAGCGACTCATATCTTTCATACGGCGCATATATTCGCTCTGTATTATCATCACCGGCTGTGCTCCTTCGCCCATACTCTGTTCTTCGATAGTGAATTCGGTGTTCTCAATCTTTGGAAGTGCCTCCTTAAATGCCTTTACGAGCGGAGAATCTTCTTTCTTCTCATCATCTTTCTTATCGTCTTTCTTTTCTTTCTTTTTCTCTTCCTTATTGATGAGGCGTGATATGATGTCGCTGTCCACGCGTGAGAAACGTGACTTCTCCATCTTCTGTTCCAGCATACCCAGCAATGCTACATCAAGGTCGCCATCCATCAGCAGTACGGAATAACCCTTCTCCTTTGCTGCTTCGATATAACTGTATTGTTCTTCCTTGTCGGTGGCATAGAGATAGATGAGGTTGCCGTCACGGTCGGTCTGCTCGGTAGTGATAAGCGTCTTGTATTCTTCGTATGTGAAGAACTTGCCTTCCGTATCTTTCAGCAGACTGAAGTCCTTGGCTTTGTCGTAGAAGTCTTCTTTCGACAACATTCCGTAGTGGATGAAGAGTTTCAGTTTGTCCCATTTCTCCTCATACTCCTTGCGGTTCTCCTTGAAGATAGAAGCCAGACGGTCTGCCACTTTCTTGGTGATGTATGTTGATATCTTCTTTACGTTGGCATCGCTCTGCAGATAACTACGACTCACGTTGAGCGGGATGTCCGGTGAGTCGATGACACCATGTAGCAGGGTCAGGAATTCCGGTACGATGCCCTCCACCTGGTCGGTCACGAACACGTTGTTGCAGTACAGTTGTATCTTGTTCTTTTGCAGGTCGATGTTGCTACTGATGCGTGGGAAATAGAGTATTCCCGTCAGGTTGAACGGATAATCCACATTCAAGTGAATCCAAAACAGCGGTTCGTCAGTATATGGATAGAGGTAACGGTAGAAATCCTTGTAGTCTTCATCCTTTAGTGTGGATGGTGCTTTTGTCCACAAGGCTTCTTTTTCGTTTATAATATTGTCTTCTTTTGTCTCAACGCTCTTGCCGTCTTTCCATTCCGTTTTCTTTCCGCAAGCCACAGGCACAGGCAGGAACTTGCAGTATTTGCCCAACAGTTCTATTATCTTGTTCTGTTCGAGAAACTCCTTGCAATCGTCATCAATATAGAGAATGATGTCTGTTCCGCGCTCTTCGCGTTTTGCGTCTTTTATCTCAAATTCAGGACTGCCGTCACAACTCCATTTCACAGCCTTTGCATCTTCTTTGTAGCCTTTTGTGATGATTTCCACCTTCTTACTCACCATAAAAGCAGAGTAGAACCCGAGACCGAAATGTCCGATTATGCCGTTAGCCGTGTCTTTGTATTTGTCGAGGAAGTCGTTTGCGCCCGAGAAGGCAATCTGGTTGATGTATTTGTCTATTTCCTCTTCGGTCATCCCTATTCCGTGGTCGGAAATGGTGAGTGTACCTTTCTTCTTGTCCACGTTGATGTGTATGGTCAGGTCGCCTTCCTCACCTTTGAAATCACCGCTTATGGCAAGTGTCTTTAGTTTCTGCGTTGCATCGACAGCATTTGACACCATCTCGCGCAGGAAAATTTCATGATCACTATAAAGAAACTTCTTTATTACTGGGAAAATGTTTTCGGTCGTTACACCGATATTACCTTTATTTGCCATTGTTATTTGTGTTTTTTATTGTTAATTATTCGTTGTCCCGTCTTGTATAAAACAAATCCTGTGCCACTTTTATCCTAAAAGTTGAATCTTACTGCCGCCATAAGAGCAGAATGGTCGCTGGCAAACATGTCGTGCCACAGCAGTTGTATGTTCCAGCGTTTGAAGAACTGTTTCTCTGCCCTCAGCTCTCCATACACGGTAGTGTCTGTTTTCTGCCTGAATGGGGCATTATTGCTGTAATAAATCATGTTTGCCACTAACAGTATTTGATATGGTAATGACACCTTTGGTGCAAACCGCACACAGCAATAGTCCTCACCATCTCCGAGGAGAACTTTCGCCCCGGCAGTCATACTCAGCCGTTTGTATTTGTAATACATCGAGATATCTGTTCCCCAAATATTTGCATAATCACGTCTGTAGTAGTTTCCGTTGATACACATAGACAATCTCTGTGTTGAATATGTATAACCCAATTTCACTTGGTCCACTTTTTTATCATCGGATTCTTGATTGAAAATAATCCATGTCTTGCCATCCACATTTTGCCATGATTCCGGATAGATGTTGAAGTATGCCGGATTGATAAATTTGTGGTAGTAGCCCAACTGCAACTGATGTCTCCCTTGAGGTCTATAAATTACACTTGACTGAAACATGTTTCTCGTGGTATATTTCGGCAATTCGTCAAAATAAGAACTTGTTTCATAGTGATACAGCATGATGCGGTCACCAACGGTAAACTGGCATGAGCCAAGGGTGTAGTTGAATTGTGCATATAAGTCCTGATTGAACACCTTATATCTCATGTCTTCATCGGATAAATCCTCTTCCGTGACGTTATAGTCAAACACATTGTAAACTCCTTCAGCACCCAACATCATTGTGAGGTTTTTTGTGAATAGTGGAGTGGTGAGTTCCAGTAGATACGTTGGCACCTGTCTCTTTTTTCTGTTCCAGAAAGCATCATACTGATGTGGAGTGTATGTGTGCTGATAGCCGAGTAGTGTCAAAAGCTCTGTTCCCATCTCGTTGAATTTGTGAAAATAACGGGCGCGCACCAGCCAGCTGTTCGTCTCAAATCTGGATGATTCGTCCATATTGCAGTATTCCTGTTTGACATAAGTGAGCAGTCTGTCACGTTCACCGAATATCGTTGTGCCGTGAGCATCGATAAACTCGCGGTGACTATTTTTGGATTCATCTCGGCTGTAACCATAATTCGTATTTACCCACACATCCGTGTTTTTTCCTCCATATCTAATGTTCAGCGTGGGGTTGATGCTTTTATTCGTCTCGCCCCTTATCTCGCCAAGGCCGTGCGTCCCTTTCTTCGTCGGCATTAGCGTAATGTCTATCACGCCTCCCAGGCCTGTCATACCTTTTGCCACTCCCGGATTATCTACAATCTGTACTATCTTCAGGTCTTTTGCTTCAATCTGTGTCAGCAGTTGCCGTATCTCACCGCTCATCGTTACATTATCCATACGCAACTGATAGGCTGTCAGCACGTCATCATATCCGCTAACTAGCAGTTCCGGATATCTTTCTATCAAATCCATAAGCGTCTCTCCGTCCTGTAAGTCCATCTGCTGTGGATACAGCACGGTCCTGTCTGCACGCACTTCGATGTAGTCTGTGCCGTCTGCAAAAACTGTGTTGCAGAGACTGAACAATATGAATATAATACAAAAGCGTTTCATCTTCCGCATCCAAAATTAGAGCAAGTTGGACACAATACAAAATTTATTTTCTCCCTCGCGCGCGTGCGCGTATGTATAATAAGGTATTGTTAAATCCTTTACTCTCCCTTTTAGGGGGAGATTTAGAGGTGGACTCTTCTTATTTGATTTCTCATTTGATTTGACGCCCCGAAAATATCAAACGCACGCGTTGGGTGTCGCAAACCATCGCGTGAAACGGGTCTAACCATCAGGGCAAAAAATATACAGCTCGATTCGCCCAACTCGTTGGGTCGATTCACTTAAGTTGATAGGTCAATTTACTTAGGTTGATAGGTCGATTTCTCGAGTGCGACAATTTGCAAAAAATAGCGTGCAACCCAATCAGGTTACACGCTTTCTTGTTATAGTTGAAACTTGCCTTATTTCACTTCCTCGAAGTCGGCATCTTCTGCCTGAGCTTTCTGCTGGTCACCGGCATTCTGCTGTCCAGCACCTGCGCCATTGAAGCCTGCACCTGCCTCTGGTCCTGCTTGTGCGCCCGGCTGAGGTCCTGCCTGTGCATACATCTTCTGGCTTGCAGCCTGCATGACAGTATTCATCTCGTTCATGGCTGCGTCTATGGCTGCCACGTCACCACTCTTATGTGCTTCCTTTAGCTTGGCGAGTGCTGCCTCCACCTGTGGTTTGTCATCTGCAGGGAGTTTGTCACCATTCTCAGAGAGGAAAGTCTCGGTCTGGAAGATGACAGAGTCTGCCTGATTTATCTTGTCCACCTTCTCGCGCTCTGCCTTGTCTGCAGCTTCGTTAGCCTGTGCTTCAGCTTTCATGCGGTCGATTTCTTCCTTTGACAGACCCGATGAAGCCTCGATGCGGATGGTCTGCTCCTTACCCGTAGCCTTATCCTTTGCTGATACGTTGAGAATGCCGTTGGCGTCAATGTCGAATGTTACTTCAATCTGTGGCACACCTCGGCGTGCAGGAGCGATACCTTCAAGGTTGAAGTTACCTATTGACTTGTTCTGCGCTGCCATCGGACGCTCGCCCTGCAATACGTGGATGGTTACAGCCGTCTGGTTGTCGGCAGCCGTTGAGAATGTTTCACTCTTCTTGCAAGGTATAGTAGAGTTGGCATCAATAAGTTTTGTCATTACGCCACCGAGAGTCTCAATACCGAGAGTAAGCGGAGTGACATCAAGCAATACGATGTCGCCAACACCACCTTCATTGTTCAGTATTGCGCCCTGTATGGCAGCACCGATAGCCACCACCTCATCAGGGTTTACACCTTTCGATGGCTCTTTGCCAAAGAAGTTCTTTACCACCTCTTGAACGGCAGGAATACGTGTTGAACCGCCGACGAGTATCACCTCGTTGATGTCTGAGTTAGACAGCTTTGCGTCTGCCATTGCCTTGCGACAAGGCTCCAAGCAAGCTTGGATGAGGCTGTGAGCCAACTGCTCAAACTTTGCACGTGTGAGTGTCTTTACAAGATGCTTAGGCACGCCACCTACAGGCATTATATAAGGCAGGTTGATTTCTGTAGAAGAAGAACTTGACAGTTCTATCTTTGCCTTCTCTGCAGCCTCCTTCAGGCGCTGCATTGCCATAGGATCAGCCTTCAGGTCTGCACCTTCGTCGTTGCGGAACTCCTGTACGAGCCAGTCAATGATAACCTGGTCGAAGTCGTCACCACCGAGGTGAGTATCACCATTTGTTGAGAGCACCTCGAACACACCATCACCGAAATCAAGGATTGAGATATCGAAAGTACCGCCACCGAGGTCGAAAACAGCAATCTTCATATTCTTATTGCTCTTGTCTATGCCGTAAGCCAGAGCTGCAGCCGTAGGCTCGTTCACGATACGCTTAACTTCAAGACCTGCTATCTGACCGGCTTCTTTCGTTGCCTGACGCTGTGAGTCGCTGAAATAAGCAGGTACTGTGATGACAGCCTCTTTTACTTCCTGTCCGAGATAGTCCTCAGCAGTCTTCTTCATCTTCTGCAGTATCATTGCAGAGATTTCCTGTGGTGTATATTGGCGTCCGTCGATGTTTACGCGTGGCGTATTGCCTGCACCTCTCTCTACAGGATAAGGTACACGTGAAATTTCTTTCTGCACCTGGTCAAATGTCTCACCCATGAAACGCTTGATGCTATACACTGTGCGCTGAGGGTTGGTGATAGCCTGACGCTTTGCAGGGTCGCCCACCTTGCGCTCACCATTGTCAACAAACCCGATTACAGAAGGTGTCGTGCGCTTGCCTTCAGAGTTTGCTATTACTACAGGTTCGTTTCCTTCGAATACAGAAACGCATGAATTTGTAGTTCCTAAGTCAATTCCAATAATCTTTCCCATAATACTTTATTCTTTTTAATTAAACATTCTTGTTATGAAACCTCCTTGTTCCATTAACACTAAAACAAAAGCCGTGCCAACTTTATTTTGATTGTCAATTATCATTTATATATTACCTTTGCAGTATGTTTCATTCCTTTACGCAGATACTGGAGGGCAGGAAGCCTGAGAAGTTCACATATCCTTTTTGTTACACGCCTCATGCGTGGGCACGACAGGCGGTGAGCGAGGTCGTGGCAGAGTTGGAGAGGCGACGTGTTCCGCTTATCCCATCAGGGAAGATGTTCGGTGTTCTTGTGGTGGAGACCGATGGGGCAGGGGAGATAGGTTTTCTTGCTGCCTTCTCCGGTAGTGGTATGGATGATGACGGCTATTTCGTTCCGTCTATCTATACCTTACTTGCAGGGGCAATACCTAAAGGACGAGAGGAGTCAAAACGACTACAGGACTATATCTTTTCACAATACCGTATGCTCAATGCTAAGGGCGAGGAGCGCGACCTGCTTGATATCTTCGCCACTACGCCTCTGCGCTATCCACCTTCGGGGAGTGGCGATTGCTGCGCACCGAAACTGCTTCAGTATGCTTTCCGTCATGCTCTCACGCCATTGTGTATGGCGGAGTTCTGGTGGGGCGAGAGTCCGCGCGATGAGGTGCGTCATCATCTGCATTATTACCCGGCGTGTATGGGGCGTTGTAAACCAATACTCGGCTGGATGTTGCAGGGACTGGCGGTTGACGACAATCCTCTGGAGCGTGTAAATGCCGATTTGGAGGAGCAGTTGCGTGTGGTCTATGATGATGAGTGGCTGATGGTGGTGGACAAACCTTCAGGTATGCTCTCCGTGCCCGGGCGTAGTGACGTACCGTGTGTGGCAGACATCGTGAAGAAGCGTATGACTATTAGCGTCCTGCCTGTACATAGGTTGGATATGTTCACTTCAGGCTTGCAGATTCTTGTCAAGGGTGCGGATATGCAGTCGTCTCTGCAACGTCTGTTTGAGGGACGACAGGTGCAGAAACGCTATGTCGCCCTGCTCGATGGTGTGGTCGAGGCTGACAGCGGTGAGATTCGTCTGCCTCTTTCATCAGACTATCTCAATCGTCCGCGTCAGCGAGTGGACTATGGACATGGCAAGACTGCTGTCACGCGCTATGAAGTGGTGTGGCGTCGCGAGGGGCGCACGCTGGTCAATCTCTTTCCGCATACCGGC
Source organism: Candidatus Equicola faecalis (assembly GCA_018065185.1). GTDB lineage: Bacteria > Bacteroidota > Bacteroidia > Bacteroidales > Bacteroidaceae > Prevotella > Prevotella faecalis. The sequence goes on along the minus strand of JAGHTU010000037.1, from coordinate 4,560 downwards.
CGCACGCACCAGTTGCGTGTACATTGTGCCAGTCGTGAGGGGCTCGGTTGTCCTATTGTGGGCGATGCTCTCTATGGCACACCTGCGGAGCGTCTGTGCCTTCAGGCGCAGGAACTGACGTTTCGGCATCCCATCACCAATGCACCCATACACATCTGCCTTGACACATTGCCGTTTTAATGCTGTTGTTGTAGAAAATCCCCGAAACAGTTCAGTTTGTTTCGGGGATATATAGTAGTTTGTCTGTGATGACTGGATATCAGTTTACTGTCGTCACAGTCTTGCCGAACTCTGATGCTTCTTCATTATTGGCATTAAGTTTGAACACCATGAAATTGTTATTCTTCTTCGTACATGGCTTCCACACGTCGGTCTTGGGTGAATTAGGGTTGCTGTATTTTGCAAAGTTGGTCCATGCCGTCAGCATCTTCTCTGATAGGTCCCAGTCGCCTTTTGTCCAAGGACGCCAACAATGCTTAAGCGATTTGAATACAAACCACAGGTCGGAGGAGTGGAACGCTCCTTTCAGACGTACCGTCACCTCAGGGTGTGAACCGTCATCCGGCAATGGGCGTGCAAACTCGTAAGCCCATGCCTTGTTGCCCATCTTCTCGCGGTTGAGGCAGAAAGCTTCAATGCCGGGTGCCATATTCCCCATGTCGTTCATGGTGTAACCTATCATATAAGGCACGTCAGCAAGTGTGCCATCGAGTGCCGCCTTGTCAAAGCTTTCCATCGATACGTAGCCGTCAGCTATTGGGTACATCGGTGCCCATGTACGGTCGCCTGTTGCAGAAGCATATAGTGTTGAAAGGGCGTGAACGGCTTCGGTAGGAGCCATACGCATCTTCTTGAGGTTAGTCAGTCCTGCCCAGTCAAACATCTTCTTGTTCATCTCGCCAGCCTGCTGTTGAGTGATTGGAGCGTAACGTGCAGGAGATGCTGTTCCGTTGGCTGTAGTCAGTCCGCCACCGCTCATGATGACAGCCTTATGGAATAGTCCGCGTGCCAGTGGCGACTCGCACAATGTGCGTACGCTGCCTGCACCTGCGCTTTGTCCAAAGATAGTAACGTTATCAGCATCACCACCGAATTGTGCGATATTCTTCTTTATCCACTTCAGGGCTTCTATTTGGTCAAGGATGCCGTAGTTGCCCGATACATGATGCTCGTTCTCCTCTGCCAGGAGTGGATGAGTGAGGAATCCGAAGACGCCGAGACGGTAGTTGATAGTCACCAACACCACATCTTTGTTTGCCCATTCCTGTCCGTCAAACTCTGGTTCAGAACCCCATCCTTCGCGGTAGCCACCGCCATGAATCCACATCGCCACAGGTAGTTTCTTTGCGGTCTGTCCTGAAGCCTTGGTCCATACGTTTAGGTAGAGGCAGTCCTCGCTGAATGGTGCTTCATCACCGTAACCCCACTCTGAATAGTAGCCACCCTTGTATTGGATAGCCTGAAAACTTGGGTGGTCGAATCTGTTGGCAACCTTCACTCCCTTCCATGCCACTACTGGCTGTGGGGCTTTCCAACGTAGGTCGCGGATAGGTGGGGCAGCATACGGAATGCCACGATATACGATTACGCCCTCAATGTCGGTGGTTACTCCCTGTACTTGTCCGCCCTCAATGTTGAGGATAGGAGTTTGTGCTGATGCTGCAATCCCCATTGCAATACATACTAGTGATAATAAGAATCTTTTCTTCATAGTGAATTTTGTATTAGGTTAATGAATATTGGTATTATTTTCTTTCGTTAGGCAAATTTACAACAAAATATGGATTTAAACCAACTAAATCAAAGAGAATTTGAGTGGTGTGCGTTTAACCCAAATCGGTCGTTAGTGTTTAATACTATTATATTCGAAAACTTACTTTTCCTTTTTCTCTTTTTCTCTTTTTCTCCCTCGCGCGCGGGCGCGTACGCGTATATATAATAAGGTATAGAAAGCCCCCCCCTAAACAGTTATGAATTATAACTCATAAATCATCACTCGCAAAAAACTCTGCGTAGCACCTGCAAGGTGCGTCTCTGCCCCTTGCGTACAAATCTTGAGACATCGAAGATGGCATGACGGAAAGGAGATGCCTTTGGCAGGCTTGCTTGCAGAAAGGAATATACTTTCAGACAAAACCTCGTAAGAGGCAAGATTTGCTCTGCGTGAAAACAAAAAAACGAGTAAACGGACGCATGATTTTTGACAAACGCACGATTGCCTTTCGACAAACGCTCGTTTGGGCTTCGACAAACGCTCGTTTGTGCCTCGTCTTCCCATCGTTTGTGAGAGGTCAAACGCACGCTCGTTTCCAGTCGTCCAAAGTCGCGGAACAGATGTTCCAATCGAGGGGATTCCTCGGTGCTTTCTTGGGGGTGTTGCGATGCTGTCAAAGGGCTTCCCTAATGCCGTGCATGGCATCCCTTCGATGGTTTTACGGAGCCCCTTCGATGGTTATACGGGACCCCTTCGATGGGTATCCGAACTCCCTTTGATGGAAATTCGGTTTCTGTCTCTTTGCTTTTCAGTTTCTTGCTTTCTTTTTTATTTCACGCAGAGCAAAGTAGCCTACCTCACCCCCCTCCCTAAAAGGAGGGTTCAAAAAGTCCTTCCCTTCAGGGGAGGATTTAGGAGAGGCTTTACCCCTCGCGCACGCGTACATTATATTATAAGGATTTTGTGTGATTTTGAACTATTTAGTCGTTTATTTGATAAAAAATCATTAGTTTTGCCACGTAAAATGTCTCAAACGAAATAAGATGGGATCAATATTTATAATAAACGGCTTACTGATATTCATCTATGCCTTTGACCATAATCCTCCCCATATTCATGTAAAGCATGGTGGAGAGGAATTTACTATCAACATTGGCGACAGATTTGTTGAGGGACGAGCGAAATCAAAGCATATAAAGCTGGTAAATGAGTTTATTGATAGTCATGAGGCCGAACTTCTCAATCTTTGGAATAAGGCTCAGCGCGGAGAACGTATAACCAAAATAGTAAGATAATATGATTTTGACAGTAACTGACGTAGAGTACATGGGTGAATACACTCTTATGTGTACCTTTAGTGATGGAGTAATCAAAATAGTTGACCTTACTCCGCTATTGAAATATCCGTCATTTCAAGAACTTGCAGACAAAGAATTGTTTGTCCAATTTGGTTTACAAGGGACCATTTTCTGGAAAAATGGAGCAGACATTGCTCCAGAGTATCTGTATGAGCATGGAAGATTGGTTGCATAATAAATTGAAAGCTAACATGAAGTCAAACTAAAAATCCAAAAGAGAAGTCTATGCCCTCCTTTTTTATAACGGAGTGATTACAAGACATTACGAAACAGACAGTAAATAAATCAAACAACGAAGAACGGTGCACTGGATGTGTAGCCACTTCACCGACGTATTAATTTAAACTTAATTATTAACTACGAAGGTGAGCGACAACCGTTCGACACTTAATGTTATACTTGAGCTAACTGCTCTTGTTCTCTTCTCTGAAAAACGACCAAATTTCAAAAGTAGCGAGAATAAGTAGTGGTGGGTTCACGTCCTCTGTAGGGCGTGAGCTTTTCCGTACTTATCTGTTACAAAGGTGACTTGGTCGTACCGCGGAGAAGGGTAAGCGTCGGAAAGTTCGCGCTCCTTCTTCTTTATTATTATTATTATTATTATTATTATTATTATGAAGAAAATTATTATTACGTTTTTTTTATTTGTGACTTTTTTTTCATTTAGTAGTGCGCAAGATTTTAAATTTAATCTGAAAAAGAATGGCACTTTTGAGTTAGACAAGGAAGGGACTTCTTTTGTTGTTATACCTTTTGAGGGTAAGACTGCTCAAGAGCTTTATAGAATGGTAAAGTTCAATATATTGAATATCTATAAAAATCCAAAGCTTGTTTTAAATGAAATTGAGCCAGTATCATTAACAATCCACGCCTTATCAGATGAGATGTATTCTTCATACAATATACCAAGGGGAATTGTAACATATTATGCCTATTATAACCTTAACTTCCATTTTAAAGATGGTAGGATTAAAGTGGATAGTCCAACTATAGATTCGGATCTTTTAGTTGAGGCATCTAATTATCCATTGCCAAAAAGTTTCCCAAGTTTTGTGAGTGGTCTTTTTGATAAAAATGGTTCGCCAAAAGAAAAGAAAAAAGATACGATTAATAAGATTGAATCCTATTTTAATACAACCATTTACTCAATATTAGGATATTATAATAAATCTGATAATATCAAAGATAATTGGTAGTTACATTTAAAGTTTATACAACATTTTTAGAACGATTCGGATCAGTTCTTAAATCTGTCAACTCAATTCATCTACAAACACGAGCTCTCTGCCGAGTGCATAACTCCTAGAATAAGTGTTTGTAGATGATTATATTTGAAGTTTGCCAGGCATGTTTGCATACTTCAAAGTCTAGAATTTTTTTGAGGTAATTCTTTTGTTTTCTCTTGACTTGTGTCAATAATTAGAAAAAAGTTGTAGAAAAGTTTGGTGTGAATTGAAAAAGGTGTATCTTTGCATCCGCTTTCGCTTC
>JAGHTU010000040.1 GCA_018065185.1 Candidatus Equicola faecalis | reverse complement strand
ACGATGGGAAGACGAGGCACAAACGAGCGTTTGTCGAGACCCAAACGAGCGCTTGTCGAAGCCCAAACGAGCGTTTGTCGAAAGGCAATCGTGCGTTTGTCAAAAATCATCTGTCCGTTTTACATGTTTTTCTGTTTTCTCGCATGTTATAACTTATATTTTATAACTTATAACTTTAATTAATTGTTAATTCGTTAGGGAGACTCTATACCTTATTATACGATACGCGCCCGCGCGCGAGGGAAGAAAAGATCCTCTCCCTATAAATCTCCTCTTAAACTTTTTAACTATTTAACTTTGCAACCCTAAACTATTACAAGAAAATTTCCTTACCTTTGCGGTCATATTTTAGGGGTGCTGACCTATTTGGGCGGCTGAGAACATACCCTTCGAACTTGAACCGGATAATGCCGGCGTAAAAGGAAAGGAATCATGAAGAAAACTATTTTGTTTACAGCCTTTTGCTGTGCAGTATGGATGAGCGGTCGTGCAGGGCATAACACACCGCAGAGTAGAGAACAAGCCAACGAAGCACAGGCCGACTCCCTGTCTGTGACACTGGGCGAAGTGGACGTGGTGGCAATACGCGCCGGCAGTACGACCCCGATGGCATTCACTAACATCGACAAGGAGGAACTGAAAGCCAATAACCACGCAAAGGACATTCCTTCGATGCTGCAACTCACGCCATCGGTCATCGCCACAAGCGACGCAGGTACGGGAATAGGTTACACATCGCTCCGCATCCGAGGTACAGACCCCACACGCATAAACATCACGACAAACGGCATACCGATGAATGATGCAGAGTCTGGACTGACCTATTTCAACAACATCCCTGATTTTGCAAGCAACGTGCAGGACATACAGATACAACGTGGTGTGGGAACATCCACAAATGGCGCAGGGGCTTTCGGGGCAAGCATCAATATGCGGACAGACAATTTCTCGCCCACGCCGTGGGGCAGATTGGCCGTAAGTTACGGCACATACGCCACGAACAAGGAGAGCCTGCAAGGAGGCTCAGGGTTCCTCTCACTCTCGCCCGACAGCACAGCCATGAAGGTGGCAGTAGAAGGACGACTGTCATACATCGGGTCTGACGGTTATATTGACCGCGCCTTTGCACATGAGCCATCGCTCTTCGTTCAGGCGGGACTGTTTTCGGAAACCTCATCGCTGAAATTCATCACCTTCAATGGCAGGGAAGAAACCTATCATGCGTGGGACTATACATCGAAAGAAGACTGGAGGAAGTACAGCCGTCATTACAACCCTGCCGGTAGGTACGTCACCGATGACGGCGATACGACATTCTATGCCAATCAGACCGATAACTATCATCAGCAACACTATCAACTGCATGGCTCGCACATCTTTTCACAGAGAATGAGCATCAACGCCGCCCTGCATTACACACATGGCTTCGGCTACTACGAGCAATATAAATGCAATCAGCACCTCGAGGACTACGGACTGCACGGAGATGTGTCAGACCTTGTGCGAAGAAAAAACATGAAAAACGATTTCTATGGCGTGATTGCATCCCTGCAATACAAGTCGAAAAAAATAGAAAACATCACCGGTGGAGGGTGGAACAAATACTACGGCAGTCATTATGGTGACGTGCTGTGGGTGAGAAATGATGAGAGTATGACTGCTGACAACTACTATCGGAACGTATCACACAAATACGACTTCAACATCTACGACAAATTGACATGGGCTTTGATGAACGACGTTTATTTCTTTGCCGACCTGCAATACCGTTTTGTGGATCACGCTATCGACGGTCTTTCAAGCGAGAGGATACAAAACACATGGCATTTCTTCAATCCCAAAGGTGGCATCACATGGAATGTCAACAGCGGAAACAAACTATATGCCTCGTATGCCATCGCACACAAAGAACCCACACGCAACGACTACGAGGACGCTATCGCTGACCCTACGCTCCCTACCCCACGCGCTGAACGGCTGAACGACCTTGAGGCGGGCTGGCAACATCTGGGGCAAGTGGTCTCCTTCTCAGGCAATCTGTATTACATGAAGTATCACGACCAGTTTGTGCTCACTGGTGCGCAGGATGAAAACGGAGAGTTCATTGCGAGCAACATCGAAGATAGTTACCGCATGGGTATTGAGCTTTGTGGCACATTCCGACCGTTCACCTCTCTGGAGTGGAACGTCAGCGGCACTCTCTCGCGCAACCGCGCTGAAGACGTGCATCTCTCCTACTCTCCTGAGATTCAGTTCAGCAGTAACATCAGCTATCGAAGAAACGGATGGGAAGCATCATTCAACAGCATATACGTCGGTAAGCAATATATGACAAACTCTAACAACGAGGCGCACACACTCGCCCCATATTTCGTCAGCGACCTCAACCTGTCAAAGCATTTCCGACTGAATGAGGCACGATGCACGGTGGGCATTACTATTTACAACATTTTCAACGCCGAATATGAGAGTAACGGCTCTGCTGGCGATGGCTGGTGCGTCTATTCCTGTCAGGCTCCGACACATTTCCTCGCACACATCGCATTGGATATATAAAAATTACAACAGATATTATATAAGAAAATCATTGAAATTTACTAATTTTGCAAGGATATTATATATACCCACTAAATCAAAGGAAAACTCAAGATGTCAGTAATAAAATACGAGAACGTAAATGTGTATCAGGACGACAATCTTGTGCTTGAAGATGTCAATTTTGAAGTACAGGAAGGAGAACTTGTATATATCACAGGAAATGTAGGCACAGGAAAGAGTTCGTTGCTGAAGACGATATACTGCGACATAGATATAAAAAACACCTGCACCTCGGCTATGGTTTTGGGCGAGGACTACAAGACGCTCAAGACACGCAACGTGCCAAAGCTGAGGAAGCAGATGGGGCTCATCTTCCAAGACTTCAAACTGTTGCAAGACCGAAGCATTGGGAATAACTTGCGTTTCGTGCTTAAAGCCACAGGATGGAAGAATGCTGTGGAGATTGATGCACGCATACGCGCAGCCCTGATTGAAGTGGGTATGGAAGGGGCTATCGACAAAATGCCTTATATGCTCTCCGGTGGCGAACAGCAAAGAGTGGCAATAGCACGTGCCCTGCTCAACAACCCACGCATCATCATAGCCGATGAGCCGACAGGACATCTTGACTCGGAGAGTGAGGAAGGCATCATCCAACTCTTTGAGGAAATAACGAAGAGCGGTACGGCGGTGGTCATTTCCACACATCGCCACCAAATGCTGAAGAAACATCCGGGAACCGTCTATCGTTGCAAAGACGGAAAGTTCATAAAGCTTGAAGCAGAAGAAGTGACAGAACAGCAGAAAGACTAATACTACAAAAAAGGACAGAAAAGAATGAAAATACTTCACGTCATACTCGACGATAACGTAAAGAAATATCTTACTCCTATCCAATCGCTGGAGAGAAACTCACCTCAGACAGCGGAACATATTGTTGTCACAGACCGGCAGGTTGACATTGACATGAAGGTGCATTTGCTCAAACCAAAGAAATGGAACATCTTCAGCATACGCAACAAGTTCCTTCATATCCTTTACACGGAAATGCCGGATATGGTGCATGTGCATGGCGGATGGAGTTATGCCCAATACCAGTGCTTGAAAATGTCGGCAAATCGTGGGTTCATCACGTATTACAGTCCGTATAATGAGATTTCATCAAAAACAATAAAGACGAATCTGTGGAAAGAAAAGATATGGAAATGCATCTGGTATCAGCGCCCGATGGTACGTTGTGCTGATCATGTATTCTCACACAGCAAAAAGGAGACAGAGTTCCTAAAGTTGTTCGGTGGTAAGAAACATATTTTTCAGTTAGACGAAGTAGAAAAGACAAAGCAAATACACACTCGATACCGTGAGGATTATGAGATGAAGGCTGTAAAGGAAATAGACCTTCGTACGATGGCAAGCGTTCATCGGCAGTTGCATGCCGTACTGAACGGTTTACCTGCACCGGAAATAGAACTCACACCACGCTGGCAACAGCAATATGAGATATTTTGTCGCAGACATGGTCTGAGCGAAATCATCACAAATAATCAGGTGCCACGCTATACGGAAGAAGACAGCGTGAACATTATCGTCAGTCTAATAAAAGAGCTGAAGATGAATCTCGAAAGAGGAAAAGCTACATTCGGAGATGTATTCTCCTTGTGTACCATCATGCAGAACAACGAATATGATGAGGATGAAGTGTGCAAACAGTTGCACAACTCTTCACTTTATAATTTCACACGCCGTATCGTGCAGATTGGCGATGAGCTATGCGGAATAGAGCCGGGTTATCTACCTGTGTTGGCACTCAACGACGAAAGCACTATAGACCTGAAAAAGGATTTCATCTAATATGATAAAAGACTTGCGCTATCTACAGTTGCTGTCGCACACTTACCCTACCATCACAGCAGCCAGTACCGAAATCATCAACCTTGAAGCAATACTCAACCTGCCAAAAGGTACAGAACATTTCTTGGCTGACATACACGGTGAAAATGATGCTTTCCTGCATGTACTGAAAAATGCTTCCGGATACATCAGGCGCAAGGTAAAAGCACTTCTTCATCTCACGGAAGATGAGACACGCGAACTCTGTACGCTCATCTATTATCCCGAGCAGAAGATAGAACTCATAAAGCCGACAAAAGCCAATCTCACGCTTTGGTATCAACAGACACTACAACAGCTCGTGATAATCTGTCGCGAGGTGTCATCCAAATACACACGCTCCAAAGTAAGGAAGGCTTTACCGAATGATTTTGAGTATATCATCGAAGAACTCCTGCACGAGAACACCAACGAGGAGAACAAGCAAGCGTATGTGACGAGCATCATACGCACGATAATCAATACAGGACGTGCAGATGATTTCATCATCACCATGTGCAACGTGATACAACGCCTTTCGATAGACCGTCTGCATATCCTCGGCGATATTTTCGACCGCGGTCCGGGGGCTCATCTCATACTCAATCACCTCAGCACCTTTGACGAATGGGATATCGTTTGGGGAAATCATGACGTACTATGGATGGGAGCATGTGCCGGTAATGATGCCTGCATCTGTAATGTGCTTCGCCTGTCGTTGCGCTATGCCAACATGACGACACTCGAAGACGGATATGGCATCAACCTGACTCCATTGGTTACATTTGCTCTGGAGCATTATAAAGACGAACGCTGCACCATCTTCCGCCCTATCATGCCAAAGGGAAAGAGACTGTCGGAGAAAGAAATGTCATTATTGGCTAAAATGCACAAAGCCATAGCAATACTGCAATTCAAGGTCGAAGCAGAGCTTTATCAGAAGCATCCTGAATGGAAGATGAAAGACCGAGACCTTCTGCATACTATTGGCGTCGATAAGACCATAACATCAGAGGAAAGGGAACTCCTGCAGAAACTTCACCATTCATTTACGGTAAGCGACCATCTGCGCAAACACATAAAAATGCTCCTCTCGCATGGCTGTATGTATAAGGTAAGCAATTCCAATCTCATGTTCCATGGCTCTATACCTCTGCAGAAAGACGGAAGTTTCAAGCCGGTCATGATACTAGGCAAGAAATACAAGGGGCAGGAATTATTGCATCGCATCGGTATGCTGATACGTACTGCATTATCCAACGAATCGCCATTGCTCAATCCTATGGAAAATGCAGAAGAAAAAGCCTATGCCGTGGACTATTTCCTGTACTTATGGTGTGGCGCTGATTCTCCGCTATTCGATAAAGACAAGATGACGACCTTTGAGCGTTACTTCTACAGCGACAAGAAGACGTGGAATGAAGAGAAAGGATGGTATTTCAAATTGCGCGAAGATGAAAGCATGGTAGAGCGAATCCTTGCAGATTTCAAGATACGCAGCAAGAACGGGCATATCATTAACGGGCATGTGCCGGTGCATGTTGCCGGTGGAGAAAACCCTATCAAGGCAGGTGGCAAGCTGATGGTCATTGATGCAGGTTTCTCAGAGCCTTATCACAAGACCACCGGCGTGGCAGGTTGCACACTTGTGTTCCACTCACGCGGATTTGAACTTGTCATCCACGAGCCATTCAAGAGCGCACAAGATGCCATCGAGAAAGGAAACGACATTATTTCAACGACAGAGATTGTAGAAATGAGTTTGCACCGTATGCGAGTACGCGACACAGATCTTGGGCGAGAGATAAGCCGTAAAATTACTGAACTCCGTGACCTCCTGTATGCTTATCGACATGGTTTGATAAACGAAAAGAAATAGATAGTCTTATTTATCCCAAATCGGATTATTCATAAAACAAAAAGAGAGTTCCGTGATGCACTCTCTTTGGCATATTTATATATTGCTGGTTTAGCGTCCTCTGCCACCATGACCACCACCATGTCCGCCGAAGCCACCGGAGTGTCCACCGGAATGACCGCCCGAAAAGCCACCGGAGCGTCCACCGCCATAAGAATGACTCCCACCTGAATATCCGCCATAACTGCGTGAAGATGAGCCATAACTACGTGAAGATGAGCCATAACTACGTGTTGAAGATGATGAAGAACCATAACTTCTTGTCGAGGACGATGACGACCCGTAACTACGTGTCGAAGATGGTGCCACCGTCCCATATTGATGGGAAGCCTGATTGTCGTTGCTACGTGTAGCTGTAGTTCCCTTGTCGCTGGATGTTGATGCCCCATAAGTGCGAGAAGATGAAGATGCACCATAAGTGCGCGTTGACGTGCCATCTAAGGACCTGTGGAATGAGCCAGTGTGTCCTCCTTGTGTCGTAGTTCCGTTTGCACCACCTCTATGGCTGTCTGCACCATTACCTGCATGGTCCGTGCCACGAGTAGTTACGCGGTCTGTTCTGCCGTCATGGGTCGTTGCAGATGCTCCTCTGTTGTCAGTCCTGCCTCCATTACCACTTGCCGCATGTGAAGAATTGCGACTAGCTGGAGTGAAACTACCTGAGTGTGCTGTTGATGAAGAGTGACCAGAGTAAGAACGGTTTCTTCCGTCCCAGTTGTTACGCATACCTGAACCGCCACGCTCCCCTATCCTACTCGGATGTCCGTATGTGCGTCCACTATACCAACTGCCCCCACAGTGTCTCCAGCAGTGTCCACCATAATAGTTTATATATATCACTGGACGATCGAAATAGAACACGTCACGGTAAGGATAACGCCCATAGATACGGAAATGCCATATACCTGCATCCCAATAAAGCGGACGGTAGAACCATAGGCAATCGGTAAACATACGGTACTGCCAATCAAGCAGTATGTAACCCAAGTCGATATTACGATGCTCCCAATAAACGCCGAACACGTCGTCAGCAGTCGTTACACCTCTAAGGTAATCGAAGTTTACTTCATACGCAGCATCATACTGTTCCGGCGTGAGGTTCAGTTCGTATGCCATTTTGTCTGTCAAGAACAAAGCTTGTTCACGAGCCTGTTCATAAGTCATTGCGCTTGCACTTGCTGATATTACAATCAACGACAAGAGTGCTAAAACCAACCTTTTCATGTCTCTGCAATTTTAGAGTGTTATTTCTTCTTTCGGAGAAGTGGCTTATGCTACCACTATTTCTCTCCTAAAAATTCTTTCACATTGCAAATGTATTCTTTAAAAAGGTATAAAACAGAGGAATTCCCCTACAAGACGCGGGAAATTCCCTATTACTTGAATCTGCATCTGCTGCCATATTGCAGATTTGAGAAGAAAAAAGGCTCCTGAATGATTCGGGAGCCCTTTTTGTTAGAATAGATATTTATTTCAATGTGCGCACGAAGCGGAAGAATTTCCAACCGGCTTCATTAGCATAGTTGTCCTGTTCGTCGTTAGGAACGAAAAGAATACTTGTGCGATACACATTATACATAAATGCAGACTCTGGTTTGGAGATTGTCGGTGGCACAGTCGTACGGCAATAGATATACACCAGTTTCTCACAACCATCAAATGCCTGAATACCAATCTTTGTTGGAGAACAGAATGTTAGATAAGCCAGATAACCACAGCCATAGAACGCTTTTGTCTCGATGTTCTGAAGATACTTGCCGAACTTCACACGTGTCAGTCCTGCACAGTTTTCAAAAGCCTGTTTGCCAATGCTGATGACTGACTCTGGGAACTCCATGCTCTTCAAGCGAGGACATCCGAGGAATGCATATACACCGATAGTGCGTATTGTATTAGGTAAAACAACCAACAGAAGGTCTTTACATTCACGGAAAGCTTCCTTACCGATGGCAGTCACCTTATACGTAGTACCATTATAACTTACTGTTTCTGGAACATAGAGGACACCGGCATAAGAATTACGGTCGTTGTGTGTCACTTCACAGGTCTTTCCATCCTTATTGATATTGTAGTAGATGGTTTTACCGTCATTGTTTGCAGCCGAGAATTTATATGCATACGCATTTGTCGCACATAACACGCCGATAAGGCATACAACTGTTCTTAAAATAACTTTTTTCATATTTGTTTTATTTATTAAGTGCAAGAGCTACGTTGACAGCGCAAGCCACTGTGCAACCTACCATAGGGTTGTTACCCATACCAAGGAAGCCCATCATCTCAACATGAGCAGGAACTGAAGAACTACCTGCAAACTGAGCGTCAGAGTGCATACGTCCCATAGTATCTGTCATACCATAACTTGCAGGACCTGCAGCCATATTGTCCGGATGAAGTGTACGTCCAGTACCACCACCAGAAGCAACAGAGAAATATGGTTTACCGGCCAGGATACGCTCTTTCTTGTACGTACCTGCTACCGGATGCTGGAAGCGTGTCGGATTTGTAGAGTTTCCCGTGATGGAAACATCAACATCCTCAAGCCAAAGGATAGCAACACCCTCGCGCACGTCATCAGCACCATAGCAGTTTACCTTTGCACGCGGACCATTGCTGTATGCTGTACGTTCCACCACTTCCACCTTACCAGTATAGTAATCGAACTGAGTCTTGCAGTATGTGAAACCATTGATACGGCTAATAATCATCGCTGCATCCTTTCCGAGACCGTCGAGAATGACGCGCAGAGGATTCTTGCGCACCTTGTTTGCCATCTCGGCAATCTTGATTGCACCTTCTGCAGCAGCAAAGCTCTCATGACCTGCAAGGAAAGCGAAACACTGTGTCTCCTCGCGGAGAAGACGTGCTGCAAGGTTTCCGTGTCCGAGCCCCACCTTGCGGTCGTCAGCCACAGAACCAGGAATACAGAATGCCTGCAGACCGATACCGATAGCCTCAGCAGCATCGGCAGCGTTCTTACAACCTTTCTTTATTGCGATAGCACTACCACAGACATAAGCCCATTTTGCGTTTTCAAAGCAAATCATCTGCGTTTCTTCACAAGTTTTATATGGGTCGAGACCTGCTTGTGCACAAATCTGTTCTGCTTCTTCGATAGAAGCGATACCGTTTTCATTCAAAGCGGCAAGGACCTGCTTCATGCGACGGTCCTGTGATTCAAATTTTACTTCGCGTGCCATAGTCTTATTCTTTTCGTGGGTCAATAGATTTCACAGCACCCTGCTCTTCAGTAGTGCGTCCGTAAGTGCCTGTTGCAGCCTTTATCGCATCTGCATTACTCATATCCTTCTTCAAGGCATCCATGAGCTTACCCATGTGTACGAACTGATAGCCACATACTTGGTCGTCCTTGTCAAGGAACATCTTTGTGATGTAGCCTTCAGTGAGCTGTAGGTAACGTGTACCCTTTGCCTTTGTGCCATAGAGTGTACCAACCTGTGATACGAAACCCTTACCGAGGTCTTCCAGTCCTGCACCAATAGTCAGACCACCTTCTGAGAAAGCCGACTGGGTGCGACCATAGACAATCTGCAGGAAAAGTTCACGCATCGCAGTATTGATAGCATCGCATACAAGGTCTGTATTGAGAGCCTCAAGGAGAGTCTTGCCTGGCAGAATCTCACTTGCCATAGCAGCAGAGTGAGTCATACCAGAGCAACCGATAGTCTCTACCAATGCTTCTTCGATGATACCGTTCTTTACGTTAAGTGACAGTTTGCATGCGCCCTGCTGTGGTGCGCACCAACCGATGCCGTGAGTCATGCCGGAGATATCCTTTATCTCTTTTGCCTTCACCCATTTTCCTTCTTCAGGAATCGGTGCCGGTCCGTGATTTGGACCTTTAGCAACACAGCACATGTTTTGTACTTCAGTTGAATAAATCATTTTATTAAAAGTTATTATTTATAAATTATGAATTATTTGTTTTTTAGTAACTGCGAGCTATAATCACTCTTGCCTTACTTGGTTTTCCGCTCACCATATCAGTGCCCGGAGTCTGCTCATATCCGAAAGGCACGCAACGGATAGTAGCCTGTGTCTCTTCCTTTATCTTTGCCTCCGTCTCGGCTGTACCGTCCCAGTGGCAGAGGAAGAAACCACCTTCCTTTATCTTTTCCTTGAACTCCTCGTAGTTATCGCACTCGTGAATCTTTGCATCGCGCCAAGCCTTTGCCTTCACCAGCATATTCTTCTGGATGTCGGCAAGTAAGGTCTCTACATATTCAGCGATGCCTTCTATCGGACGTGTCTCTTTCTCCAATGTGTCGCGACGCATCACCTCAATAGTGCCATTCTCCAAATCACGCGCACCGATAACAAGGCGTACTGGCACGCCTTTCAGTTCGTAGTCAGCAAACTTGAAACCTGGACGTTTGTTGTCAGCATCGTCATATTTCACGCTATATCCATCGCTCTGCAACTTACTTATGACAGGTATGATGGCTTCATCCACCTTCTGCTTCTGTTCTGGTTTACCAGCAATAGGCACAATCACCACCTGTATCGGTGCCAGAGCCGGAGGCAATACAAGACCATTATCATCGCTGTGCGTCATGATGAGCGCACCGATGAGACGTGTACTTACGCCCCAACTCGTTGCCCACACATATTCTTCCTTATTTTCTTTATTGAGAAACTTCACGTCAAATGCTTTTGCGAAGTTTTGCCCGAGGAAATGACTCGTACCGCTTTGCAAAGCCTTACCGTCCTGCATCATTGCCTCTATGGTGTAGGTGTCGAGTGCTCCAGCAAAACGCTCTGTCTCGCTCTTCACACCCTGCACCACAGGCACAGCCATATAGTTCTCCGCAAAGTCAGCATAGACCTTCAGCATCTGCTGTGCTTCCTGCTCTGCCTCCTCGCGAGTGGCATGAGCAGTATGCCCTTCCTGCCACAGAAATTCCGATGTGCGGAGGAATGGACGTGTCCTCATCTCCCAGCGCATGACGTTACACCACTGGTTACACATCAGCGGCAGGTCGCGCCACGACTGTATCCAATTCTTATATGTGTTCCAGATTATTGTCTCTGATGTCGGACGCACGATGAGTTCTTCTTCCAACTTTGCCTCTGGGTCAACGACCACCCCATCATGTGTGTCATTCGTTTTCAAGCGATAGTGCGTCACTACGGCACATTCTTTGGCAAATCCCTCAACGTGCTCTGCCTCGCGTGAAAGAAACGACTTTGGTATCAGCAGAGGGAAATAAGCATTCTGCGCACCAGTTGCCTTGAACATCTTATCAAGTTGTTGCTGCATCTTCTCCCATATTGCGTATCCGTATGGCTTTATCACCATACAGCCACGCACGGCACTCTGCTCTGCAAGGTCTGCTTTCACCACAAGGTCATTATACCATTGTGAGTAGTTTTCGGCTCTTTTAGTTAAATCTTTAAGTTCAGCCATATTTTAGTTATTCTTATTCTTTATATTCTAACTTGCAAAGTTAGTGCAAGGCGAGTGAAAAGCCAAATTTCCATAGGAAAAGAGAATAAATATTTAAGAAAATCCAAACTTGTTTGAGTTTTTGCAAAATATTTAAACTCGTTGAAGACGTTAGTCTTAGGCTTTTCCGAGCCGAAGCCTAATTTAAGTTCCTTTTCTTCCTCCGCACTTCGGCATAGTTCAAGCAAGTTTGACTCTGCACTCGGTTTGTCGTCAGTTCAACAAAGTTAAAGTTAGTGCAAATCAAGAAGACTCCGACTCGCAGAGATGCCTGAGCACCAACAGGAGCGCAATTTACTAAACCACAAGACTCTTCTTTTTTATAACATTATAGGAGTCATGAATATATGTAAATGATTGTGGAGCATATTTTATTCCAACAAAAGACAAAAGTTTAGGTTCTTTTAATTTAAAAAATCTCTTAATTTTAATAGCATTTGCTTTCTCTTTTTCTCTAAAATAGGACATGAAGAATTCTTTCGTAACCCCCGAATGTTTGCTTGTTTGCTTCCAAATAGATTCAGGCGTGTCTGTAAGCACTTTGTCCACTTCAATGATGGCGACAATTTTTTTTATTGGACTAGTTGCATATACCACAATGTTTTGAATATCAGAAGGAACAATTTTCCGATACTCGTATAATTTTTCACCTGAAAATATTTTTTCTATATGACAGGGATGAATAGAGAGTATGATGGTTTTACTTTTCATTGAGTGCAGCATATTGTTCGTTGCTTATTTTTCTGATACTTTGTATGTTGCCTTTAACTCCGGCAGACTGGATTTTCGTTCTTGAGATTTCGTGGTCAAGTGGTATGAATCTGAACAAGATAATTAGAGTTTCTTGGCTGAGAATTTTTTCAACATCCGCATAGGTGTAAACCGTTCTTTTGGCAATTTTCGGAAATACTTCTTCTACTTTGTCGGAAGTAAAAGCATCTTCCACAATACCCATACACTGAATGGACTTTCTATCTGTGCTTCTGTAAAATAGTACGATATCTCCTCTTTTTAGTGATTTTGTATTTGAATGGCACAAATATGCTTTTTTTATAGTATTCCCTTGGCACGAATAAAGATTCTGATCACTTTCAAACAAGGAATCTTTCATATTGCTGAAATCAGGGAACAAATCTTCGTGATATCGGGGTTGAATGGGAATAATGAATTTTTGAATTATATCATTATCTTGAAAGAAAGGATAATACCTTATCAAGGACTCCAAACTACCAAGGTCTGTTTGTTTCAATTTCATTGGTTTAATATACACATCGTCATTCTTGTATTTCCCAAGATAATAAAAACCATACTCTTCACACAAACCCACTAGTGTTTTTTGTTCTTCTCCATAGGTATGAAGATACACCCAATCAATGTTATTTTTGACAGAATAATCAAATGCAATGAACAAAAGACGTTCTCCTAGTTTCTTGCCACGAGCAGACGAATCCACTTTGAAAGTGCATAATTTCAGTATTTTCCCTCCAACAGTTTCTCCATTATCTGTAAGTTGTGCATCTTGTTCAAGTTTGTAAATACTAATGGCCACAACATTTTTATTGTTGTCTTCTATACACCAGCATTTACGTTGCCCCTCAGCGCTTTTTTGGTACCAATTATCAAATCCATCGTAGGATTGACGTAAAGAATCAAAAAAACTTTGAGTTTTATCTATTTCGTACAGATAACGTTCCTGAACACCAGTATAAGTATGCACTATCGGCTTGTTGGAATAACGTTTTAAGAAAAGTAGCATTTGCTCCAGCCGATACACCTTATCTTGAATGCCAACATTTGATGCTTTTTTATGAATACCTTCATCATTTGTAACAAGGACATTGACAGCTCCCCTATACAATGCAAACAAGATATTATTATCAACCTTATCGTTATCGCTGGATTCCTTTAACCCCAATCGTTCTCGTTCTTCGTCAGACAAAGCTGGAGGATTTTCTATTTTTGAATACTGCTTGAGACGTGACAACACAATATTCTTTCTTTCCTTGTTTTTGTCCCGATCAATGTCATCAGTTTGTAAAGGATGAATATATAGACAATGTTGCTGTTCTGCGACCAATTTACGCAGCTCAGCAAAGGAAGCATCTAGTATTCTACCAGTGTCCTCCAATGGAATGATAATATTGGTGTCTAAAAGGATGTTCATTGTATTTATAGAGACTGTATCAACATGTATAATATTCTGTAAGCTGCTCCGTAAACCTGATTTGCTTCTTTGTTTGGAACTAATTCACCATGAAACAGTGAATTCCTAAGATTATATATGATTTCAATAATACCTTTTGCGATGTTTTCTGGTTCTTTGATGAATTTATAGTTGCCACATTCAATGTAAGAATTAGCGTCAGAAATATTAAATCCTATTGTAAAGTTCTTTTGAATGAATGGTTCAACATTTCTATAACAGTTCAGGAGATGATTTTTATATTCATTTTTCTGTGCAAGAAAATCAGCATTCGTCTGTAGTTCTTCAATATTATAATTAGGTTGTCGTAGATTGAAAATACTTGAACCATCACGTTTCTTGATCAAAGAAAGAGTTTCGGTTGTTGCCCCATTACCATATTGGACTCGAAATCCAATGCCTCGCCAAGAATCCTCTGATACATTTTGAGTGTTCTTGCCAATTGTAACACTTGTGAACGTAATTCGTTTGTCTTGATTATGTATATGATTATTCTCAAGCAAATCATGCAATTCGCCAAGCATGCTTCTAAATCGACTTCCATCTTGATTGTTTGTATCTAACAAGGCGCAAATCTTGTTACGAAAGGTATTTGGATTCTTTTTTATCTCATTAATTTTGGCTCTATCAGTATCCAATGTTGGATAACTTATATTCATCCACGCATTGAATGGTATATATGCCCTAACAAAGGCGCCAAGATAATCTATGTCCGCCAATGCTTTCCATTCATCTTTATGTCCAGTAAACAAGTTTGCCATTATTCACCTCCTTTCTCAATTTCCCTTTCCACCATTATTTTCGCATTCTCAAGCAGCTGTTTTGCCTCATTGCGCAGTGAAATACTCTTTTGAACATATTCCGCAAGCTCTTTTTGGATACCTAACGGAATCATAGGTATAGGTAGATTAAGTATATCTTCATCTTTTATTATAGGATATGAACTGCCCACATTCCATTTTAACAACCAATCCTTATAGATTTGTGTACGAAGAAGGACTTGCAATACTTCTTTTTTGTATGTCGAATTTTCATGCAAAACAGTAAACGCACCGCTTCCAATTAATTTTTCATCATCAAAATCAATAATCGCAACGGCACCACGATAAGGTCTTACTTTTGAAATAAGTAAATCATCCTTATGAAGAACTCGTTTTGCATTATCTGGCAACGCCTTTTTTGAAACATGATTGAATTTGGCCGTGCCATCACTGATATTGATATCACCTATTTCTATGTAATTGTATGCATCTTTTTTGTAATCGCACACATCTGTATTCTGAGCGAACAAGTTTCCTATTCTGTCATAACCATGTTTATATTTTGTCACAACAGTTTCAATGTCATCATACTTACTCTGATAATACTCCGCGTCTAATCTTCCGCTAACCTCAAAAGAATCTTTCAATAGCTTGATATTAACCGGAGCATTGTTTGGCTGCCAATCTTTTAAACCAAGTTCTTCTAATAATTGATCTTCGGCATCATTATACAAACGTTGTGATTCAGACAACGACGAGAACGATAATTTGATAGACTTTTCAATCATTTTCTGAGTGTTCTCAGAAAGGACAGGAATTAAAAGTCTATCAAAACTTTCATTACCAAGATTTCGCTGCCTAATACCTTTAGCGTATCGTTCTAATTGTGATCTAACAAATTCCGTTGTCAAAACAGCAAATAGAACATCGTTGCTACTATACATTTTTTGTGTAGATTTAATCTGTATTTTAGCAACTCTTTGATTCCAACTTGCATTTTGTGGATTACGAATATAATTCACTTTTCCCACATCAGGAGGGTCTCCTGTCAATGTCATAAGAATATCTCCATCGACAAGTAATTTCCCTTTTTGATTAATAAATTCATCAGATGTTGTATATTCCCATTCTGTAATCTCGCGTTTATTAGTAACATCTCCAATTTTAGAGATACGTACACCCTCTGTAGAGTTAAAACAATCAGAGTTATATGGTCTACCATTAATAAAAGTAGCAATCTTTGTAAATGGAACTGTTTTGATTTGAGATAAAATGTTATCTATTTCCAAGAATCTATGTGCATAGTATTCCGATTCTATTCTATAATCAATAACTTTAGATAATTCTGAAAAATCTATAATCGCTATTTCCAGCCCTTCCAACAATTGATTGTATTTTGGCTCGTTGAAAGGGCTACCTAAAAAAAACTCAACCCTTCTTTTTTGGCAAATTCTGCGAAAGCTTCGGCAATGCCGTCGTGGGTCAAGCCGTCGTGGTTGAAAAGGTCGTGCTTCACAATCAAGTGACCATGAGAGTCCAAAAGGTACTCGTTGTTTTCCTTTTTCTTCACGAAAATCTTTTCTCCGCTATTGTCCTTGCTCGGTTCCTGCATCGTGGCAAAGAAAATCGGATAATCCTCTTTCTTCGGGCAAAGCACATCGTCCCATTTCTGAACAAACAGAACGCTTGTCTTTGTTCCAGTATGAGGTTTGAACACATTCCCATGCAACCCAACTACAGCCAATATACGGCAACGCTCGGAGATGTAATCGCGAATAGACTTGTCGCTGCTGTTGTTGAAGCGACCTTGCGGTAACACGATAGCCATACGTCCGCCTGGTTTCAAGAAGTCCAAATTACGCTCAATGAAAAGAATATCGCGCCCCACTTTGCTTGCCATTTTCCCAGCTGCGTTTTTGCTCAATTCATACTTCGACAAAATCCTGCTTTCCTTTATATCGCCTGCAAATGGTGGATTTGCCATCAAAATATCAAACTGAAAATCGCGGTTAGAAGATTTGTTTACACGCATTTTCTTCAACTTATTCCAGCCATTGAAATAGGTTTCCTGCCAGTTTTCATCTTTCAGGTTCTCATCCCAACGCTCATAATCCAATGTGTTGAGGTGTAAGACATTGGTTTGTCCGTCACCAGCAATAAGGTTCAAAGTTCTTGCCACTCGAACAGCCTTTTCATCAAAGTCGATGGCAAAAACTTTACTTTGCACATAATCTGTACATTCCTGTGGCTTTTGTTCCAAAGTGAACAGATGGCTTTTCTTCAAACCTTTGCTTTCCAAAATCTTTTGCCAGACATAAAAAATGGTGTGTACGGGGAAACCGCAACTGCCAGCCGCCGTATCAATCATCGTTTCATTAGCTGATGGATTGAGCATCCGCACGCACATGTCAATCACATAACGAGGCGTGAAATACTGCCCTTTTTCGCCTTTACTGCTCTTGTTTATCAGATATTCAAAAGCTTCATCCACCACATCAAGGTTGGAATTAAACAATTTCACGTCTTGCAACGAACTTACACAAACCGACAAGTGCGAAGGAGTCAGCATCAGTTTTGCATCCTCTGTAAAAACTCCTGCCCACTTTTCTTTGGCTTCGTTGAAAAGGTTTTGGAGTTTCTCTTTCAACTCAGTTTCCGTATCTCCATAATTGCGGAATTCAAGATGGCGGTCTTTCTTTCTTCCGCTCTCCATTTCATCGTATAGCTTTGTGAAAATCAGCTTAAAAACTTCCTCGAACACATCAACACCCGCATTAGCAAGCACTTCGTCTTCCATTTCCAGAATCAGGTCTTTCAACGATTTGCGCTCATTAATCAACTTGTCTTTTTCTATCAAGTCGTCAATCGTCCAACGCTCACTTAAAATGTCGGAAAGCTTTTCGTTTACATTGGGGATTGTCGGAATATCCTCAAAGAAATTAGGGTCTTTACGATGATAATATGAAATGCTTTCGCCATTCGTCCAAACACCAATTGGTGCTCCCGTTCCATTGCAGTAGCTTTTCAGCTGTTCTTTTCCGTCTTTCAGTTTCGGACTTTTCAGCTCTACAATGATATATGGAGAATAGGTTTGGTCTTTATCGAAAATGACAATGTCGGCACGTTTCTTTTCTCGTCCAAAACTTACCACATATTCCAATTCCATACGTGACACTGGATAATGAAAATCGTCAATAAGGACCATCAAATAAAGCTGACGGACTATTTCTTCCGGAGTCAACTTAATTGATTTATTTCTAACCAGACAATTGATATAAGGAGTAAGTTTGCCTTTTACATCCTTTTCTTCAATATTTTTCTCAAGTTTAGAAATCTTTTCATTACTGAACTGCGATAAATTGTAGTCGCTACCTTTAAGTATTTCAGAAATAGTCATATCCGATATATTTTTAATTATTCTTATTGTTCTTCAACTTTTTTAGGGAAGTACAAGATTGTCATTACCCTATTACTTGTCTGCTCTCCACAAACTTGATGATATTCAAATCGCGAAGGGCATTATTTATTTCTTTTTCTTATTATACAATCCCATTCCCTTTACCGTGAGTAAATACTTTTGGCGAGGATGACGAGGAGATTCTGGATATAGCATGCGCACGAAACCAGCGTTGATGGCTGGATAGAGCATGTTGTTCATGAAGTTCTCGCGGTCTTTGAGACCTACTACCTTCAATATCTCTTTTACCGACAACTCGTTTTCACCTATTGCCTTAACGAGCTTTATTATGTTTTCGTTATTTGTTTCGAACTTGTCGTCCAAGTTGCGAGGTAAGATGTCGGGCAACTTGTCGGTTGGGTTGTCGGGTAACTTGTCGGGTGAAGCTAATTCTTTAGGAGGACATATCACCATATATCGATTCTTCAGTTCGTTATTCTCTCCAAGCAGAAGGTTACGGAAGAACTTTTCCAAAAAGCTATAGTCGCGAGATACCCCTTTTAGTGGATTGCTGTAGTTTGCACGTACTAAAGCATTACGGAAGTACCATGAGTGTCTAGCGAAAGGATCGTTGTTTACATCAAATCCCATACTGCGAAGATACTGTATCAAAAATACTGCCGTTGTTCGGGTGTTGCCTTCGCAAAAAGGGTGAATTTCCCACAAACCGGCGGTGAAGCGACACAGGTGCTGGATTATTTCATCCTTTGACAGTCTTTTGTAGTCAAAATCTCGTTCTTGTTGAAGGTCATATTCAATGGCACGACTAAGCCAATCGTACTCCATATAGGCTACGCTTTCACCGCAAAGCACAAACTCCTTTTTTGACATATTGTAATCTCGGATCTTTCCTGCATGCTTAAAGACCCCCTTGAAAATGGCTTCATGAATACCAGTAATACCAACAACATTGAATGTGAGTGTGCGATGACTCAATAGTTCCTGAATATTACTACTCACCTTGTCGGCCTCTTCTTTTTCGTCATCATCAGGGGTCCGAGTAGTCTTTGAGTCATAATAATTCTTCAGTAACTGCTTTACTTCATCTATGGTAATCTCTCCTTCGATGTTACGACGAGCAGCATCCTTTAGATAGTCAGATGGAGTAAGTCCATCTACAGCCTGAAGACCGATGGCAATGCCCCAGTTGGCTGCCTTCTCGGCTTGTAAAGGTTCTCCCTGACGGAGATACTCTCCAAGTATGTCGTAATAATTATCTTCTACTGCCATAATCGGTTTTGTCTATATAATCTTTTATTTGTCACTTCCCAAAGCCTTGTCTTATTGCTTCCTACAAACTTGATGATATTTCAAACCTCGAAGGACGTAAAGCTCGCGTTTGATAACGTGCTTTGTTTGCTACAAAAATACTAATAATAATTGAGACAAACGCAAAAAAGTCATTCAACCTATCAACCTAGTCAAATCAAACTGACGATTTAGTCAAATCGAGCTGTCAACCTGAGTGAATCGAGCTGACGATTTAGGTGAATCGAGCTGTCTCATAACTTATAACTCATAACTGTTTAGAAAGTTTTTCCCTATACCTTATTATATATATACGCGCGCGCGAGGGAGAAGATAGTTATGAGTTATAAGTTATGAGTTATGAGTTAAAATTATAAGTTATAAAACAGAAAACATTAAACTTTTAATTCTCAAAATTCTCTGCGCAGCACCTGCAAAGTGCGTCTTTGCCACTTCGCTAGTCGAAGAAACATTAAGAAGAAACGGAAAAGTGAGAGACAAGAACCGAATTTCCATCAAGGGGGTCCCGTATAACCATCGAAGGGGCTCCGTATACCCATCGAAGGGGTCCCGTATAACCATCGAAGGGATGCCATGCACGGCATCAGCAGACTCCCTCGACAGCATCGGAAGACCCCCAAGAAAGCATCGAGGAATCCCCTCGATTGGAACAGATATTCCGCGACTTCGGAGGATGAAAACCGCGCCTTTGTTTGACCTCTCACAAACGATGGGAAGACGAGGCACAAACGAGCGTTTGTCGAGACCCAAACGAGCGCTTGTCGAAGCCCAAACGAGCGTTTGTCGAAAGG
>JAGHTU010000019.1 GCA_018065185.1 Candidatus Equicola faecalis | reverse complement strand
GTATAACCATCCGCGATAGCATATTGTAACCTGCCTGTAAAGGTATTAATTTTGCATCCAAAAAGAATATGGACAAAGTTGATCTTTACAGGCAAGTTTATTTTACATTCAAGGAGCTGTGTGCCAATGGTAAGCAGCCTTGCTCGTTTCGCACTTATTGTAAGGAGTATGGCGTTGACCAGAGTCAGATGCCAATGGTACTAAAGGATGAGTATATACCAGTAACAAAGCTTCCGGGATATGTAAGGGATGGCGGCAAGGCACTTATATGTTCCCGTATTTATGAGGACTTTAAGAAGTTGTGTATTCAAGGCAAGCAACCCTGTTCGTTCAAGAAGTATTACGAAAGAGCCGGAATCACGAGGGAACAGATGAAATGCTACCAGCGCCGTCTTAAACTTCACGTGGCAGATCTTCCAGGGTTTGTAGGTCCGTCTGGTGGTGCTGGCACCCCTCGTTGTCTGGAAATTCCCTTCGAGGATGTCATATTCGAGGAGGCTGGCTTCCTTCCCTGTAATGATGAAAATGTAATAACTGTCAGGGTGGATGATCATGTAGCAATCAGCTTTCCTGTCGATACCGACGTGGACGTCATTGTCAAGTTTGTGAACAAGGCAAGGAAGGAGGCAGGACATGTGGGGGCTTGAGCAAGGACTGAGACTATGGGTGTGTCAGACTCCCGTGTCAATGCGTTATGGCATCCGTGGACTTACCCAGATTGTGTGGTCATGGAAGGGGCATTCTCCTGCATCGGGCGACGTGTATGTATTCTTTTCACGTGACCGCAAGACTATGAAGGCATTGAAATGGGATGGTGACGGCTTCCTTATGTATACCAAAAGGCTCTCGCAAGGTCGTTTTCGGGAGGTTGTGAAAATGGGTGATAATGGTGTCCGCAAGCTACAGTGGGATGACTTTTACATGCTCATGAGGGGGCTCACGCCTGTGAAAGTCAACGTTGAGCACCGCTTCAGAATGGCAACAAAGTGATGTTGCCTAATCTTAATAATCAGCAGATTAACCTAAGAAATAGTTGGGCAAAAAGTTGCATATGTCAGATTTTTTTCATACCTTTGTAGTATGAAAAAGAACGAACTGATAGACCTTCTGCAACGCCAAAACGACTTCCTTCAGGGTAAGTTGGGCGAGGCGTTGGCGTCTGTCAGTTCGCTTACTCTTGCTAATGAGAAACTCACGGCAACGGTGGAGGAACTGCGCAAGCAGATAGCCTCTCTTGAGGATGTCATAAAAGGGAAGAACGCAGAGGTCAGCAAAGGGAAGGCTGCAGTTAGTGCAGTACAGCGCCTGCAAGGATCCTCTTCGGAGAAACAATCCAAGCCTGAGGAAGCCGTACTTGAACAGTCAGAGCGGAAACCAGAGAGAAAGCGTACCAACAATGGTGCAAAGAGAAAGACTCACCCTGAGTGTGAGGTGGAAATCGTGGAGGTGGAACCTGACAGCCCTGACTTCAATCCTGAGCTGGCAACGTTTATCGGCACATGCGATGTGGTGCGGTATGAGATGCTGCCCATGCGCTTCATCAAAAAGATATACAAGGTGAAGAAGTATGTGCAAGGTGAGAAGGTCTTCAAGGGTACGGCACCTGCGGCACCGCTGCTCAACTCACAATACACGTCTTCGTTTATTGCCGGCCTGGCAGAACTCCGTTATCTGCATGGCATGCCTCTTGAGAATGCTGTTGAGTATTTCCGTGCCCACGGCTTTGACCTTGACAAGGGTACTGCACAGAAGCTGGTCAGCAAGGTGAAAGTACAGCTTGAGAATCTGTACAAGGCACTTGGCAAGGCAATACTTGATGATGACTATATCTGTGGTGACGAAACTTATCAGAAGGTACGGCTTCAGGTTGCGACTTCCTCGGGAAAAAAAATCAAGAAAGGATATATATGGGTGTTTGTCGGAATGACTACAGGACTTGTATATTTCTTCTACGATGACGGTTCCCGCAGTGCCGAGGTCTTTGAGAAGCAGATCAAAGGTTTCAAAGGGGCATTCCAATGCGACTACTACTCGGGATACCGTAACATAGGCATCGGAGACATGGCAGATATAAAGAGGCTTCCTTGTCTGCAGCATATCAAGCGCAAGTTCCTTGATATAAAGGACAGGGCACAGGCGCAGGAGATAGCAAAACTCTTCGGATTGCTCTACCACTTTGAACACAAACACCACATCGGAACAGACGGCTGGACAAAAGAAGAGCACCTCGCATGGAGGCAACGATACTCCAGGGTTATGCTCGAAAAGATCCATATGAGACTGATGTCAGTGAAAGATGATCCAAACATGCTGCCGGACGATCCGCTGCTCACTGCCACCAACCATGCACTCAAGCAATGGCATGAAATCCCAATTGTCTTTTCGTCTGCAACATATAAACTCGACAACAATGAGGTCGAGCGGATCAATCGCTACATATCCCTGACCAGGCGAAGGCTTACCATCGGCTCTCATACAGGAGCCGAGGCGGCTGTACTGTATCACTCACTCGCTATAACATGCCATAAATGCGGAGTCAACGTCTTTGATTATTTTTGTGACATAATAGACAGATGTTCAGCATGGCCGCCAAACACGCCGATAGAGCAATATCGTGACTTGCTGCCTGACAGATGGAAACAAGTAAAGTAATAGCCGCCCAGAACTTGGACGGCTATTGTTTTAGGGATGTACCTGCTATCGCGGATGGTTATAC
>JAGHTU010000008.1 GCA_018065185.1 Candidatus Equicola faecalis | reverse complement strand
CCGAGACATTGAGAGCTTTTGCAAAGATAGTGCAAGGTGAGCGTAAAGCCAAATAATTTTGAATTATCAAATCTCCACCATATTAATAAGGTACGCGCGCGTGCGCGAGGGAAGGGTCTTTTCCTTTCTTAAAGCCACCTTTAACCATACGCCACCTCGAAGCCTTGCAACCGAAGCCTCGCTGTTAAAAGGACGGAGCCTCCAACTTGTCACGACGATTTACTCAACTTGTCACGATGATTTGGAGGCTCCGAGCGGAAGAGGGCGAGGCAAAGCCCCTCCCTAACCAGCAGCAAGCTGGGCTCCTTTGTTGACCTGAAGGTCAAGCCATCGCAAGCAGAGAGACATTCAGTCTCTCCGCCCCGATGGAGGGAACAACTCCTTTATTGAGATAAACCTTGCCATCTGCGATAAGAAACAGGAAAAACCAACTCAGCGTAAAATAAGAAAGTCTTATTTATTACCGATAAATTTGTCTATCCGCATAAAGATGCTCATAAGATGATATTGTCTTATTTCAAGACAGGTATTAATTTTAGGATGTTATATTGCGCGGATGGTGGTTTAGGATTTCTTCGCGCAGGTGAGTGGTATCAATATGAGTGTAAATCTCGGTGGTGCTGATGCTCTCATGTCCGAGCATGGTCTGAATGATGCGCAGGTCTGCCCCGCCTTCGAGCAGGCAGGTGGCGAAGCTGTGGCGGAACGTATGCGGAGAGATAGTCTTCTTTATACCGACTTTGGCTGCAAGGCGTTTCACCATAATGAGAATCATCGTCCGCGTGAGATGCGCCCCACGGCGGTTAAGAAACACATAATCCTCCTCGCCAGGCTTGATTGTCATTTCACGGCGTTGCGAAAACCACAGTTCCAATTCCCTAATGGCACGGTTTGAGATAGGCACAAGTCTTTCCTTGCTCCCTTTACCCATCACACGGATGAAATGCTCCTCAAGGTAGAGGTCTGACATCTTGAGCGTGACAAGTTCTGTGACACGCAGACCGCAACTGAAAAGCACCTCTATGATGGCGCGATTGCGGTGTCCCTCGCCAGATGTAAGGTCAATGGCATCCTCGATGCGGTCTATCTCATCCACCGACAACACTTCCGGCAGATGCTCACCCACCTGTGGCGAGGGTAGCAACTCCGACACGTCATTATCCACCTCTCCCTCCTGTTCGAGAAAGCGGAATAACGACCTCACGCCCGAAAGGACACGGCACTGGCTACGCGCCCCGACACCCACATCGTGGAGCGAAGCAGCAAAAGCCTGTAGGTCTTCAAGCCTCACGGTGCGCCAGTTCACAGCCTGACGGTCGTTCCCCATGAGATAAGCAATGAGGCGGTTGGCATCACGCACATAACCCTCCAGCGTGTTGGGAGAATAGTTGCGCTCAAGCCTCAAATAACGGCGGTATCTGTTGATAAGTTCCAAAATTTCACTAATTTTGCAATGCGAAATTAGGTATTTTTCCATGAGAATACAAATCATCAATGGACCGAACCTCAATCTGCTCGGACAGCGTGAGCCGGAGATATACGGAGAACTTTGTTTTGAAGATTTCCTCACAGCGTTGCGTAACGAGTTTGCAAGTGATGAGATAGACTTCTATCAGAGCAACGTTGAGGGAGAGATAATAAACCGTATGCAGGAGGTGGATGGGAAGTGTGACGGTATCATCCTCAATGCCGGTGGATATACGCACACGAGCGTGGCGATACACGATTGCATACGCGCCATATCCGTCCCCGTGATAGAGGTGCACATTTCAAACATCTACGGTCGTGAGGAATATCGTCGTCAGTCGTTGCTCTCACCGGTATGTTATGGTGTGATATGTGGCTTCGGACTGAACTCATATAAACTTGCCATACATGCACTCAGAGCTTGAGGAATACATACTTGACCATATTGACGAGGAAGGAGAACACCTCTATCGCCTGTGGCGCGAAACGAACAAGCACCTGCTCTATGGGCGCATGGCATCGGGGCATCTGCAGGGGAGGTTGCTGAAGATGTTGGTGCGCATGATAAAGCCCAAACGAGTGTTGGAGATAGGCACTTTCACGGGCTATTCCGCCATATCCATGGCGCAAGGACTGGATGCTGACGGACGGTTGTGGACGTTTGACACCGACGACGAACTGGAGGATTTTACACGCCACTGGATAGAGACATCCGAGGTGGCAGAGAAGATTGAGTTCCGCATCGGCGATGCACTTACGGAGGCACCGAAACTAGGAATAAAGTTCGACCTCATCTTCATCGATGGCAACAAGCGGCTATATCCCGAATACTACGATATGAGTGTCGGAATGCTGAACGAAGGTGGATATATCATTGCAGACAACACGCTGTGGGATGGGCATGTGGTGGAGGCAGGCCACATGAATGACAGACAGACACAGGGCATCATGGAATTTAACGACCGCGTGGCTCATGACAACCGCGTGGAAAAGGTAATACTACCGTTGAGAGACGGACTATCAATAATTAGATTATGCAAGGAGAAAGACTGAATAAAGTGGCACGGCTCATACAGAAAGAGCTGAGCGAGATATTCCAACAACAGACACGCGCAATGCACGGCGTGATGGTGAGTGTGACTGCAGTGCGTGTGAGTCCCGACCTCAGCATTTGCCGTGTCTATCTCAGCATCTTCCCATCTGAAAAGGGAGAGGAAATAATCGGCAACGTCAACGCCAACCAGAAAAGCATACGTTTTGAACTAGGGAAGCGCGTGCGTTACCAGTTGAGAATCATACCGGAACTGAAGTTCTTCATCGATGATTCGCTGGACTATATCGAAAACATCGACAACCTGTTGAAGAAGTGAGTTTCCCTTTCTACATAGCACGGCGTTACCTTTTCTCAAAGAAGAGTCACAATGCAATAAACTGGATAAGCGGCATCAGCATCATCGGTGTGGCGGTGATGACCATGGCACTGGTGGTGACGTTGAGCGTGTTCAATGGTTTCCACGATATGGTAGCCACATTCTTCACTACGCTTGACCCACAGTTGAAGGTGTCGCCGAAAGAGGGGAAAGCCATGCCGTGTGATGACCCACTATTGGCACAGATGCGCTCTGTGAAAGGCGTAGAGGGTGCTTACGAATGTGTGGAAGACCAGGCGTTGCTCATCTACGGAGAGTGCCAGAAGGTGGTGCGTCTGCGTGGGGTGGATGAAAACTTTGAACGACTGACACAGATAGACAGCATCCTATATGGTGACGGTGAGTTTCGCCTGTGGGATGAGCAGTTGGATATAGAAGCCTCTGATGATGAACTCAGTTACACCCGTGTGCCATGCATCGTGCTCGGTATAGGTGTGGCAGAGGAACTTGGCACTGGCGTTGATTTCCAAACCAGAATACAGGCATTTACGCCGAAGCGTGAAGGGCAACCAGATCTGACCAACCCTGCCGAGGGATTCATTACCGAAGAACTGGCTTCCAGTGGTGTCATCTTCAATGTCAAACAACAGAAATACGACAACGAATACGGCATTATCCCTATCGAAACAGCACGCGACATCTTCTCCATGCAGGGGATGATGACATCACTCAACATCAAAGTCAAAGATGGTGTCAGTACAGAAAGCGTCAAAAAGAGACTCAAGGAGATAGGTGGCGACAGGTTCAAGGTGGAAGACCTGTACGAACAGCAGGAAGATGTATTCCGCATCATGAAAGTGGAGAAACTGATGGCTTATATCTTCCTTACCTTTATCCTTATCATAGCATGTTTCAATATCATCAGTAGTCTGTCAATGCTCATCATCGACAAGAAAGAAGATGCACAGACATTGCGTTCGCTTGGTGCTGACGAGAAGCAGATAGCACGCATCTTCCTCTTTGAGGGGCGCATCATCACCGCCATCGGTGCCGTTGCAGGAATAGTCTTGGGGTTGTTGCTGTGCTGGATGCAACAGACATTCGGCATTGTGGCATTGGGAAAGAGCAGTGGCAATTTCGTTGTTGACGCTTATCCTGTAAGCGTACATGGACTGGATATAATCCTTATTTTCCTAACCGTTGTGGCAGTAGGCTTCTTGAGTGCCTGCTACCCTGTACACAGCCTGTTAAGGGTCAGAAAAAGACGTATTTCAGAATAAACAACGCCACGAGGATATATGTCCCCATGCGTATGTCGCGCCAGTTTCCGCTACATACGTGCAGTATTACATAGGTAATCATTCCGAGGAGTATTCCGTCAGAGATGCTGCATGCCAATGACATCATCGTTATGCACACGAAACATGGTATTGCCACCTTAAAATCACAGAAGTCTATCTCACGTATATCACGCATCATCATCACACCCACAAGGATGAGTGCAGGTGCGGTGGCTTGCGACGGTATGGCGAGGAAAAGCGGAGCGATGCATAGGGCCAGACCGAAACAGACGGCAGTGAAGAACGATGTCAGTCCGCTACGTCCACCAGCATTGACACCAGCTGCACTCTCGGCAAATGTCGTGACGGTGGATGTGCCCAGTATAGCACCTGCCATTGTGCCGACAGCATCAGCCATCAAAGCCTTATTGAGATGCAGAATATTACCGTTCTTATCCACCATTCCTGCCCTGTTGCTCACGCCGATGAGCGTCCCTAAAGTATCGAACATATCGAAGAATAGGAGTGTCAGTACGCAGATGCCCATATCTGCACAGAAAATGTTCGACCATTCAAACTGGCAAAACACAGGTGCTATGGACGGTGGCAGAGAGAAGATACTATCAAACGAAGTTAGTCCGAGCGGTATGCCGATAATGGCAGTAATGATGATACCGATGAGCAGAGCGCCGATGACACCACGTATCAGCAGTACGGCACTTATCACTATGCCCAGACAGGCAAGCAACACTACAGGCGAATGTAGGTCGCCCAACGCAAGAAACGTAGAGTCATTGGCTACGATGATTCCTGCATTCTTGAAACCGATAAAGGCGATGAACAGTCCCAACCCGGGCGAGATAGCGCGCTGTAGCATTCTTGGCATGGCGTCTATTATCTGTCGGCGCACACCTGTCACGGTGAGTATCACAAATATCAGTCCCTCAATGAGCACTGCCGTAAGTGCAAACTGCCATGTATAGCCCATAGCTATCACGATGGTGTAAGCAAAGAAAGCATTCAGCCCCATTCCCGGAGCAAGGGCAAAAGGGAGTTTGGCATATATTGCCATTATCAGTGTGGCAACTATTGAGGCGATGGCGGTGCTTGTGAATACAGCTCCCTGATCCATTCCTGCATCGTGAAGGATTGAAGGATTGATGGCAAGGATATAAGCCATCGTAAGAAATGTTGTGATGCCACCAAGCATCTCTTTCCTGACAGACATCGTGCGTCTGTCAAACCCGAAAATACTGAATAAAGTCATGGTTTGTTTCCTAATGATGAGAGATGTTCCACCTGTATATCTTCGTCAAGGAACATCCTTGCTGTTTTGCCAAATTTATCGGAATGTTCCGTTGTAAAATAGTGACATTCGCCACTCTTTGTAAGACGTGAATCCATCTCTGGATGACGGTGCAGATAGCCACACAGACTCGTGGCAACGTATTCACCCTGTGGGATGATGGTGGTGCCTTGCGGTACATATTTCCTTATCTTGTCCAACAGCAATGGATAGTGTGTACACCCGAGGATGACCGTATCTATCATGGCATCCATGGCAAAGAGTGCATCAATATCTTTCTTTACGAAGTAGTCGGCACCGGCGCTCTCCGTCTCGCTGTTCTCCACCAACGGCACCCACATAGGGCAGGCATGAGCATTGACGACGATATCGGGATAGAGTTTGTTTATCTCCAGACGGTAAGATTCCGATAGTATTGTGCCGGGCGTGGCTACCACTCCCACATGGCGCGACTGCGACAAGTGACCTATCACCTCGGCTGTCGGGCGTATCACCCCCAGCACTCTCCGCTCTGCATCCCACAGCGGTAGGTCGTGCTGCTGAATGGTGCGCAAGGCTTTGGCAGATGCCGTGTTACATGCCAGTATCACCAGCGGGCAACCCATGTCGAAGAGTGTCTTCACCGCTTCGCGCGTGAAGTTATACACCACATCAAACGAGCGGTTGCCATAAGGAGCACGCGCATTGTCGCCAAGATATACGAAATCATATTCCGGCAATAGTCGGCGAATCTCCCGCAGAATGGTCAGACCTCCATATCCCGAATCAAAGACACCTATTGGCGACATAGTTCTGCTATTATCTGTTGTGTAACGTCGGCACACTGTGTTGCATCTATCCACGGGCAACGGTCATCGTCAGAATTGAAGATGAACGCATACCGATACTCTTGTCCTATCTTCCGTACTGCCACATTTACTTTTTCACGCAGGGCAGTGTCAAGAGCCTCTTTCGTCTGCATATAGATGCTACTGACTTCCTGCTTCAAGGCGACATTGCGTTGCATCATCTCCTGCAGTTCCGTCTGTCGTTTTTGGCGGATGATGGCAGGAAATTCTTTCTGCCCCTCAAGGAACTCTTCATATTTTTCATTGAAATCTTGTTCCACGCGTCTAACCTCCCTGTCCAGACCTGCCTGCAGATGGGCAAGGCTGTCGCTGATCTGTGCCACGTCAGGCAACTGGGCTATGACCGCCTTGTAACTGAAATGCGCAAAAGCCTGCTGTGCCGAAGCCGTAAGAGGAAGCATACACCCTACGGCAAGAATTGTAAAAATAAACAATATACGTTTCATAATGTCTGCGAAATTAGTAATTTTGCACAATAAATAATAAACTGGGATGAAAAAAATACTACTTACGATGTGCAGCGTCATATTGGGTTTGACCTGCTGTCAAGATGGCGACAAGATTTATATTGAGGGTAATATCACGGGGGCTACTGATTCGATGCTATATTTTGAACAGGTGGGAATAACGGAAATTACGACGCTGGATTCCATGAAACTATCGGACGAGGGTGCGTTCACATTCACTTGCGCCAAGACCGAAGCACCGGAGTTCTACCGTCTCCGTATCCATAATCAAATTATAAATATCTGTGCTGATTCCATTCAGAATATCAAGGTGACGGCAGACTATGGAAACAATATGGCTACCAACTATTCTATAGAAGGATGTGAGGACTGCAAGAAGATAAAGGAACTGACCACGATGCAGATACGCCTACAGCAACAGGTGATGAACACCACTGATGATGACACCATCCAGTCACTCCTGCACCAATACAAGGAAAAGGTGAAGCGCGAATATATCTTTGCTGCTCCCAGCCGTGCCTATTCTTATTTCGCACTGTTCCAGACCATAGGGCGCTATCTCATCTTCGACCCAAGCACCAACAAGGACGACATAAAGGCATTTGCTGCTGTTGCCACGAGTTGGGACACCTATTTCCCGGGGTCTGAACGTGGCGAAAACCTGCACAACATCGCTATTGACGGCATGAACAATACGCGCTATCTGGAAGCACGGATGAAAAACGCTATTGACATCTCCAATGCCGAGGAAACGGGCGTCATCGATATTGCGTTGCCTGACAATAATGGTAACATACGTCATCTCACCGACCTGAAAGGGAAAGTGGTGTTGCTCTATTTCAACATCTTCAACACCGACCAGAGCATGGAGCGCATCATGCAGGTGCGTGAGCTTTATGAGAAATATCAGCAACGTGGACTGGAAGTCTTTATGGTGTCACTTGACGATAATGAGCATTTCTGGAAGACATCCACGAAACGTCTCCCATGGATAAATGTGCGCGACGAAGCAGGCGAGTATTCCCAGTTGATAGGCTTGTATAATGTTCAGAGCATACCGTCTTTCTACCTCATCAACCGTGCTAATCAACTCGTATCGCGCGATACTCAAATTAAAGACCTCGAAAAGAGCATCCTGGAATTATTGTAATAGAGGTTAAAGCCCCCTCTAAAGCTATAAGTTATATGCTCTGCGCCTAAAGGAAAAATCATTCTTGCGCTCCAGTGGGTGCTCAGGCGAGCACAGCTCGGAGTCCTCATAACTCATAACTCACAAAATCCATATCCAACTCCACCGGACAATGGTCTGACCCCTCGAAGTCGGCGAGTATTTTGGCATCGGCGAGATGCTGTTCAAGGCTCTTTGAACACAGGAAATAGTCTATACGCCACCCGACGTTCTTCTCGCGTGCATGAAAACGGTATGACCACCAGCTGTAAGCATCTTCTCTCGTGGGATAGAAGAAGCGGAATGTGTCGATAAAACCGCTTTCCTGCAGTTCTGTCATCTTCGCGCGTTCTTCGTCAGTAAATCCCGGGTTGTTATGGTTTGTCTTCGGGTTCTTGAGGTCAATGTCCTTATGCGCCACGTTAAGGTCGCCACACACCACCACAGGTTTCTTCTCCTCCAGATGTTTCAGATAACGACGGAAGTCGTCTTCCCATCGCATACGTAGTGCCAGACGCTTCAGCCCGTCCTGTGAATTAGGGGTGTAACAGGTCACAAGGAAAAAATGTTCCATCTCAAGCGTTATCACACGCCCCTCGCGGTGCATCTCGAGATAGTCGTCCGACGGTTCGGCGTTTTGAGCCGCGAGTAGTGAAGCATCTATTCCATACGTCACTCGCAATGGCTGGTGACGTGTGAAGATACATGTGCCGGAATATCCGCGCCGCTCGGCATAACTCCAATAGCTATGATAGCCCTCGAACTCCAAATCAAGTTGCCCCTCCTGCATCTTTGTCTCTTGCAGACACACGAAATCAGCATCAAACTTCCTGAAACTCTCCACAAAACCTTTGTTTACGATAGCCCGTAACCCATTAACATTCCAAGATATCAGTTTCATACGCAATTCATCTATTGTAAGTGCAAAGGTAAGTTATAATTGATAATTGACAATTGGTAATTGATAATTAAATCAGCCTTTTACCAACGGAGCCTCGAGGTCAAACCAACAGAGCCTCCAAATGATCACGATCATTTGATTAAATCATCGCGATCATTTTAGTAAATTATCGCGATCATTTTAGTAAATTATCGCGATCATTTTGTAAATTTGTCGCGATGATTCAGAGGCTCCGAGCGGAAGACGGCGAGGCTCCGATGCAAAGACCTCGATTCATAAAAGGAAATAATCTTATTTATTAATAGTTATAAACAGTAATTTTATTATGATCAATTTCGCGCTAAACCCAAAACAAACACCACAAAAGAGTGGTAAAGAAAAACTTTATTATGCAATCGCACAGGCAAATGGAGAAATGGATATTGAGGGTCTTGCCAAAGTAATGGCAAGAATGACAGGCAATCAAGACTCGTTTACTTTTGCCGAAGCACTACGCATACTGCCTGAAGCACTAAAAAGAGTGCTGAAAGATGGATTCGCGGTAAAACTGGGCGACTTGGGACGATTCTTCGTCACTCTGCAAAGCGAAGGAGTGAGCGAAGACAAGATTACAAACTACAATCCTCACGACCACATCACGAATGTTTCAGCCAACTGGACGCCGGGGCATGCTCTACGCCATCTCGGAGGAGATAAAGGAGCAAAAGGAGGTTATGTGCGTGCCTCTTCTGGAATAAAATTCCGCGAAGTAATCACCAGAAATGCACAAGCAGAGGCTAAAAAGAAACTGAAAAAGCACACTTAAACTAACATTAAAGAGGCTTCTCAAATACGTTTCAGCAATACAAAATAAATTTGGCTTTGTATTCGCTTTGCACTAATTTCGCAGACATATATAATATAATTCATAATCTATGAGAAGAGTCTTATTTACAATGGTTTTGTGCTTATCGTTTACTATGGTGACGGCACAGACAAAAGGAATCACCGATACGAAAGCCAGTACACACGCCATGGCTGTGGCAACGCCTATTGATGCCGTACACTGGACACAAGGCTTTTGGGCAGAGCGTTTCGACGTGTTCAGCCAGACATCAGTCAGGGCGATGTGGGACACATGGCAGTCAGACCGCTCACACGGCTTCCACAATTTCCTTGTGGCTTCGGGAGAAAAGAAAGGTAAGCATCACGGTCCTCCTTTCCATGACGGAGACATGTATAAATGGCTTGAAGCAGTAGCATCGGTATATGCCGTAACGCACGACAAGGAGTTGGACGCGATTATGGACCGTTTTATTTCCTGCGTCGTAAAGTCACAAATGCCAAACGGATACATACACACGCCAGTGGTGATAATAGAACTCAACAAAGGCAATCTTGAAAAGGATCAGGACAACACTATCGTGGGGACTGCCGTGGGAACAGGCAAAGACGGAGCATTTGGAAACAAACTCAACTTTGAGACCTACAACCTCGGACATCTCATCACAGCATCTATCATGCATAAGCGCGCAACGGGGAAGATGACTCTCTTCAACGCGGGTAAGAAGGCTGCCGACTTCCTTTGCGATTTTGCAAAGAACAATCCCGATAATCTTGCCAAAAATGCTGTCTGCCCATCACACTATATGGCGGCTGTGGAAATGTATCGTGAGACGGGAGAAAAGAAATATCTTGACCTTGCAAACCGACTCATCGACATTCGTGGCAGTGTGGAGGGTGGAACAGATGACAATCAAGACCGTAGCGCATTCCGTAGCCAGCACAACGCCATGGGGCATGCTGTGCGTGCGAACTATCTATATGCCGGAGTGGCAGACCTCTATTTGGAAACAGGCGAGGAGCAACTCATGCGCAACCTCTCGGCAATATGGGAAGATATCGTAACGAGAAAAATGTATATCAACGGAGCTTGTGGAGCACTCTATGACGGCACCTCGCCAGACGGAACATGCTACAAGCCCGACTCAATACAGAAAGTGCATCAAAGCTATGGACGTCCATACCAGTTGCCACAATCTACGGCTCATAACGAGACCTGCGCCAACATCGGAAACATGCTCCTCAACTGGCGACTGTTTGAGGCTACCGCTGACGGACGTTATACAGACCTAGTGGAAAACTGCTTCTTTAACTCCATTCTCTGTGGCATCAGCCTTGATGGCAAACGCTATTTCTATACCAATCCGCTACGAGTGACGGATGACTTGCCTTACACCCTACGTTGGCCGAAAGAGAGGAAGGAATATATCAGTTGTTTCTGTTGTCCTCCAAACACTTTGCGCACACTTTGTCAAGTGCAAGACTATGCTTACTCCGTAGGAAAAGATGCTATATATGTGAATCTGTATGGTAGTAACAATCTTCAAACAGAAATCAATACTATAGGAAAAATCACTCTCCAGCAACAAACCGAATATCCGTGGGACGGCATAGTAAGGCTCAACATCAATCAACTGAAAGGGAAAAAGACCTTTGCGGTTGCTCTGCGCATCCCTGAGTGGTGTGATAAATACGAAATACAGGTGAATGGTGAGAGCATAAAGCCAGTCGTAGAAAAAGGATACGCAAAGATAAACCGCACTTGGAAAAAGGGAGACGAGATATGCCTTGATATGGAAATGCGCACGCGACTGATAGAAGCCAACCCACTGGTGGAGGAAGCACGCGGACAGGTGGCTGTGCAGCGCGGACCACTCATCTATTGCATCGAAAGTCAGGACCTGAACGGGCATCGAATTGACGATATCGTCATCCCTGCCGATGCTGAGTTCACACCTGTGGAAACCACCATTGAAGGGAGTCGCATTATGGCACTTGAAACGGATGTGACCGACCGCAACAGCCAGTCGTGGAATGGGGTGCTTTATCGTCCACTGACACAGGTGAGGGAAAAACGTACTATGAAAATACGCCTTATCCCATACTATGCTTGGGGCAATCGTGGGAAAAGTGAAATGACGGTGTGGATGCCGGTAGCAATTAAAGATTGAAAATCAAAGATAGATGTATAAGTATCTTTCATTCATTCTCTGCTTGACCCTTGGGGTGATTGCACGGGCAAAAGATTATCACGTCAGTCCTGCTGATGGGGAGTTTGCCATAGAAAAGGCGTTGCAACAGTCGCGCCTTGACAGGATTCACGAGGGCGTGAAAGATGTTAGAATCATCCTTGAAGGAGGCACTTTCCGTCTGTGTCAGCCCATAATCATCCGACCGGAAGATAATGGCACTCAGATAATAGGACAGGAAGGTACCGTCGTAAGCGGTGGCATAAAGATAGAAGGATGGAAACGCAAGGGGAAATACCTCGTGGCACCGCAACCGCTGTTCAACGGCAAGCCACTGGAGTTTCGACAGCTATATATTAATGGAAAGAAAGCCATAAGAGCGCGTGACGTACAGGATTTTGAGAAGATGCACCGCATACTATCTGTTGACAAACAGAAAGAGTGTATCTACGTACCGAAAGTAGCGGTGAGGGGACTGAAAAACTTGCAGGATGCTGAAATGGTGCTGCACGAGATGTGGTGCGTCGCCAACCTGCGCATCCGTAGCATCGACATTCAGGGCGATTCGGCAGCCGTCTTCTTCCACCAACCAGAAAGCCACGTACACTTCATGCACCCATGGCCGTCGCCGATGGTGACGACAGACGGACATAACTCGGCATTCTACCTTATGGCACAGGACTGCCTTGACACACATGGCGAATGGTGGCTTGACACAAGGAATCATCTCGTGTATTATTATCCTCACGAAGGGGAGACGATGAACAGCGTGGAAGTGCCTGCCATAGAGACATTATTCAAGACGGAAGGAACACCCGACAGACGTGTGAGCAACGTGAGCATAGAAAGTATTACCTTTGAAGAATCAACGTGGATGCGACCATCATATCAGGGACACGCACCACTGCAGGCAGGGATGTACATGATAGAAGCATACAAGGTGAAACCGAAGATAGAGCGCGTGGACGACCATAAATTAGACAACCAGGGATGGGTGGGCAGACCGTCAGCAGCCGTACTGGTGAACTGTGCCGACGGCATACGTTTCCAGCAATGTACGTTCCGTCACATGGGGGCCACAGCCCTCGATTTTCATCTCTATACAAAGTCGTGCGAAGTAAAAAACTGCCTTTTTACCGACATTTCAGGCAATGCCATCCTTGCCAGTACCTTCGGCGAAGAAGGGCATGAAGCACATTTACCTTACTCCCCTGCGGATGAACGGGTGATAACGAAGGACCTAACCATCTCGGATTGTCTCATCCGTGATGTTGCAAATGAAGACTGGGGATGCGTAGGCATCTGCGCAGGGTTCGTTCAAGGACTACAGGTGTTGCACAATGAGATTTATGATGTGTCATATACAGGCATTTCTGTGGGCTGGGGCTGGAACAGACAGCCATGCGTGATGAGTAATAATCAAATTGTAGGAAACCTTATTCATCACTATGCCCGACACATGTACGACACGGCTGGGATATATACACTCGGCAACCAACCGTGGACAGTGATAAAGGAAAATGTGGTGCGCGACATCTACACCCCAGGTTATGCTCACGACCCGGAGCATTGGTTCTATCTTTACACAGACGAAGGAAGTGCTCATATCACCGTGCAGGACAATTGGACACCGAGTGAGAAATACCTCCAAAACGCCAACGGACCAGATAACACTTGGCAGAACAATGGTCCACGGGTAAGCGAAGAAATTGTGAAAAATGCCGGACGGCGAAAATAACGGAAAATGAGTTGTGAGTTATATAACACTTTAGGCAGTCAATGGATTTGGTATCCGGGAGATTTTGAGATATGGCTCGGAAACCGCTTCAACAACCTGCGTACAGAGCGCGGAGCGCTGTCGCCACCATTCTGGAAACAGGATAGCCACTATCCTATGGTGGAGTTCAGAAAGGAAGTATCTCTCCCGTCGGCAGAGGAAATAGAAGTCATGGTCGAAGGCGACTACAACATTGCCATTGACGGAGAGAAACTCTTTGGTATGCCACAGCATATCACCGTGCCACAGGGAAGACACACGATAAGTATAAAGGTGGTGAATCAAAGCCTGCCACCTGCGATATACATAAAAGGCGAGACCATCTGTAGCGATGATTCGTGGCGCGTAACATACGAAGACAAGATATGGATAGATGAGAATGGTGATGCACATGGCTCAGGTGTTTATGTGCCTATCGGATGTTGGAACTTCACAGACCGCAACCAGCCCCCGTCACAGTTCCGTCTGCCGACAAGACCACAGGATGCCGTGGCACACTCGGCCACACCAAACGGAGTGCTCTATGATTTCGGTTGCGAAACTTTCGGCTATATCGTGCTTCATGATATAACTAGCACAGGAAAGATAGATATTTTCTATGGCGAAAGTGCAGAAGAGGCACAAGATGAACAAAGGTGTGAGACATTAGACCGCCTGTCGGTGGATGGCGATACCATCACCGACCTCGGCCATAACATAAAAGGCAATATCGAAGATGGAAACTATACGCTGCGATTCAGTAAAGCTTTCCGATATGTCATGATAAAATGTCAGGGAGGTGTTGCCGTCGGTGATGTGTCAATGCTCTACGAATATACTACAGACGGCTATCGTGGCACATTTCATTGTAACGATGAAGAGGTAAACCGAATCTGGGACGTCTCGGCATATACCATGCAACTCACCACACGCGAATTTTTCATGGACGGCATAAAGCGCGACCGATGGGTGTGGAGCGGAGATGCAGTACAGAGTTTCTTGATGAACTACTACCTGTCATTCGATTCTGACTGCGTGAAGCGCACCCTGCGCCTATTGCGTGGCAAAGACCCTGTGACGGCACATATCAACACCATAATGGACTATACGTTCTATTGGTTTAAGGGCGTTTACGACTATTATCTTTTCAGTGGCGATGTGGCATTCGTGCGCGAGATGTACCCGAAGATGCAGACACTAATGAAATACTGTCTGCAGCGCACGGACAGCAATGGTATGGCAGAAGGACAGCCGGACGACTGGATATTCGTGGACTGGGTGGATTTCCCGATGCACAAACGCGGTGTGATGTGTTTTGAGCAGATACTCTTCTGCAAGGCTCTGGAGACGATGGCACTATGTGCCGAAATTGTCGGAGATAAGGAAAATGATTATCAGCGACAGGCACAGCAACTGCGGACGATGTTTGAAAAGACATTTTGGAGCGATGAGCATCATGCATACCTGCATAATATAGAAGACAGGCATCTAAACACGATGGTGACGAAGTTTCCGAATATGTTTGCCCTGCTCTATGGATATGTTGACGGGGAACGCCGTGAGGAGATAATGAAGCATGTCATGCTGAATAGCAACGTGGAGGCTATCACCACACCATACATGCGCTTCTATGAACTTGAAGCATTGTGTATGGCAGGGATGCAGGATGAGGTGCTGAAAGAGATGAAAGACTATTGGGGCGGTATGCTCGGGGAGGGCGCAACATCGTTTTGGGAGAAATATGTGCCTCACGAGCATGGCACGCAACACCTCGCCATGTATGGCAGACCTTACGGAAAGAGTCTCTGCCATGCTTGGGGAGCAAGTCCGATATATCTTTTGGGGCGATATTACCTTGGCATCCAGCCCACATCGCCAGGATATGAAGAGTATGAGATATGCCCACATCTCGGCGGACTGCAATGGATGGAAGGTACAGTGCCTACACCGTGGGGAGAGATATGGATAAAGGTGGATATCCATCACATCTCCGTCAGGAGCACAGGTGGCACAGGCACACTTAAAATAGGAGACAGACAAATCAAAATAAACATAAATGAGGAAATCAATATTGATTATTAGTGCATTGCTGATTGCATGCACCATGCAGGCAAGCGTGACTGTAAAGAAACATCTGCCACAGACGGACTATGCTGCTACACTGCTGAGGGATGTGGATGCAAAAATCGTCATTGATGTTGCTGGCAAAGGTGAGGCAGAGGGCTTCACACTGAAGAGCGATGGGGAAAAGGTTTTCATCATCGGTAATGATGCTGTGGGTTGC
This sequence comes from Candidatus Equicola faecalis, assembly GCA_018065185.1. GTDB lineage: Bacteria > Bacteroidota > Bacteroidia > Bacteroidales > Bacteroidaceae > Prevotella > Prevotella faecalis. The sequence continues at coordinate 27,941 of JAGHTU010000008.1, read as the reverse complement.
ATCTATGGCGCCAATCGCCTGAAGGAATACTACATGACAAACGGCAATACGAAGATAACGACACCTATCGTGGAAGTGCCACAGATGAAGATGCGTGGCACATGTCTCGGTATGCAGAAGACCACCTACCTCCCCGGGCATAAGGTGTATGAATACCCTTATACACCGGAAAATTTTCCATGGTTCTACGATAAAGCAATGTGGGTGCGCTACCTCGATATGTTAGCAGCCGACAATTTCAATGCCGTCTATCTATGGAACGGGCATCCTTTTGCATCACTCGTCAAACTGAAGGATTATCCTTTTGCTCCCGAAGTGGATGATGCAACGATGAAGAAAAATCAGGAGATGTTCTCGTTCATCACGCAGGAGGCATCACGCCGTGGCATAATGGTGATACAGATGTTTTACAATATCATTGTCTCCAAACCGTTTGCCGATCATTATGGCATCTCCACACAGGACCGTCATCGCCCTATCACACCGCTCGTTTCCGACTATACACGCAAAAGCATTGCAGCGTTTATCTCGGAATATCCGAATGTGGGACTTCTTATCTGCCTTGGTGAGGCGATGGATGGAATAGACACCGATATAGAATGGATGACAAAGACTATCATCCCCGGCATCCGTGACGGTCTAAAAGCCTCAGGCAGGACAGACGAGCCTCCTATCATCCTGCGTTCTCATGACACGGATGGTCCGAGAGTGCTTGCCGCTTCACTGCCACTTTACAAGAACATCTACACAATGTCAAAATACACAGGAGAGAGCCTTACCACCTATGAGCCTCGCGGTCCGTGGGCAGAGACACACCGTCAGTTGGCTACCGCTGCTCCGCTACATATCAGTAATGTACATATCCTTGCCAACCTTGAACCATGGCGGTGGAGTTCACCTGCCTTTGTTGAAAAAACTATACGAGCCATGAAAGAGGTGCATCATGCCGGAGGTCTTCATCTCTATCCTCAAGCTTCTTATTGGGACTGGCCGTATAGTGCAGACAATGTTAACGGCTCACGCCTATTGCAAATGGAACGCGACTGGATGTGGTATGCCACATGGGGGCGTTATGCGTGGGGCAACACCTCGGAAGAGAGCGATCGTATGTTCTGGCTCAAGACACTTGCAGAATATTACGGATGTTCCACCGATGCCGCATCGCAGATTCTCACGGCATACGATGAGAGCGGTGAGATAGCACCGAAACTTATACGGCGGTTTGGCATCACCGAAGGAAACCGTCAGACATTGCTTTTGGGCATGAAAATGACCGAACTGGTCAACCCTTATAAATACACCATCTATCCGGGCTTTTATGAGAGTTGCGGTCCTGAAGGCGAGAAACTCATTGAGTATGTGGAGAAAGAGGCGAAGGGCGAGAGACACACTGGTGAACTGCCGTTGATAATCGCACAGGAATGTGTCACGCATGGCGAAAAGGCTGTTGCTGCTATTGATGATGCAGAAAAGAGCATCACACGAAACCGTGATGAGTTCATGCGACTGAAGAACGACATGCACTGTTATCGCGAATTTGCCGTTTCCTTCAATTATAAGGTAAAAGCTGCCGCAGAGGTGCTGGATTTCAAATGGACGAACAATCTTTACAGTCTTTTCCTCGCTGATACACTTCTCGAGAAGAGCAATGAATCGTGGAAGCGACTTGTCAATCTCACTCAAGACACCTACCTCTATGCCAATTCCATGCAGACCTCGCAACGCCGTATTCCTGTGGGTGGCGATGGCGGACATTTCAAGACATGGGCAGAGATGCTACCTGTCTATGAGGGCGAGTTGCAGGCATTGCGTAAGAACATAACGAAATTATCCAACGGAGGTGATGATTTGAATAATACTACAATCTTACCACGCGCCATGCGTGCAGAACCTTTAGAACTCACGACAAATCAAGGAACACATGACTTGATGGTAAAACTGGAAAAGGGAGCGAAACTGTTCGAAGGACGGGATGAAACTGTGGAAGAGATTGCAACTGAACTTACAGGATTACGGGCATTGATGCTCAATCGCGATGTGGTGCGTACAAAAGGCCTGAAAGTATCATTCTCCTCAACAGGAGATGTAAATATGCTCGTTGGATTCTTCGTTGACGACCAAAACAAATTTGCTTCTCCTCCTAAACTGGAGACCGATGCTTCCGGTAATGAGTATGGACAGGCTGAGCCCATCCTGACCAATGCTATCGCCATCAGTGGAATGCCACGTGTGAACATACACTGTTATCATTTTAAGGTTGGACATCATGAAGTGACACTTCCGAAAGGTATAATAATGGTGGCTGGATTCACCACATCCACCATCAAGCCACGCGATGCAAGAATCAGCAGTGCCGACAAGGAGATGGACTGGTTGTTTATGTGATGAGTCAAGGAGTTAAAGATATTACTAAATTACGATAATAAATATATATATAAACATAAAAAGATGAACGAGATAATAGAAGCGTTTCAGAACAATTTGATTGTGGAAGACCGTTATATGATGATAGTTAATGGTCTGGTGGCAACAATGACGATAACCATCTTTGCTTCGTTGTTTGGTACAATCCTCGGCGGTGGCATCTGCTGGATGCGTATGAACAAGCGCAGATGGCTGAGAAAAACGGCAGAGGTGTATATTGACATCATGCGAGGCACACCGGTATTGGTCTTGCTGATGTTGATGTATTATGTAGTGATGGCACCTGTTGAAGCAGATGCAATACTTGTTGCTATCATCACATTTGCCATGAATTCATCAGCATATATATGTGAGATGTTACGCACAAGTATAGAGAGTGTGAGCAAGGGACAGACCGAGGCAGGACTGTCGTTGGGGCTTACCCGCTCGCAGACGTTCTTTCACATCGTACTTCCTCAGGCAGTACGGAAAGTTATTCCTGTGTATCAGGGTGAACTTATTTCCCTGCTGAAGAGCACGTCCGTGGTGGGTTATATTGCCGTTATGGATATGACCAAAGCCTCTGACCTTATCCGTTCACGCACCTTTGATGCCTTTTTCCCACTGATAATCGTAGCCATTATATATTTCCTTATCGCATGGCTGATAGGGCTGTTGTTAAAGACATTCAGCCGTAGGCATCTGTCCGCTGGTAAGATGCGCATAATGGTGCCTGCACTCCTCGTGCTCCTTGCCTCTTCATGCGGAGACGGAGAGAAGAGAAAATATGAAAACCTTGATGATGTGATGCATCATGGCAGCGTTGCCGTAATGGAAGGTTCTGTATATGATGTGGTGCTGTCAGAGAAATACCCCAACGCTAATATAGCGCGTGTCAATTCCATTGCTGAAGCTGCTGAATTTGTCCTCTCGGGTAAGGCTGTAGCCATGTCGGCAATGGACATACAATGTAAATTCATTAGGCATAACGACCCACAACTATGTTTCTTGCCAGACACGGTGACGAAGATAGACATTGCAGCAGGCTTCCCGAAGGGTTCATCATTGAGAAAGGATTTCAACCGTTTCGTAAAGAAAATTAAGGATGACGGCACGCTTGATGAGGCTTACCGACGTTGGATGCGCGTGTATGTGGATTCCGTAAAGATGCCAAAAATAGATGTTCCCCGCAATGGAAAACCACTTGTGATGTGTGTCACAGGCACACAGATGCCATTGAATATGATGCGTGGTGATGAGTGTGTGGGTTATGACGTGGAGTTGGCATTGCGATTTGCACAATATATGCACCGTCCGCTTAAACTGATGATAACATCATTCCATGGGCTCATCCCTGCGCTTACCACTAGAAAAGCCGACTTTGCATTGAGTTCACTGATTGTGACGGATGAACGGAAAAAGAAGATAGATTTCTCCATTCCGTATTTCCACGACATAGGGGTGGCACTGGTGCTCCGTGACAATTACATAAACGGACACCTTATCACGGACGAAGAGAGCCTGCGTGGCAGGAAATTGGCATCATTGCTCGGGCTGTATGTTGAGGATGATGTAAAGAAAGAGTTCGGTGAGGACAACGTGATGATTTTCAACACCGAGACCGACCTATACAACGCAGTTGAGAGCGGTAAGGCAGAGGCGGCACTCGTTGACCTTATGACACTACCTTCCCGTATGCGCAAATACCCTGACCTTGACACTATTCCGTCCCGTTTTCCAAAGCTTCCGCTTGGGGTTGGCTTTGCTAAAAACAACTCTACGCTGTCTCGTGCTTTTCAGCAGTTTATTTCGCAAACGATACAATCAGGACAGTTGGAAGAAATGCGCAAGCGATGGATAGAGGGAGATATGAGTAATAAGAACTTAAAAACCACTACTCAAATCCCAAATGTCAAGAACATCACTATCGGCAAACCTATACGCGTGGGGTTGACATCCACCATGCCACCACTTAATTTCCTCTCACACGGCGACTATGACGGTTTCGAGGTGGAAATGATGCGGCGGTTTGCATTGTGGATGAAACGCCCTGTGGAGTTTGTTACGACCGACTTTGGTGCTCTCATTCCTTCATTGACAAAAGGGAAAGTGGACTGCATCGTGTCAACAATAAAAATCACACCGGAACGTGCACAGAAAATCACTCTTATCCCATATCTAGAAAGCAGACTGCTGTTCGTCTTCAAACATCAGCAGATTCAGAGGAGTGCTTTCAGCGAAGCATCACTGAAAGGGAAGACCGTTTCCACGATTATGGGAGCATATATGGAACAGGAGTTGATACACGAATATGGTATGGATAAAGTGAAGGTCTATAACACCGAGACAGACGTGTTCCAGTCCGTGGTGCAGGGTCTTGTGGATGGTGGGTTTATGGACGACCTTGCCACAATTGAAAACCTGCAGAAGAACCATGATCTGGACACTGTGGCTTCGCATTTTCCGCCACTGGCTGTGGGTGCGGGTTTCCGCAAGAATGACAAGAATCTGGCTGAACAGTTTAGGACTTTCTGGCAGGAATTCTGCACCTCAGATACATGGCGCGATATGAATGAGCGCTGGCGCACGAAGCTCGGTGCGGAACGGCATAAAGACGTGAAAATGCCTACGTTGGGACAACCGTTGCGCGTGGCTACATCAGGTAACATGCCTCCATTTAACTTTACTTCAAATGGCGACCTTGACGGCTTTGAAGTGGAGATGATGCGCAGGTTCGGTGCAGAGATAGGCAGACCAGTTGAATTTGTCGTAATGGATTTCGGTGCTATGATAGCATCGCTCAATGCCGGCAAGGTGGATGTCATTGCATCAATGATGAACATCACCAAAGAGCGCGAAAATGCCATGCTTATGGTTCCTTACATGGAAAGCAAAGTGGTGATAGTATATAGAAAACCTGATATAAATGGCTCTCCGTCAGGTATGCAGGCGATAGAGTATATACTTATCCTGTTATCCGTTCTCGGTATAGTGTTTGCACTTATTGTATGGCGCAGGAAGAAACAGGCTGCCATCCTCCGCGCAGCGCGCGAGAAGCGCATTCCACAAGGGAAAGATGTGATAATCACCGTCTCGCATCTGCAGATGAGGTTTGAGGATGGGGTAATGCCACTGAAAGATGTCAATGCCGAAATACGAAAGGGTGAAGTGATCAGCATCATCGGTCCGTCAGGCACAGGTAAGAGCACCTTCCTGCGGTGTCTAAATCTGCTAAATACCCCTACAAGCGGTAGCATTATCATCGACGGACAGGACATTCTGGCACCATATGCCGACGTACCATCATTGCGACAGAAGATGGGTATGGTGTTCCAGTCGTTCAACCTCTTTGAAGAGAAAAGTATACTTGAAAACATCATGTTTGCGCCTGTCTTTCTCAAACTCAAGACAAAGGAAGAAGCACGCGCCGAAGGCTTGGAATTGCTACGGCTTGTGGGACTGTCAGAGAAAGCCAACTCATATCCGGAACAGCTCTCCGGCGGTCAGAAACAACGTATCGCCATTGCACGCGCTCTGGCAATGCACCCAGAGATACTGCTGTTTGACGAACCGACGTCTGCCCTTGACCCGACAATGGTGAGCGAGGTGCTGGGTGTGATGCGTATGCTCGCCGCTAAAGGTATGACGATGATGGTCGTTACCCACGAGATGAGGTTTGCCCGTGAGGTAAGCAACCGTATTTTCTTTATGAACGAAGGAGTGATCTACGAAGAGGGGACGCCGGAAGATATCTTCGACCATCCTCAGCGTGAGAAGACCCGTACCTTTGTCAATCAGATTCGTCAGTGTACTTACCATATTACTTCAGCGGATTACGACTTCTATGAAATGATGGCACAGATAGAGACGTTCTGCGTGCGCTACAATCTGTCCAGCATACTCATCACACATATCAGTCACGCTGTGGAAGAAGGATTACTGCTTATAGGTGTACATTCTGGCATGGAAGTGCTGGTAATATATAGTGAGAAGACAAGTGAGGTGGATGTAGCTATCTTCACACCACATGAATTGGATGATGCATTGCTTACATCTGACGACAATGCCTTGTCTGCAAGTATTCTCCGTGGCATCTGTGAACAGTTAGAGATTCGCAACGAAGATTCACATGGTCTTCTTCTCTGCAAGAACATCAAGGATATTTAGGTGAATATAGAACAAACCTAAAATCCTGCTTTTTTGTTCCTTTTGGGGAGTCAATGAAAGGCTGATATACGCGAAATCTTGATTACACTCTAAAAAAGCGATATGACAGAGGTTTTAGACTATGTCATATCGCTTATATTCAAGCGTTACAATAAAATATTGAATTTATAAATTATCAATACTCATCTTCATTAAACAGGAAATCTTCTTTTGTAGGATAGTCAGGCCAAATGTCTTCAATGCTTTCATAAGTGTCGCCCTCATCTTCTATTTCCTGAAGATTCTCTATCACTTCAAGCGGTGCGCCTGAACGACTTGCATAATCAATAAGCTCTTCCTTAGTTGCAGGCCATGGTGCATCCTCAAGTTTTGATGCCAATTCAAGTGTCCAATACATAATTTATAGTTATTTAGAAGTTTATGCGGAGTGCAAAAATAGTAAAAAAATCTTATACGCAAGTTTTATCCAGAATAAATTGCTCAGCGAAACACAGCATTATTTTCACTCTTGTCCGCTACAAAATTAAATTTTCTAGCAAGGCAAAAAAGAAAGTCACTTAGGCGATTAACATAGATGAGAATATCATCCTCCACACTTTCACTATGTGACAAAGCTACGATGTGGCGTTCTGCCCTGCGGCAGATGGTGCGGCATACGTGTGCCTGACCAGCAGCCAGCGTCCTACCTGGCAATATGAAAGAATGAACAGCAGGAACGATGGCCTGTATCTTGTCTATCTCACTCTCAAGTTGCCTTGTTGCAGTCATCATTTCGCCACATGGGCATCCTGCCAACGTACCTCCCACACGGAACAGAGTGTTTTGTATTTCAATAAGCATATCAACATCAGCACTCCCAAGGTGCTCATCAGCATCCGTCATCGCTATCAGCAGACCAATGGCAGACGATAGTTCATCCACCGTTCCGTATGCTTCAAGACGCAGACTGTCTTTCATTACACGCTCGCCAGAGGCAAGCGATGTCTCTCCTTTATCACCCGTTTTTGTGTAAATACTCATAATATCTGTTCTTTAGGCCAATTTACAAGAAATAATTTATCTGTTGCACGAGTGATGGCAGTATATAGCCAATGGATATAATCCTCTGTCATCATCTCTTCAGTAATATAACCCTGGTCAATATAGACATGACTCCATTGACCACCCTGCGCCTTGTGACATGTGACGGCGTAAGCAAACTTCACCTGCAAGGCATTGAAATATTCATCATCACGCACTTGTGCAAACAACTTACGACGGTTTTTCGGACAATCCGGCTGCATCATATAGTCTTCAAGAACGGCAGAATACAGCGCCTCGCTCTCCTCGTGTGTCAGCGATGGCGACTCTGATGACAAGGTATCAAGCAACAGGCGGAGTGTCATCTCATAGTTGTCGTAATCTGGAAACTGCAACGTGACATCAGCAAATGTAAAACCATACAGTGTCTGCTCGTTGCGGTAACGGCACACCACAGCACGGTCGCCATTGGCAATAAACGCCATCGGACAGTCTTCATCCTGCTCCACCCAGAAATAATTATTCTTCACCACCATTAGGATATCGCCACCCGTCAACCGGTCCTCATTACGGTCGAGGATGCAACGGCGTATGCCCTCATTATAGACATTGGCACGCTTGTTACTGCGTGTCACAACAATGGTTTCGTCAATACCTACCTCACCATAACTGTGTGAAAGTGCCTCAATGAGTTCATTGCCACTGATGGACTGCACGTCAGCAAAGCCATCAAGATGCAGTTGTATGTTTGTAAATTTAAAATCCGCGAGATGTTCGCGTACACGTGTTGCATTGTATAGTATTCCGGAACCCTCGCTCTGTCGGAGCACCTCGCTGAGATTGCATTCAAACACTTCAAGCCCATAATGCGCCAATACATCTGCCGAAAGAGCAGGGCTCTCTGCCTCACCTACTGGTGGCAATTGTGCTCCATCACCCATAAAGAGTAAACGGCAACTGTCTCCCTCCTGATAGACATACTGCAGAAGGTCGTTGAGCAGGCGACCGCTTCCGAAAATATCGTTACCACCTTGATTGGCAATCATTGACGATTCGTCTATGATAAACAGGGTGTGACGGCTCTTGTTAAAGTTCAGTGTGAAAGATGGTGCGCTACTATCAAGCGAGCGTTGGCGATAGATTTTACGGTGTATGGTAAGCACCTGACTTGATGCAAACAGTGAAAACACCTTTGCCGCACGTCCTGTAGGAGCAAGCAGACAAGTCTTCTGCCCAAGAGCATCCAGCGTTCGCACGATAGCACCGGCAAGAGTAGTCTTACCTGTACCGGCACATCCGCGGAGCACCATCACCGACTGCGGATTGCGCGAATGCAGGAAACGTGCAAAGATAGCAATGGCTTCAGCCTGCTCCTGCGTAGGCTGAAGCCCTAACTCGCGCACGATACGTCGCTGTAACTCCTGTTCTATCAAAATCAGAATCCTACCAATTCTATAACCTTATCCACAGCTACCGACAGTCCGTCCTTGTTGCGTCCTCCAGCAGTGGCATAATACGGTTGACCGCCACCGCCACCCTGAATGAGTTTTCCTGCTTCGCGCACCATCTGCCCGGCATTGAGCGAATATCCTTTCACGAGATTGTCGGAAATCATTACCGACAACAGCGGTTTATCACCCTCAAACGAGCCTAATGCCACGAACAGATTTTCTGGTTGCAGTCTCTGCAGACCAAAAACAAGGTCTTTTGCAGCAGATGCAGGCAATGGAAGCACGGCTTTCACCACTTTCACACCATTCCTTATCTCTGCTTTATCAAGTAAGCTCTGTTTCAACCCCTCTATCTTCTGTGCCTGGAATGCCTCAACTTCCTTTTTCAAGTCGGCATTCTCAGAAATGAAACGCTCTATTGCGCCCTTCAAATCCTTGGCGTTATTGAACAGGGCACGAATATCTTTCATCGTATCTTCTATATGGTAGATAGCCTTTTCAAACTCAGCACCGGTAATGGCTTCAATACGGCGCACACCAGCAGCCACACTACTCTCGGAAAGAATCTTGAACATACCGATGCAACCTGTAGCCTGTGCGTGAATACCACCACAGAGTTCGATGCTCTGTCCAAAACGTACCACACGTACCATATCGCCGTATTTCTCGCCAAAGAGAGCGATGGCACCCATCTCACGCGCCTCATCTATAGGGCATTGACGGTGCTCCTGTAATGGCAGATTCTCACGTATGCGACTGTTTACAAGATATTCCACCTGACGTATCTGTTCATCTGTCATCTTCTCGAAATGTGAGAAATCAAAACGCAGTGACTCTGGCGTGACAAGCGAACCTTTCTGCTCCACATGCTCACCCAGTACTTCCTTTAATGCCTGATCAAGAAGGTGGGTAGCAGTATGATTGGCAGCACTCGCACTACGGCGGTCCGTATCCACACATGCCATGAACTCTGCCATCGGGTCAGCAGGCATCTCTGTGGCGATATGCACGCTGACACCATTCTCGCGCTTGGTGTCAATGATATTGATGGTTACCTCACCATTAACGAGCACACCACGGTCGCCAATCTGTCCACCCATTTCACCGTAGAAAGGTGTATGGTCAAGCATAATCTGGAAGAAAGTCTTGCCCTTTTGCGTCACTTTACGATATTTCGTTATGTGACAAGAATATTCCGTGTGATCATAACCCACGAACTCTGTTTCGGCTGGTGAGAGCGTCACCCAGTCGCCCGTCTCAACAGCAGCAGCATTGCGGGCACGTGCCTTCTGCTTTTGCATCTCGGCTTCAAAACGCTCTACATCAACACTGATACCGTTTTCACGGCAGATGAGTTCTGTAAGGTCGAGAGGAAAACCGAAGGTGTCGAACAACGTGAATGCCTTTTCTCCAGACAGCACTTTATCACCGACATTTTCTGTATTGAGTTTTTCTATCTCTTCATTGAGAAGTCTTATACCGTTGGCAAGTGTACGGAGAAATGACTCTTCCTCTTCCATTATCACCTTGCCTATCAACTCGCGCTGTGCCTTGAGTTCCGGATAGGCCTCGCCCATCTCAAAGATAAGTATCGGAATGAGTTTATATAGGAATGCTTCTTTCTGACCGAGGAAAGTATAGGCATAACGAACTGCACGGCGGAGAATACGGCGTATGACATAACCTGCCTTTGCGTTGCTTGGCAACTGACCATCAGCGATGGAGAATGCCACGGCACGCAGATGATCAGCAATGACACGCATTGCGATATCCACCTTTTCATCCTTACCGTATTCAAGTCTTGACAAACGTGATATTTCTTTGATATAAGGCTGGAATACATCTGTGTCGTAATTGGAATGTTTGCCCTGCAAGGCACGCACCAAGCGCTCGAAGCCCATACCAGTATCTATCACCTTAGCAGGAAGAGCTTCAAGGCTACCATCTGCCTTGCGGTTATACTGCATGAAGACGAGGTTCCAGATCTCTATCACCTGCGGGTCGTCCTTGTTCACCAATTCACGTCCCGGAACGGATGCCTTCTCTTCATCGGTGCGCGAGTCAAGATGTATCTCCGAGCAAGGACCACACGGACCTGTATCGCCCATCTCCCAGAAGTTGTCGTGCTTGTTGCCGTTGAGGATATGATCTTTCGGGAGATGGCGTTCCCATATTGTTGCAGCCTCATTGTCGCGCTCCAACTCTTCTTCTGCTGAGCCCTCAAAGACGGTGGCATAAAGATTAGCAGGGTTGAGCTTCAAGACATCCACAAGGTATTCCCATGCCCAGTCAATGGCTTCCTGTTTGAAATAATCGCCGAAACTCCAGTTGCCGAGCATCTCAAACATGGTATGATGGTAAGTGTCATGCCCCACCTCTTCAAGGTCATTGTGCTTACCGCTGACACGCAAGCATTTCTGAGAATCTGCCTGCCGACGACTCTCCGGTGTACGATTGCCGAGGATAATGTCCTTGAACTGATTCATTCCTGCATTGGTAAACATCAATGTCGGGTCGTCCTTTATCACCATCGGAGCCGATGGTACAATCAAATGGCCCTTACTTTCAAAAAACTTTTTGAATGATTCTCTAATTTCTTTTGCTGTAAACATGTCTTATTGTAAGTTTTATGTTGTATATCTTATTTGTCTATTTAATGATTATTCAAATCATAACTCTTTCCTTTTTCAATTTGCCCCATCTAGATGACTGTTTATTCTCATCAACTCATCGCGCACGTTCATCAGGCGTTCTATGATTTCAGCACTGCGGTCGGCATCTTTACGATTTTTCTTCAATATCTCACAAGCAGCATCCAAACGGAACCCACGCACTTTAACCAGATTATGCACCAAGCGGATTTCTTCAATATTCTTCTGTGAGTACTGGCGTACGCCATTATCCGTTGTCTTCGGACGGATAGATGGGAACTTACTCTCCCAAAAGCGTAGCGTACTCTCATTAACACCAAATATCCGTGCCACCTCACGGGTGGAATAATACAGTTTCAAGTCTTTGTCCCAGTTGAATGCCATTCTTTTTTAGTTATATGGTCGACGGCCTGTCTTCAATTATTTCAAAATATTTTTACCGACATCCTTTGCCAGCATATTGCGTTGTTGCTGACATAAATTCAGTTCGTTCAATATGGATGATGTACGTTTTAGATCACCTGACACCTCTTTAAGTTCTGCTTTCAGGAAAGTAATTTTCTCTTCAAAGCGTTCCAACTTGAAATCAACAAGCATATGACGCACCTGTCTGTAGATTTCATCTGCCGACGACTCCTGCTCAAGATATTTACTCAAATGATAACGCTCCACCGCCATATCGGCAGCAATACGGCTGATTTCTATATCCGGATTATTCACAAGAAAAGTCGTAAGCGGAACACTACCCTCATATTCAACTGCCATCTGAAGAATCCTGTTGTATGTAGGATTGCGGAATTGCATGTCATCCTCCTTCATGTCATAATCTATGAAATGCACAACATCAAGTTTTATTCTCTTGCCTTCGGTGGTCTCAACATCGTTGAACAGGACGGTCTGCCCATGTTGCACTATCTCACGCATGATTAAGTATTCGAGATTTGAAGTCCCCTCCACTGAACCTCCACGAGAGGAAACTATATGCCCGGAGTGTGTATCTGACTCCTCCCCTCGTGGAGGTTGGGAGGAGGTGACCGCTTCATTGCTTCTTGCACGCTTTTCCTTCTCCTCTATGTGGGTATGGATAAAGCGGTTCATTGACGCAATGAGCGCTTGTTCGTTAATGCCGATACGCTGCGAACATTCCTTGATGTAGGTGGAACGCTTGATAGAGTCATCTATCTTTGACACGCTCTCCACAATACTGCTTATGGCTTCTGCTTTCCTGATAGGATCAGTCACCCCGTCAAGCAGCAGATGAATCTTGAAGGCAATGAAATCCTGAGAATTATTATCAATGAACTTCTGGTATTCTTCTGCAGTATGTTTTCGTGCAAAACTGTCGGGATCATCGCCATCAGGGAAGAGCACCACCCTGATGTTCATACCTTCCTCCAGAAGCATGTCAGTTCCACGCAAGGCAGCATGTATGCCAGCCTCATCGCCATCATAGAGCAGGGTGATATTCGACGTGAAACGGTGTAATAGGCGTATTTGATGTTTTGAAAGTGCCGTACCGGAATTTGCCACTACGTTTTCTATGCCGCACTGATGCATGGACACCACATCAGTATATCCCTCCACCATATAGACCATATCATGCTGAACGATTGACCTCTTGGCTTGAAATATTCCATACAACTCATTACCCTTATGATAGATTTCCGATTCCGGGGAATTTACATATTTCTGTTGTACTCCTTTTGTGCGACTGTCAAGCACACGTCCGCCAAAGGCGCACACCTTTCCGCTTACCGACAACCACGGGAAGATGACACGTCCATAATAACGGTCGCACACATCACCATTATCTTTCTTATAACACAACCCTGTTGCAATGAGGTATTTCTCCTGATAACCTTGTTTCATTGCCTCTTCGGCAAGCAACGATTTCCCGTTAAGTGCATAACCCAAATGAAACTTCTTTATTATGTCATCACGGAAACCGCGTGAACGGAGATACTGCATACCCACGGCACGTCCGTCCACATTGTTGTACAGCGTGTTTTCAAAGTACTTCATCGCCCATTCGTTGAGGATGAACATACTCTCGCGGTCAGTCTGCTGCTGACGTTCTTCGGCCGTATATTTTTTCTCGACAATCTCAATGTGGTATTTGTTTGCCAGCCATCGCAGAGCTTCGGGGTAGGTCATCTGCTCGTGTTCCATGAGAAAGCTCACCGGTGTACCACCTTTGCCACAACCGAAACAATGGCACATATTCTTCGCCGGTGAGACAACAAACGATGGTGTCTTCTCGTTGTGGAACGGACATAATCCCTTCATGTTCACGCCAGCCTTTCGTAGCGTAACAAAGTCGCCCACCACATCAACGATGTTGGCTGCTTCAAGGATTTTATCTATCGTCTGTCTGTCTATCATTTTTATGTCAGGAGTCAATGGGCAAAAGTCAACAGCTTTAACCTATGACTTTTATTATTTTTTAATGAGGTTCATAAATTCAGCACGTGTGGTAGCATTGAGGAAAGCTCCGCTTATCTCGCTTGTTGTCGTTACCGAATCCACCTTTTCCACACCGCGCATTTGCATACACATATGCCGTGCCTCCACCACTACCATCACGCCTAGTGGTTTCAGCGTCTCCTGAATACATTCCTTTATCTGCAATGTCATTCTCTCCTGCACCTGAAGGCGATGCGAGAAAATATCCACCACACGCGCTATCTTGCTCAATCCCGTGATGTACCCGTTTGGGATATATGCCACATGCACCTTGCCATAGAACGGAATCATATGATGTTCACAGAGCGAGAAAAAGTCAATATCCTTTACTATGACCATTTGAGAATAGTCTTCCTTGAACATTGCGCTTTTCAAAACGGCAGAAGGATTCATTCCATATCCTTCGGTAAGTTTCCTCATCGCCTTTGCCACGCGCATAGGTGTCTTCAAAAGACCTTCGCGGGAAGAGTCTTCGCCGACGAGATCCAGCATCTGCCGACAACTATCAGCCATCTTTATCAGTCTTTCGTCTTCACTCATTATTTACTGTTGTTTCCGTTTCAATCTCCACGCCGTCTGTCTCATCTAGAGTTTTCGTAGAAGAAACATATTTTTCCCTTTTCAAGGTTACTGGCGATTTTACAATACCGGCTTCTAAAAATCCCATACGTTGCACACGCACAAGCATCTTTGTTGCCATATCCTGAGTTTCATAATTTCCAATCCTGCATATCCAGCGTGGAGAATAAAAATGTGTATAGATAGGCTCATTCGGGAAATACTGCTTTGCTTTACGCCCTATAGCTGATGCTTTCTGGTAGTCGGCACGTGTGTCGCCACCAGCAAACAGCTGAATACGGTAGCCCTGCGCCTTACGACCACCGACATAGATTTTCTTTTTTGTCGGGGCAGAATATGAATATATTGCTTCCACTTTTGTAATCATTTTCCGCTTGTGTGAGAAGTGGGGCAAAGGAGGGCGTGTGCGTATCGTATCATACCTGATTTTTTTCGTAAGGGATATACTTATTCCCTCATAAGATGCTGCATTTGGAGAAATACTGTCAAGTATATTACGCTGCACCATTTCACCCTCTGCCGTCGCAGTAAGTGTAAAACTCGCCACGACTGCCATTAAGATGCAGAGAGTAAATGGTCGCAAACGAAGCATTGCTTATTTCTTAATTGAAAGCATCAATGATGCCTTTGAAATCAGCACATTTGAGTGATGCACCACCGATAAGTCCGCCGTCAATATCTTTCTTTGCAAAAAGTTCAGGTGCGTTTGATGCCTTGCAACTACCACCATAAAGAATACTTGTACCATCGGCTGTTTCTTCGCCATACTTTTCTGCAATGACACTACGGATATAGGCGTGAATCTCTTCTGCTTGGTCGGCAGTAGCCGTTTTACCCGTACCGATGGCCCAGATAGGCTCATAGGCAATAACGACCTTTTCAAAATCTTCTTTCGAAAGATTGAAAAGGCTACCTTCCAATTCTGCCTTTACCACCTCATTTTGTTTGCCGGCTTCGCGCTCTTCAAGACTCTCACCAATGCAGAAGATAACTTTCAGTCCGTTGGCTTGTGCCAACAGCACTTTCTCTTTCAGTATCTCAGGCGTCTCCTTATAATATTCTCTGCGCTCAGAATGACCAATAATGACGTATTGTGCACCCGTACTCTTCACCATTGCTGCACTCACCTCGCCAGTATAGGCACCTTTTTCCTTATCGGCACAGTTTTCTGCACCAAGACCAATAATGTTTTGATCAAGGAATTGTGCGATGCTTGCCAGATGAATGAATGGCGTACAGATAACAACATCACAATTTGGCTTTTCTGCCTTCAAACTTTCATTAAGTTCCTTTGCCAATGCAATGCCTTCCTGCAGGTTCATGTTCATTTTCCAGTTACCTGCTACAATTTTCTTTCTCATAATCGTTTTCGTTTTATTTATTAAAAATCACCTCTTTTGGAATATCGTTATGACTATATTTTGCTACTACCCGTCCGTCCTTTATTACCACTAGTCCAGGGTTGCTCCTTACGATGGTCTTCAGTTCTGTGTCATCAGATGAAAGAAATGGGTATTTTGCCATTGTTCTCTTTCGCCATTCTTCACGGGCATTCTCATCACTGGCTGTCACGCAATAGAAAGGCATTTCCTTGTTGCAACACTCACGATAGAGTGAATTATAGTCGGAAAAATCGCTCTCGTCAGCCGTTTCCAGACGCGGAGCTATTAACAAATAGGTATATCCAGCCCTGTGCAATAGTTCTTCTGTGACATCACCTCTTTCCACATCTTCTACAAAGAACGTGTCCATCTTATTTATGTCTGCACCCACATGATATGGTCGGAAATCAACTGGCGGAAGTGCATATCGCGAATACAGTGACAGAATTAATACTCCCAACATAGGCAAGACCATTATCCATGTATGTTTCCACCAACGCCATGCTCTTGAATGTCGCATCATGAGTACACACAACACTAGAAGCACAATATTTTTTGTCAATGTCTGCCAGTTCGTCAACAATATTGCATCACCGAAGCATCCGCAGTCAGGCACGGCATCGGTCAATGCCAACCATAACGATAATGGCGTCATCACCACCATCATCAGCAAAGCCGCCACCACTGCCACGCGCTGCTTCATCATCAGCATCACACCCGTACTAAACTCCACCATAGCGAGCAGTACAGCAAATGCACACATCCAGAATTCATCTGTGCTCACACCCATCACGGCAGCATAGTCCTCCAACTTATATTGCATCCCTAATGGGTCATTGGCTTTCACCAGTCCTGCAAAGATAAATACTATGGCAATGACTAATGATGTGACGTTTAATAATTTGCTATATAACCATCGGTCTTTAGCCATTGTCTGTTGACTATTAACATCAGTTTCAAATTTCCTCATCCATCTTTATCACCCCAAAGACGGCATAGTTTATCATATCCATATAGTTGGCATCAATGCCCTCTGAGACAAGTGTCTCTCCACCAAGGTTTTCTATCTCCTTCGTGCGTTCTATCTTTGTCAGTATCAGGTCTGTATAACTACTTACACGCATCCCACGCCAGGCATCGCCATAGTCGTGGTTCTTGCGTTTCATCAGTTCCAGTGCTTTCCTTGCATAATCGTCATAGAGAGCAAGAGCCTCATCATTTGTAATGTCCACCGTATCAACAAAAGGACGCTCGAGCTGTATCAGTCCAATTATGCCGTAATTGATTATTCCTACAAACTCCGACCTAATACCATCATCCACCAATCCCTTACCGCCACTCATCTCAAGTGTGCGGATGCGCTTCGCTTTAATAAAAATTTGGTCAGTCAACGATGCTGGTCGCAATATACGCCACGAAGCACTATAGTCATGCAGTTTGTTCTTAAATAATTCACGGCATTCTGCCATCACTTTTTCAAACTGTCGATTCGTATCCATAGCCTTACCCTTTTCTTATTTGTTTGCGAAGGTAATAATTTTTTAATTAAAAATTAAAAACTCATAACCCAAAACTCACAACTCATCATTTGATGCTTGCTGTCAGTGTACATATCTTTACTATTACCTCCATTGCTTTCTGCATAGTTTGTACAGAAACAAATTCATGAGGACCATGGAAATTTACACCACCAGCAAAGATATTTGGACACGGCAAGGAACGGAATGATAATTGTGCTCCATCTGTACCTCCACGGATAGGTTGCACCTTCGGCGACACTCCGCATTCTTCCATAGCACGCAACGCTATGTCGGTGACATGGCGGTTATCTTCCATTATCATACGCATATTATAATACGTATCGGAAAGATTCATCTGGGCAGTACCCTCACCATAACGTGCATTTATCATTTCCACACAACGCTGAACGAATGCTTTCCTGAATGAGAAACGATCATTGTCATGGTCGCGGATAATAAGGGAAAGAGAAGCTTTTTCTACGTTCCCAGAAAGAGATACGAGATGATAGAATCCTTCATAACCTTCGGTAAATTCGGGTGTTTCTGCGCGTGGCAACAACGACACCAGCTCTGTAGCAATCAATGTAGCATTCTTCATCTTACCTTTTGCATAACCAGGATGCACACTTTTGCCACTGATAAGAATCTTTGCAGAAGCAGCATTGAAATTCTCATATTCAAATTCACCCAAATCGCCCCCGTCAATAGTATAAGCCCACTGGCATGCAAACTTATCCACATCAAAATGATGCGCTCCAATGCCGATCTCCTCATCGGGATTGAAGGCTATCCGCACGGTGCCATGCTTCACGTCAGGATGTTCCTTCAACCACACCATGGCCTGCACTATTTCTGCGATGCCCGCCTTATCATCAGCACCGAGCAGGGTATGACCATCCGTGACGATAAGGTCTTCCCCCTTGTGCGCAAGAAGTTCCGGATAAGTCGCAATGTCGGTCACAATATCATCGGAAAGCACTATGTCACTACCATCATAATTTTCAACGATATGTGCCTTTACGTCTTTTCCCGAGCAGTCGGGAGAGGTGTCGTAATGTGCGATGAAACCGATAGTAGGCACGTCATCGACAGTGTTCGATGGGAGGGTGGCATAGATATATCCCTTGGCGTCCATCACAACATCAGGGAACCCCTCTTCCAAAAGTTCATTTTTGAGATAATCAGCAAATTTTAACTGCCCTTCTGTGCTTGGCATAGTATTAGAATCCTCGCTTGACTGGGTGTTAAACGTGGTATAGCGAAGAAATCTTTCTGTCAAATTCATATCATTTCTGTTTTTTGCGATAGAATTTCCTTTCGCCATCAGGGAAAGAAACAATCAATGTGTCATTACGTACGATACGGAAAGTGCACGTGTCGGTGCGTGGATGCTGACCTTGGGTGGAAAGCAACAACAAACCATTGTAAAGATGCCATGCGCTATAATGCTTTGCACGCGGATATTCCACTAACTGATGTATGTCATCTTCACTAGCATTTCTGTGAAAACCACGGCAGACGACACGACCGTTGGCAGACAGTTCCAGCAAATATTCCACAGGACACAGCAAAGAGTCGCGTGCAGAATCGGTCAACTGTGTCAGGATACGATTTTTCATCCGTTCGAAATGCTCATCGCTCATCGCCACCGGCTTCCGCCACTGCGGGCATACCATGCGATACCATTTGCCATAAAGACGCTCAATGTTTATCAAACACTTTGCAGATTTTCCATCTTCAGATTGGAGGATGGCAACATGGTCGCCAGTCATAGGGACTCCATAGACCCGATGCTGACGAAATGCTTCAATGATAGAGAAAGAACGGGGCTCTGACAGGTCTTCCGGCAAGATAATCACCACAGAATCATTACTGCCGTCACAGACCAATCCGTACATTGTGGAATCCCCTTCAGCGGTTGTAATGGCAGACGGACCGCTATCGTTCTTATCCTTCCCTCCACACGAAAACAGCAACAAAGCCAAACTGATAAATAACAAGTGTTTCATACTCATCTGTATAGTGGAATATTATTTTCTGCAAAGGTAGTATTTATTTTGAATTTGTATTCAAATCAGGCACTGGCTCTGCAATATCAAAATTAATTTTGTATTTCGCTTGCCTTATACTAATTTTGTAACGCATATTATATATGCGTGTATTTTGGAATTTAATACTTAAAACAATACGAATATGGCAAAAAAGAAAAAAATTCAGTTCAGTCTCGTTTATAGGGACATGTGGCAATCGTCTGGCAAGTTCCAGCCTTTGAAAGACCAGCTCGTACAAGTGGCACCGGCAATCATTGATATGGGTTGTTTCCAACGTGTAGAAACCAATGGTGGGGCATTTGAACAGGTAAACCTGCTCGCCGGCGAAAATCCTAATGATGCCGTAAGGGCATTCTGTAAGCCTTTTAACGAGGTGGGAATACAGACACATATGCTTGATCGCGGTCTCAATGCCCTGCGCATGTATCCTGTGCCTGATGACGTGCGCCAGTTGATGTACAAGGTAAAGAAAGCACAGGGTGTGGATATTCCGCGTATCTTCTGCGGACTCAACGACACACGTAACATCATACCGAGCATCAAATGGGCAAAGGAAGCCGGCATGATTCCACAGGCAACGCTGTGTATCACCACTAGTCCGATACATACAGCAGACTACTACGCTGCCATTGCTGATGAGTTGATAGAGGCTGGTGCCGAAGAAATTGCACTAAAGGATATGGCTGGTATCGGTCAACCGGCAATGCTCGGCAAACTCACGAAGAAGATAAAGACAAAACATCCTGATATCATCATCGAATATCATGGTCATTCAGGGCCAGGTCTCTCTATGGCTTCCATCCTTGAGGTTTGCAACAATGGTGCGGACATCATTGACACAGCTGTCGAGCCATTGTCATGGGGAAAGGTGCATCCTGATGTTATCTCGGTGCAGAGCATGCTGAAACATGAAGGCTTTGAGGTGCCGGAAATCAACATGAATGCCTATATGCAGGTGAGAAGTCTTACACAACAGTTCATTGACGAGTGGCTGGGGTATTTCATCAATCCACAAAACAAAATTATGTCATCACTATTGCTCGGATGTGGTCTGCCTGGCGGTATGATGGGTTCTATGATGTCCGACCTTGCCGGTATTCATGGCGTCATCAACAAGACGCTGAAGGCGAAGGGTGAAAAGGAACTTACTACGGATGAGATTCTTGTAAAGCTGTTCAACGAAGTAGAATATGTATGGCCTCGCGTGGGTTATCCTCCACTTGTAACGCCATTCTCACAATATGTGAAGAACATCGCTCTAATGAATCTCCTTACACTTGCACAGGGCAAGGAACGCTTCACGATGATGGACGACAGCATGTGGGGTATGATCCTCGGCAAGAGCGGCAAGGTGCCTGGCGAGATTGCACCGGAACTTGTGGCAATGGCAAAGGAGAAAGGCAAGGAGTTTACGGATGCAGACCCTCATACGCTCATACCGAATGCGCTTGACGATTTCCGTAAGGAGATGAAAGAGAACGGTTGGGAGACAGGCAAGGATGATGAAGAACTATTTGAACTAGCTATGCACCCTGAGCAGTACCGCAACTACAAGAGCGGACAGGCAAAGAAAAATTTCCTTGCCGACCTGCAAAAAGCTAAAGATGCGAAACTCGGTGCTACACTGACACCAGAACAGGTGCTTGCCATAAAGCACGCAAAGGCAGACGCCGTCGTGGCTCCTGTCAAGGGGCAATTGTTCTGGGAGTTTGGTGGACATGCTGACGGCACTCCTACCATGGAGCCTGCCATCGGGCGCGAATATGAGGCTGGCGAACTGTTCTGCTTCATCAAGACACCATGGGGACAGACACAAGAAGTGGGGACGGCATTTGCAGGACACCTTGTTGAGGTGTGTGTGAAACAGGGTGGTTTTGTCAATCGTGGCGAGATACTCGGGTATATCGAGAGATGTCAGTAATACAACAGATAATAGACAAATATTATCCTGAGGAGGATGAGCAGAAACGTATTTTGCTCACGCATAGCAAATCTGTGGCGCAAAAAGCGTTACAGATTTGTGATGCTCATCCAGAACTCAATATCGACAGACAATTTGTGGAAGAGGCGGCTATGGTGCATGACATCGGTATCTTCCGGTGCAATGCGCCGGGGATATTCTGCTTCGGTAAGGAGCCCTATATCCGTCATGGCATCATCGGGGCAGAGATAATGCGCAGCGAAGGATTCCCTCGCCATGCACTGGTGTGTGAGCGGCATACGGGTACCGGTCTGCCTGCCCACCATATAGAAATGCTACGACTGCCACTCCCTCCCGACACTGACTATTGTCCTGAGACGTGGGAAGAGAAAGTGATATGTTATGCTGACAAGTTCTTCTCCAAGACGCATCCCGAGCGTGAGAAGACATGGCAAGAAGCACACCATGCGCTGATGAAGTTTGGAGGAGACACCGCACAGCGGTTTAAGGATTGGGCAAAGATATTTGAATAGGTTTTTCTTTACAGCAACACTGTTATTACTGCTGATGCTGATAGTGACAGGCAGTAGTGTCGCATCTTCCTCGGGAGGGAGCGACACACTTTCTGTGGATTCTGTCTTCCTCGATAGTCTGCAACTTGAAATACAGAAACACAACAAAGCCATTGATGACTCCATCGCTGCCGACAGCCTGTTGAAGAAAGACAGCAAGGCACTGGAAGCACCGGTGACATATACTGCCGAAGATTCTATAGTGTATGATGCACGGACAGGACTATCTTCGCTTTACGGCAACTCCAATGTGAAGTATCAGGACATGGATCTCACGGCTGACTACATTCAAATGAAGATGGATTCGGCACTGGTGAGGGCTTCGCTGCGTACTGACTCGCTCGGACATTACGACCGCCGACCTATATTCAAACAGGGCAGCGAGGAATATGAGCTGGACTCTTTGGCTTTCAACTACAAGACAAAGAAAGGACTCATCGCCGGAGTCTATACCGAACAGCAGGATGGCTATCTAAGGAGTGAGAAGTCAAAACGTCGCGACGACGGGCAGATCTTCATGGGACGTGGCACTTACACCACTTGCGACAAGCCCGACCCCGACTTCTACCTTGCGCTGACACGTGCCAAGGCACGCCCTGGAAAAGATGTGTTCTTCGGACCGGCATATATGGTGGTAGCAGGCGTACCTATACCACTCGCCATTCCTTACGGCTTTTTCCCTTTCACGAAAAGCTATTCCAGCGGACTCATCATGCCCACCTATGGCGATGAGAGTTCACGCGGATTCTATCTCCGTAACGGAGGCTATTACTTTGCCATAAACGACAGGATAGACCTGAAACTCATCGGAGAAATCTACACCAAAGGGTCATGGGGGCTGACCGCGAGCAGCAACTATAAGTATCGCTATCGTTTCAGTGGCAGTTTCCTTGCATCATACCAAAACTCGGTGGAGGGCGAGAAGAACCTGCCCGATTACAGTAAAACCGAAAGTTTCAAGGTGCAGTGGAGCCACCGTCAGGACAGCAAATCCAACCCTTACAGCAACCTTTCGGCAAGTGTGAATTTCGCTACGTCGAGTTATGAACGTAACAACCTCACCTCAATGTACAATCCTTCAGCCTTGACACAAAGCACACGTACATCAAGTGTGAGCTACAGCACAATGTTTTCAAGCATAGGGATGTCGTTGAGCACCACGATGAACCTCAATCAGAACATGCGTGACTCATCACTTGCCATTACGCTACCTGACCTCAACATCTCCATCTCACGTTTTTATCCTTTCAAACGCAAGCATGCAGCAGGTAAGGAGCGATGGTATGAGAAAATCGCAATGTCATATACAGGACAGATGAGCAACTCTATATCCACCAAAGAAGACCTCATCATGCACTCCAGCCTTGTGAAAGACTGGCGGAATGGTATGCAACACCGAATACCTGTGAGTGCCAACTTCACACTCTTCAACTACATCAACGTGACGCCATCGTTCAATTTCACCGACCGCATGTACACGAACAAGGTAAATCGCTCATGGGACGAGGCACAGCAGCGTGAGGTCTGCGACACGGTGTATGGTTTCAACAATGTCTATAACTGGGACCTCAGCATAAGTGCCAACACAAAACTTTATGGTTTCTTCGTGCCAAACAAGAAGATATTCGGCGATAAGATACAGGCTGTACGCCACGTCTTCACTCCGTCTGTATCGTTCTCATACGCTCCTGACTTCGGGGCATCACGCTACGGATATTGGGACAGCTACACCAAGACTGACGCACAGGGCAACGTGTCGCTCGTCACATACAACCGTTATTCTAATTCTCTCTACGGAGCACCGGGGCAAGGAAAGACTGGAAGCTTATCCATGAGCATCAGCAACAACGTGGAGATGAAGGTAAAGAGCGACAAGGACTCCACGGGCATGAAGAAAGTGAGCATCATTGATGAACTCGGAGCCTCAATGTCATACAACATGGCTGCACAGACACGACCATGGAGTGATCTGAGTACAACGCTCCGTTTGAAACTCACAAAGAGTTATACATTCAATATGGCTGCTGTCTTTGCCACATACGCCTACGAACTTGACGAGAACGGCAACCCATACATCGGTGAAAGGACAGAATACAGTTACGGGCGTTTCGGACGTTTTCAGGGCATGTCGCAAAATCTTTCATATACCTTTAATAACGATACGTTCAAAAAACTGATTGACAAACTGCGTGGCATCCGCAACAACGGTCCGGGCGATGAGACCAAACGCGACAACGACAAAGATGAGGTGGACACCAACGAAGACCCTGTGATGCGTCAAGGCATGAAACAGCGGGAGAGTGGTGGTATGGCAGAGACAGATGAAGACGGCTATCTGAAGTTCAGCATACCATGGTCGCTGAGCGTCAGTTATGGCATCACGATGCGTGAGAACACCAGTGGGAAATTCAATAAGGACCGTATGCGCTACCCTTATCAGTTCACACAGAACATGAACTTCTCAGGAAACATCACCATCGCTAAAGGATGGAACATTAGTTTCTCTTCCGGTTACGACTTCGACAATCATAAACTGTCAATGACGACAGCTTCACTTGCGCGCGACCTGCACTGTTTCAATATGTCGTGTTCAGTGGTGCTGACGCCATACACCTCCTATAACTTCTCTTTCCGTTGCAACGCGGCAACACTCACCGATGCGCTCAAATACGACAAACGCAGCAGTTATTCCAATAATGTCAAGTGGTATTGATTATAAATCTACTACTGTAATACCGGCACCGCCGAACTGTACCGATTCATCACGAAAACCTTTTACGAATGGCACTGTGGCAAGGTACTGTCGCACAAGATGACGTAGGATGCCATCTCCCTTTCCATGCAGTATGCGCACATTAGGCATGCCCACCATTACGGCATCATCTATATAATGTAATAAGGTGTTCATTGCCTCATCACCACGCATGCCACGCAGATCCAGTTCCGGCCGGAACTGTGATCGTTTCCTGTCCAGCTCTTCACGCGCCACACGGCTCATGCTCACGAAACCCTTCGGAGCAGTCTTCTCCGCAGGTTTTTCAGCACGTTCAAGTCTGCCGACCTTCACCCGTGTACGTATCTGTCCGAACACGCAAGTGGCGTTTTTCCCGTCCAAAGCCTCTATCTGCCCTACTGTGGTCTGACCTTTTATTCGCACATAATCGCCCACTGCCATTGATTGTGGGGTGAGGCCCCCTATAGATTTCCCCAAAGGGAGACTTTTTGTTTCCTCCTTCGGAGCGGTTGGGAAGTGTTTTTTCCTTTCTTGTGAGAGCTGGGGTGAAATTTCTGTTGACAGTTCTCCCTTAGTAACTTCTTCCTTATATGCTTGCAGTTTTCGGCGTATTTGTTTTGTTTCCTCTTTCCGTGCTTGCTTTTCCTTTATTTCCTTTATGGTGCGCTCAATACGGGCGTTGCTCTCTTTAAGCAGACGTGTAGCCTCATCTTTTGCTGATTCCAGAATCTCCTTCCGTTCTGCCTTGAGCTTCTTTATCTTTTCCTCATATTCGGCAAGTGCACGTTCCATCTCCTTTTCTCGGTGGTGGATGTTCTGCCGTTTACGTTCCCAGTACTGCTTGTCGCGTGCGATATCTTGCAAATACTTGTCGCTCTGCACATAATCCTGCCCCACCTTTACGGAGGCTTCGCGTATCACGTCTTCCGGTAGTCCTATGTTCCGTGCTATCTCAATGGCAAACGAGCTACCCGGATTTCCTATTGATAGCATGAACAGTGGCCGCATCTGATTTCTGTCGTACAGCATGGCGGCATTGACGATGCCCTCATGGTTGTCGGCAAAAAGTTTCAGGTTCTGGTAGTGCGTTGTGATGACAGCCCATGAGCCTTTCTGCAGAAACTCTTCAAGGAAACTCTCTGCCAGAGCCCCACCTATCTGTGGCTCCGTACCGCCACCGAACTCGTCGATGAGCAACAGCGTGCGTTCTTCGCTGTGCTTCATCATGGTTTTCATGTTGATAAGATGCGAGGAATACGTACTTAGGTCGTTCTCGATGCTTTGCTCATCACCGATGTCTATCATTATTGACGAAAAGACGCCCATCTGTGAGTTTTCACGCACCGGCACCGGCAGTCCACATTGTAACATATACTGCACCAGTCCCGTCGTCTTCAGGCAGATGGACTTGCCCCCTGCATTCGGACCGGAGATTATCATTATCTTGTTTTTTGTGGATAGTGTGATGTCAAGTGGCACGATGTGTTTGCCTTGTCGTTCAAGCGACTGTTTCAACAGCGGGTGCTGTGCCTGTACCAAGTCCATTTGTGGTGTGTCGGCAACCTGTGGCTCGCTCCCCTCCATCTCCTTTGCCAAGAGAATCTTTGCATGTATGAAATCTATCGTGGCAAGCAACTGATATGAGTCGCGCATATCGTATATATATGGGCGTATCTCATCGGTGAAATCGGCAAGGATACGCACCATCTCGCGGCGTTCTTCTGCCTGCAGTTCGCGCACCCTATTGTTCACAGCCACCACCTCGGCAGGTTCGATGAATACGGTTTTTCCCGTTGCGCTCTCGTCGTGCACTATGCCCTGTATCTTCTTCTTGGCAGCCGGAGAGACAGGCAGCATCAGTCGCCCGTCACGCATGGTAGGTGTCACGTTGCTGTCCACCAGTCCGTCCATCTGGGCACGGTGCAGTATGGTGGTCAGCGTAGATGCTATTCGTCCGCTTGTGGCGCGTAACTCTTCGCGTATGCCTGCCAATGTGAACGATGCCCCATCCTTCACATGCCCCTCCTTGTCGAGCATCTGACTGATACGCCTCACCACATGCGGAAACGTCATTATGTCATGACTCAGCGCAATGAGTTCTTTATATCTAACCACCGACTCTTCGCTATTAACCTCTTCTATCGCCTGTTTTATCCTGACAATAGTGTTGAGCGAGCGCATAAGGTTATGCACCTCTTCTTCTTCGAGATGGGTATTCTTCGGGCGTACACGCATGAGTGCCTCACGCATGTCAATAAAAAAGTCGAGAGGGAAATTCTCGTTTTCTATGAGTAGCGTCCGCAGTTCGCGCACTTGTTGCAGTTGTGAATTTATCCATTCTGCATCGTCAGAAAACCGCATATCTCTTACCATCTCCACGCCCAGCGCAGAGAGACAATGAGAAGCCAACATCTCCCTAATTTTTGTAAATCCTATCTTTTCTTCAAAGTTCTGCGGATAAATCATTTCCCATCATCTTCCGTTCCAAATTGACAAAATTAGTGCAAGGCGAGAGAAAAGCCAAATTTATTTGAGTTGTCCACGACAGCAACACAATCTCAACAAGACTAAAATCACACCTTATATATAAGGTACGCGCGCACGAGAAGGTTGTTATGAGTTATAGGTTATAAAACAGAAACCATTAAACTTTTAATTCTCAAAATTCTCTGCGTAGCACCTGCAAGGTGCGTCTCTGCCCTCTAAAAAGAGGCAAAACCGACTCTGCAAGAAATTAAAAAGGAAAACAAGAAACTGAAAAGCGAGCCACGGAAACCGAATTTCCACCAAGGGGGGCTCGTATAACCATCGAAGGGGTCCCGTATAACCATCGAAGGGATGCCATACACGGCATCAGCGGACTCCTTCAACAGCATCGCGACACCCCCAAGAAAGCACCGGAGAATCCCCTCGATTGGAACAGATGTTCCGCGACTTCGGAGGCTGAAAACCAAGCGTGCGTTTGACGGCTCACAAACGATGGGAAGACGAGGCACAAACGAGCGTTTGTCGAGGCACAATCGAGCG
>JAGHTU010000004.1 GCA_018065185.1 Candidatus Equicola faecalis | reverse complement strand
GATGGCATCAGGAAAGACCCTCGACAGCATCGGAAGACCCCCAAAACGGCATCGGAGAATCCCTTCGATTGGAACAGATGTTCCGCGACTTTGGACGACGGGAAACGAGCCTCCGTTTGACCGTTCACAAACGATGGGAAGACGAGGCACAAACGAGCGTTTGTCGAGACCCAAACGAGCGTTTGTCGAAGCCTAATCGAGCGTTTGTCGAAAGGCAATTGAGCGCTTATCAAAAAACATACGTTAGTTTGAGGATTTCGCGCGCATAAAATCAAGAGAAAAATCTCCCTTTACGGAAGATTTAGAGGGTCTTCCTATACCTTGTTATATATATACGCGCACGCGCGCGAGGGAAGAGCCCCTTGAAAATTTAGAGTTTAGAGTTAATTCCAGAGTTAAGATGGTTTCTCTCAACTCTAAATACTTCACCCTCTGCTTTCAAAAGAAGCGTATGACAATTCGTGCTACTTCGGCTTCGTGCCCTTCAAAGCTATGATTGGCGTGTGGCAACAGATGCAGTTCGCTGTGGCGCAACCCATCGTGATAGTATTCACCATAAGTATAAGGCACGATATAGTCGCCCATGCCGTGAATGATGCACACCCTGCCACGATAACGGAACGTATCATGATAGATAGGCATCTGTTGCACTTCCGAAAGATAAGGTTTACCTAAGTGTAGAGTGTCGTTGATGATGATTTCATTCGGCAGGTTATAGGAGTTGAAACGTGTGCCGAAGATGTTTCCCCTCAAGATGTCATCCTTGATGACAGCCGCTGGTGCAAGCAGTAGGACGCTCTTTATAGCCTTTTTCCCCAGTTTGGCAGCCAGAAGCCCTGCCACCACTCCGCCTTGTGAATGTCCTGCCAAAGAGATGTGCCTGACATATGGCAGACTTCGTATGTAGGAATAGACGCGGTGGGCATCATCTGTCTCGTTTCCGATAGTCATCTGGCAGAATTTGCCGTCACTTTTCCCGTGTGCGTTGAAGTCAAAGCGCACGATGCCTATACCGTGCCGTAGCAGGCTGTCGCCTATGGTCCGAAGCAACGGATAGTCCTGATTGGCATTGAAGCCATGCATGAGGATGACAAAGTTACATTTCCCGTCTTTATGTGCTGGTGGGAGAGTGATGACGCCACGTATCCTGCCCATACTGCCATCAATCTCAAAAGGCTCCTGTGCTCCGACCGCTATGAATGATGCAAACAGCAATAATAGAACGCTTCCTTTCCTGCGGAGATTATCGGATATTTTCATGTTGATAATGTTGATAAGTGTGTAAGTGTGTAAATCTATCGCAAAGGTAAAATAAATAATGCTAAAAACTGGGAGACTTGGATATTAGTTTGTATTTTCGCATGATGAAAAAGATTATCGTCCTTTTTGTGTCGTTTATGGTTTGTTCTGCCGTAAGTGCTGAAAACTTCATAAATGGGATTTCCTCGGTGGTAAAGAAGATGAATACGGTGGATTCCTGTTATATTCTGCCCAAACAGCATGACTGGAAGGTGCAGATGAATTATAATGTGTCTCAGGAGTATTATAATATACGGACTGATGACGGTTTGAAGATAAATCTCCGTACACACACCACTAACCGTTTGGGACCATCTATTGGATATAAAATGATTTCTAGTAACTTGGGCTTTAATCTCAATGCTAACCAAAATTCCACTACTGAGAAATGGGAATGGAATGCCAATATTTTCTCACCGATGTTTTCCCTCGATCTCTATTACCGTAACTCAGCCGGTGATTTCGTCATCCGTAATGTGGAATCACAACTGAAACCGGAAGTAAAGAGATTTTTTGATGCAGCATCGCCTCTTCTTGACAAGATAGAATGGGACATGATTGAAACAGAGACGTATGGCGGAAACATCATGTATGTGTTCAATCATCGGAAGTTCTCATATCCGGCGGCGATGACTTCTTCTGCTGTGCAGTTGCGTTCAGCCGGTAGTCCTCTTGCGGGATTCGGATATACACATCATGCGATGATAAACAATTATGTGAATGCCCTGCAGGTCCTGCAATGGGTGTATCGCAATACAAAAGAACTGCCAAACATAGATATTGATATCGCTGAGCATCACCTGTGCGATAATATTCATTTTAACGACTATACGTTGTGGGGCGGTTATGCCTATAACTGGGTGCCGGTGCGCAACATGCTGGTGTCGGCATCTGCAACCCTCGGGCTGGCGTACAAAACGCAGAAAGGAAGCAACGAAAATACATATATATATATCGAGACGTGAATGTCTTTGAACCGATAGGGAATAAGATAAGGATTGACAATGACATGTTTGACATGAATTTCGCAGGCAAGGCGTCAATACAGTATAATAATTCGCGTTTCTTCTTCGGCACACGTTTCATGTATAACTATTTTGGTTATAATCATGGAGACAAGGAGTTGCGTATAGATGACAATTACTGGTCTTTACGTTTATATGTAGGGCTTCGGTTTGGTGGTAAGAAGCCGTTGTTTGCATCCCGAAAAAAGAAGACAAGACAATAAATTGATGCGTTTTTCGGTTATTGTAGAAGATGCATAATAAATACTTCTGCTTGGCGATAGCCCTTATCTTGCTTGCTTCGTGTGGCACGTATGAAAGTCATATGAAGAAAGCGGAGGCTTTTATGGCACTTGGAGAATACTATGATGCTGGCGAGGAATATCGCATGGCGTACCGTCTTGTGCCGTCACGCGACAAGGAACGTCGCGGGCTGGTGTCGTTGAAGATGGGCAATACATATTATCTGCTGAACTCACCGAGCCGTGCTGTCGGTGCCTACCGCAATGCTGTACGGTACGAGGTGACAGACTCCCTGACTCATCTCCGTTTGGGACGTATGCTTATGATGAACGGTGCATACAAGGAGGCAGTAGATGTGTTTGAGGAGGGGTTGGACACCATGCCACACCCTGCGAACAATGTGGCAAAGAATCATAAAGTGACATCTGCTAAGGATAAGAAGAAGGTGCCCACGACAAAGCAAGGCAAAATAGACAAGCAAGATAAAGACAGGCAGAAAGCACTGCAGCAGACGGTTAAGACTCGTGAGCAGGAGCGCAAGGAACTTCTGAAGCAGAAAGAACAGGCGCGCAAGATTAAGGAAAAGGCACGTAAGATGCGTGCAAAGGATAGGGAAAAACTGCTCAAGGAGCGTGCGAAGCAGAGGAAGAAAGGAATAAAGGTAGGTCCGTTGCCTCCGCCGGTACCTTTGGAAGAATATATCAAACGATTGACACCTGACGAGAAAATAGAAACCCTCAGCACATCTGCTGGC
Organism: Candidatus Equicola faecalis; assembly: GCA_018065185.1. Taxonomy (GTDB): domain Bacteria; phylum Bacteroidota; class Bacteroidia; order Bacteroidales; family Bacteroidaceae; genus Prevotella; species Prevotella faecalis. The sequence goes on along the minus strand of JAGHTU010000004.1, from coordinate 135,157 downwards.
GCAATGACCCCGACAGAAACTTCTCGTCAGGAAAAGAGTGACACCATAATGCTGTCAAAAGATACAACGACCGTAGATACTCATGGTTCATCACCCAATGCAACAAAGCGAAACATAACACCATCAATACGACAACAATTAGAAAGTGGCTTGCAGGGTGCGCTCATGGCTCCTGATTGGAAAAATGAGAGTTCGGCATATACTGTGAAAAAGGATCAGCAGTTTAACGGACGCAGATCTGATTTCAGCCCGATGCTGATGGGTACAGATGGGGAATATCTCTACTTCACGTCCACGCGCAACGAAGCCTCTGGTGATGAATATAATGGCATTACAGGTATAAAGAGTGGTGATATATTCTTCTCTCATAAGGATGATAAAGGGAAGTGGAGTAGGCCGGAGACTGTCACCGGTGGGCTGAATACGGAATATGACGAGGGTGCAACAGCTGTGACTTCTGATAACTCTACGATGTACCTCACTCAGTGCGCTACAGACCCGTCATATCCGCGTTACGCACAAATCATGACATCACGTCGCAGTGATGCTGCATGGAGCGCACCGACGCGTTTGGAACTATCGCACGACACCCTATCATCGTTTGCCCATCCTGCCGTGTCGGCAGACGGCGAATGGCTTTATTTTGTCAGTGATATGCCGGGTGGTGAAGGCGGACTTGATCTGTGGCGGATCAGGCTCTCGCAGATAGGCATTGGAGGGGTGGAGAATCTCGGTCCTGAGATAAACACAGCCGGTGATGAGATGTTTCCTACATTCCGCGCGAATGGCGATTTGTATTTCTCTTCCAACGGTCGTCCAGGTATGGGTGGACTGGACATCTTCATAGCACGCACCGATAGTGCCGGACATTGGCGCGTGGAGCACCCTGGTTATCCGCTGAATTCCATGGGCGACGATTTCGGTATGACGTTTGAAGGTGTCTATAATCGTGGCTATTTCTCGTCGAACCGTGGCGATGGCAAGGGATGGGACCATCTCTATACGTTTGAGAAAGATGAATATCTGCAAATCCTCAAGGGCTGGGTGTATGAAGACGGCGGATATGAACTGCCGAGTTCGCTCGTCTATCTCGTGGGTAATGACGGCACGAACATGAAGATAAATGTGCAGAGTGACGGCTCGTTTACACAGGTCATTACGCCAGGTGTGGATTATGTGATGCTCGCCACCTGTCGCGGACATTTGAACCATAAGGAGGAAATACGCGTCACACAACTCAAGGAGAGCCATGAATACGTATTGCAGTTTCCTCTGGCATCAATAAGTGCCCCTGTGCTGATTGACAATATCTTCTACGATTTTGATAAGGCTACGCTACGTGAAGAGTCATTCCCTTCGCTTGACCGTCTGGTGACGTTGCTTGAGGAAAATCCGAACATCACTATCGAACTGGGTGCGCACACTGATTATCATGGTGCTGAAGCATATAACGAGCGACTATCACAGCGTCGCGCGGAGGCTGTTTGTGCTTATCTCGTCGAAAAAGGCATCAAGGCAGACCGCCTCACAGCCAAAGGGTATGGTGAATCCACTCCAAAGAAAGTGCCAAAGAAACTTACAGAGACCTATGACTGGTTGAAGGAAGGTGATGAACTAACAGAAGCCTTCACGTTGGCACAGGAAGATAAGGAGAAACAGAAAATCTGTGACCAACTGAACCGCCGCACCGAGTTTCGCGTCCTGCGCACGACGTACGGGCTTTTCGACAAGAAATAAAGGCTCCCCAAAGAGGCGATAGTTCACAAAGCCATTGGCTCTTGAGCGTCAATGGTCTCTATGGTACATTCAATATTTTTCTTTGACACAGGATGCACGAAACTTATGCTATATGCCGTAAGTGATATTCCCCCGTTGGGGTTGGAGCGTTGCGCTCCATATTTTAGGTCGCCTTTTATCGGACAACCAATCTTCGCCAACTGGCAACGTATCTGATGATGACGCCCCGTTTTCAATTCTATCTCAAGTATGTGGTAACGCTCTGTATGTCCGATAAGGCGGTAATGGAGAATGGCGCGTTTAGAGTTGGGCACTTCATGGTCGTAGGCATACGACTTGTTCTGTTTCTCGTTTCTTACAAGCCAATGCACCAGTTCGTCTTCCTCCTTCGGGGGCATTTCCTTTACCAGTGCGCGATACACCTTATGCACCTCTCCGCGCCGAAACATATCATTGAGACGTGACAATGCCTTTGACGTACGGGCAAACACCACAAGTCCGCTTACCGGTCGGTCAAGTCGATGTACAACACCGAGAAACACCTCTCCGGGCTTTGCATACGCTTCCTTTATATATGTCTTGACATCGTCGGCAAGAGTGCGGTCGCCCGTCTTATCGCCCTGTACTATCTCACCACTTTTTTTCTCAACGATGATGATATGATTGTCTTCGTAGCAAACTCTCATCGCTATGCCTTGCTACATCTGCATACCACCATCCACCTGAAGCACCTGCCCTGAAATGTAGGAACTGAGGTCGGAAGCAAGGAATAGGGCGACATTAGCCACGTCTTCTACCGAACCGGCACGTCTGAGCGGAATGTTCTGAATCCATGCCTTGCGCGTCTCTTCCGGCAGAGCCTGTGTCATTGCCGTGTCAATAAAGCCCGGGGCGATGGCATTGGCACGGATGCCACGCGAACCAATCTCCTGTCCGATGCTCTTTGCCAGTGCTATCAGGCCAGCCTTGGATGCGGCATAGTTACACTGTCCGGCATTGCCGTGCACCCCAACTACGGAGGACATATTGATGATGCTGCCACCTCTCTGGCGCATCATTATCGGTGTGCAGGCATGAATGAAGTTGAATGCCGATTTAAGGTTCACGTTTATCACGGCATCCCATTGCTGTTCGGTCATGCGGAGCATAAGGGTGTCTTTGGTGATGCCGGCATTGTTTACAAGGATGTCAATGCGTCCGAAATCATCGTTTATCTGCTTTACTACATCTTCCGTTTGGGCAAAGTCAGCTGCATTGCTGGCATAGGCCTTGACTTTTACACCGAGGGTAGCAATTTCCTTTTCAGTCTCTTTGACTGCATCATTTATCTCAAGGTCAGTAAAAGCTATATCTGCTCCCTGTTCGGCAAATTTCAGGGCGATGCCCTTGCCTATTCCACGTGCTGCTCCTGTGATAAGAGCGGTCTTTCCTTCAAGAAGTTTCATAATTTATTTGTGCGTTATGAGTTATGAGTATGAGTTCCGAGTTGTTTGCCGAGTGCTCCATAGACAACTTTTGCCACCATCGGACGGACATCTTTTGGCGACAGTCCATGCGCCAGACGTCCGTAGATATATGGCACTTCCAGTCCTTTCACACAATAGTGGGTGATTTGTGCCAGAAGATCCACATCGTCAATGTCAAACTCTCCCATTTCTTTTCCTTCACGGAATACCTTTGTAAAGAGTTCTATCTCGTCAGCATCGAAGTTCTTCCGCACCTGTTCCACACGCCAGATGTTACGGAAAAATTCCGCACGCAGGTTACCATTTCTCACCACTGTCTCCTTAATCATGCTTAGATGAGTGAAGATGAGCTCTATCACCTTGTCCTGTGGGCGCAACTGGCGGTTGGAGAGGTCTTCCAGCATGTCCGACAGGCGGTCTAATTCGCCTTCTATCACTGCATAATAGATTTCTTCCTTGTTGTTGAAGTAGGTGTATAGTGTGCGGCGTCCTTTGCCTGACAAGAGAGCGATGTCGTGCATCGTTGTCTCATCAAAGCCTTTCTTTGCAAAGATATGTCGCGCAGTATCTACTAATAATTGTCGTGTCTTGGTTGTTGACATTGTTATGGATTGCACATCGTTTATATGTGTGCAAATTTACACTTTTTTATTTTATCGCAACAACATAAGAAAGAAAATATAGGCTCTCTTGTAAGATAACATCATTCAAAAATGTCAGTTAGAGTGTGAGATGTATGAAAAAATATTACATTTGCACAGAACTAAAAAACTATTATTATGAAAAAATCTATCCTTTTATCATTGGTGCTTCTGTGTTCGATGCACATCACTGCCCAGCAGTATCCTTTTCAAAACCGTAATTTGAGTGCCAAGGAACGTGCAGAAGATCTATGTTCACGCCTGACATTAGAAGAAAAGGCGAGTCTGATGCTCAACTCTTCACCAGCGATAGAGAGGCTCGGCATCCGTGAGTTCTCTTGGTGGAGCGAGGCTCTGCACGGAGTGGCACGCAACGGATATGCAACCGTCTATCCGTCATGTATCGGAATGGCAGCAAGTTTTGATGACGACTTGCTATATAAGGTATATAGTCAGGTGAGTGACGAGGGACGTGCCAAGCATACTGCCACACACAAAGCCGGAATGGTAAAACAATATCAGGGAGTGAGTTTCTGGACGCCGAACATCAATATCTTCCGTGACCCTCGTTGGGGGCGCGGACAAGAGACATACGGTGAAGATCCTTACCTAACAGGGCGTATGGGAAGCATTGTGGTGCGTGGCTTGCAGGGGGAAGAGACGAAGAACGGATATTACAAGACCTTTGCCTGTGCTAAACACTATGCCGTGCATAGCGGTCCGGAGAGTACGCGACATACACTGAATCTTGATGATGTGTCGCCACGCGACTTGTGGGAGACATATCTCCCTGCATTCCGTAAGGTAGTGAAAGATGGTGGTGTGAAAGAGGTGATGTGTGCTTATCAGCGCATTGATGGCGACCCGTGTTGCGGAAGCAACCGCCTGCTCACGCAGATACTGAGAAATGAGTGGGGCTTTGACGGCGTTGTGGTGAGCGATTGTGGGGCTATTGACGACTTCTTCAAGAAGGGGCATCATGAGATAGTGCCTGACGCTCAGGCAGCAGCTGGGCGTGCCGTGCTCTCGGGTACGGATGTGAACTGTGGCAAGACATATAAGCATCTGCCTGAAGCAGTACGCAACAGATATATCAGCGAGAAGGAATTGGACGTGAGTGTGAAGCGACTGCTTGAGGGGCGTTTCCTGCTCGGCGACTTTGATGATGATGCGCAAAACCCATGGACGCAGATTCCGCTCTCATGCGTAGCATCAAAGGAGCATAAGCAGACAGCACTCGAAATGGCTCGCGAGACGATGGTGCTCCTGCAGAACAAAAACAAGGCATTGCCATTGAAGAAGAATGAGAAGTTTATTGTCATGGGTCCGAATGCCAACGATTCTATCATGCTTTGGGGTATATATTACGGTAAACCGACACACTCAGTGACGGTGGTTGACGGTATAAAGGAGCGGATGGGGCGTGCGCCTTATTATCAGGCTTGCGAACTGGTGTCGTTCAACGAGAAGGCTTCGAAAAATATAAAGCGTGTGGTGGAATACGGAACGGACATGGCGATAGAGGACTCAAAGACGCAAGTGGGCGACTTCTCAATTGCATCGGCACTCGCTGCCGCACGCGACTATAAGACGGTCATCTTCGTGGGTGGCATCTCACCGGTGATTGAACGTGAGGAAGCAAAGGTAGACCTTCCTGGCTTTATGGGCGGTGACCGTACAAGCATTGAACTGCCACAGGTGCAGCGCGACATTATCGCTGCCCTCCATAAGGCAGGAAAGAAAGTGATATTGGTAAACTGTAGTGGGTCGGCTGTTGCACTCACACCGGAGGTTGAAACGTGCGATGCCATCCTTCAGGCGTGGTACCCGGGCGAGCAAGGCGGACTTGCTGTTGCCGATGTCTTGACAGGTGCATACAACCCTTCGGGTAAACTGCCTGTGACATTCTATAAGGACGATTCTGCGCTGGGCGATTTTGAGGATTATTCAATGAAGGGAAAGACCTATCGTTATCTAAACACAGAGCCTTTGTTCCCGTTTGGTTTTGGACTCAGTTATACATCGTTCAAGATTATGAGTGCTCAATTCGATAAGTCAGGAAAGAGCATTGATGTCGTGGTGAAGAACACTGGCAAGCGTACGGGGACCGAAACGGTACAGTTATATATGCGCTGTGCAGAAGATGCTGAAGGACCTATGAAAACCCTTCGTGGCTATGGCAGAATAACCCTTAATGCCGGCAAGACAGGACATTTAAGCATTGCGTGTGGAGATGATGTGTTTGAGCGTTTCGACACAGACACGAACACCATGCGTAGCGACCTCAAGGGAGATTATGAACTCTTGATAGGAACGAGTAGCAGTGACTGTCCGATAGTGCTGAAAGTGGCAAGATAAGTATAAGAGTCTCCTTCGTGAAGATTTTATAAGGGGATTCTTGAAAACATTTAGTGCCGATAGAAGATATTGAATTTACTTGCGTGTTTTCTTCGCTCTCTTTCTTTCTCATTGTGGAGCACATGCTTATGTGCCATACGTATCTGCCACCAATAGACGAGGCAGGCAAGAAGGAAATATACGGCCACTTGCGCCCATAGGCAATAATACTCAGAACGTACATCATTGAGTGTTGCACCAAGCGAGTTCATCTTCACGAAAGCATTTATGCCGAATGTTGATGGGAAAAGATAGGATAATCCTTTCCAGTAGCCACTGATAGATGCCCCTGGCCATGACACGCCGCTGAGGAAAAGTATCGGTACGGAAGTAAAGATGATGACAAGTATCACATTCTCGCGATGCCTGATAAGGCACGACATCGTCATGCCGAAGAAGATGCAGGCGAGCACATAAGGGAGAAGGATAGGCACGAGGTCATGTAATGTCGCCAATTGTACGAAATGGAACAATCGTGGGATGACTATCGTCAGGTATGTTGCCATGAGTGCATAAATCAGAAAATAGCAGAATCCCTTTCCGAAAATGATACGATACATGCCTCCATAGCGGCGGCTCATCGGCACGAGGTCTTCATAGCGGTTGTCCTCGCGTGCTGTTCCAGCTGACATGCCGATGCCCAGCAGGAGTGTCTGCTGGATGATGAGCATCAGTACTGCAGGCAGAAGATAACTCCCGTATCCTGAACGTGGATTGAACATCGCTACTGCTTGCGACTCTATCGGGTGTGTGCTTATCTCGTCTTCCCGTGTGGTGATGCTACCGAGTTTCTGTATCTGTATCTCGCTACCCATCTCGAGTGATACATCGGTGAGTGTCATGAGCAGGGCTTTATAGTTCATCATGCCACTCATATTGACAAACAGGCTGACGGTGGTCTGTTTGCCCCTTGCAATATCTGAGGAAAACGTGGATGGTATGACGATGATTCCACGACATCCCTGTTTCATCATCACTTTCTTTGCATCTTCCATATCATTGGCGTAGCCCACCACCTTCAAGTCGGCAGCGGCATCGCAACGACGTATGAAATCGCGACTTGCTGATGTCTTCGACTCGTCAAGCACTATTGCCGGCACGTCTTCCACGTGCTCATTGTTATACAGCCATGAATAAAGCAAGGGGTATAGCAGTGGTACGAGCAAGAAGAATATGATGACGCCCTCATCAGTAAAGACCATCTTTACTTCGTCAAGGAAAATCTGTGCCATATCGCCCAGAGCCCTGTATCTCTTTGCAAAAAACTCTTTCATGGAATATAGATGTATTTCGTGAGAGCCTTTTTAATGTGCCATAGCACAAGGATAGGCAACAGGATGAAGACCAACATAGCCACAAAATATGACCATGTATAATATAGTGGGAAACCGTTAAGCACGTTTATCTGATACACCTGAAAATAGCTGCGCATTGGGAATAGCCATGAAAGCATCTGCAGTTCGGTGTCCATTGCATCAACAGGAAATGTGAAACCGGAGATAGAGAAACTCAAGACTCCCCATAGCGCACATACACTCATTGACATTCTTAATGACGGTACGAGTCCGAACATGAAGATGCCGAAGCCTTGCGAAACAATCACTACGAGGAAGGCGAGCAGGAACAGGAACCACGGTGAACATTGATATGGGAAATCATTGACGAAATACATCCAATACGTAGCAAACCACATCACAAGTGTGAAGACTATGGTCTGTGGTACGAATTTTCCCAACAGAGCCAATACGATGTTGTTGTTTGCTCTGTGCATCCATTCTGGCGCAGTGTTGTATTTCAATTCGATACCTATTGAGAATGCGGTGATAAGGATTATGAACAGCGACAAGCACACTGGTATGATAGTTGTGCTTAGATAGGAATTGTAGTTCAGTGCTGCGTTGCTCAACATGTGGGTGTCAATAACTATAGGTTGCAGAAAAGCCTGAATCTGTTTCGGTGTGAAACCGAGTGCCTGCAGTTTTGCCTGTCCGATGGCAGCTCCACCGAGCGTGGTGACGGCACGCATGTCCTTGTAGATGAGTGAACCGGCAAGCAATACTGATGCGTTGTAGTATAAAGACACCTTCGGTTGTCTCTGTGCTACAGCTTCTGCCTCTGTCCCCTTCGGGATAAGCAGGAAACCGTAGATGTCCATCTTCTGCATGGCCTTGCGTGCTTCACGCACATTAGGGAAGCGCGCCACTACCTTTGTGTTTTGATAAGCGTCAAGTGTGCGGGTGAGTTTGCGACTCATGGCAGAGTTGTCCAAGTCAACAATACCGACAGGCAGTTTTTCCGGCAACCCTTCGTGCATGAGGTCTGTAAAGAAGAACACGACACACACCGGTACAATTATCATAAACACCGCATACAGGGTAGGGTGGCTTATCATATTGCGAAATTCGCGCTTTGCTATGTCAAAAAAGGCACCGAGCATGAAGACAGATTGCTGTTTTTATTTTTTTATTTCAGTGCTAATCTTTTTGACTTGCCTTTCAGTATGAGCGACATGCCCGGGCGCAGACCTTCAAGCGTTGTCACAGGCCGTGCCTTAACCTCGAATGTCTTGAGGTCATAGCCCATATTTGCTTTCGATGCTTTCCAAACAGCGTATGAGCCCTGGTCTTTTACGAAGAAGATACGCATCTTTATGTCTTGGTCGAAAGCTGGAACGTATGCCGTAATCTCATCGCCCACCTTGAGACCGTTGAGTTGGTCTTCGCGTACGTTGAATGTGCCCCACACGTCGTCGTTCATTGCAACGGTCATAATTGGTGAACCCGTACCGAGCAATTCACCCTGTTTCGGATAGATCTCGCTCACCTCGCCATCGAATAGCGCACGCTGCACTGTCTCTTTCTTCAGCGACGTGATGAGATTCACATTGCCTCGTGCAGCCTTTGCCTGTTGACGTGCTGCTTCGCGTTCTTCTGCGCGTGCCCCGTTCTCTGCCATGTCGTACTGGCTTTTCGCTGCTTTCTCCTGTGCCTCGAATGCCTTGTACTGTGCCAAAGCCTCGTCGCGTTTCTGTGCCGTCATGACGCCTTGTTCATACAGGCGGTTTACTCGCTCGTATGATTTCTTTGCAACGTCAAGTCCTGCCTTTGCCTGTTGCCAGAGTTCAAAAGCTCCGCGTTTCTGTTCCTCACGTGCACCTTTGTCTGCCATCATGCTCATTGCATTGGCTGCAGCTTCCACTGCTGATGCGCTTTGTTGCTGGGCATCTACTTCTGGCACTTCAAGTATGGCGACCACATCGCCCGCTTTCACGAAGTCTCCCTCTTTGACGTTTAGTCGCAATACGCGCCCCGGTAGTTTACTGGACACTCTGTATTCCGACACTTCCACCTGTCCTTGAATCACCTCTTCTTCTTCTGAGAGGAAAAAATATCCTAACAGGGCAACAACGGCAATCGTGCACACTAATGCTGCGATGGCTATAAGAATGTTTTTGTGTTGTGATTTTGCTGACATTGTTATATGTGTTATTTTGTTATAGTTATATTATATTTGTGTTATGCGTTCTAAAGTTATGAGCATCCCATCAAGGATAGGGAGAGGTTATTTCAGTATTCCCAATGTCTTTTCCAGTTCAGATTGTGTGAGTTTTAGATTGATCTCTGCATCTATCTTCTGTGTCTGTGCATTGAGCCATGCTGTCTGCGCTTCCAGTACGTTGGTGGAGGTCATCACACCCTCTTTGAAGCCGAGAGTGGCAGCGCGCAGGTTTTCGTCAGCACTGGCAATGTTCTTCTTTGCCGTGGCAAGTTGTTTGTTTGCCTCAGTCAGTTTGAAACTGTTTTGGTTCACTTGCAGACGTATCATCTCTTTGGCATCTGCCAGTTCCATGTTTGCGATGTTGCGCATGGCTTTTGCAGAATGTACCTTATATTTCGTTTCGTTCCAGTTCCACAACGGCATACGGAACATGACGCCCACATTAAAGTCGCCACCGAATTTTCTGCTGAATCCGTTGTAAAGGTTTGGGTTCGTGATGGTGTAGCCAGCGGTCAGCAGTACGGTAGGCAGATAGTCTGCTTTGGCTATCTTCACACCTTCGCTTGCAATGTCCGTAGCATTTTCTAGCATCTTTATCTCCGGACGGTTGTAGAGCGCCATCTCTTCGCGTGTCTTAGTGTCTGTGGCATCAACAGCAGTTTGTGGCAGTTCTTTTAGTGTCTCATCGGCAAGGTGTATGTCGCTGTCAATAGGCAACCCACACAATTGGCACAATGCCATGCGTGCGAGTGTAAGCCCGTTGCCCACCTGTGTCTGAGTCATCTCTGCTTCGTTCACTCTTACGTTGACGCTCAGTTCGTTAGCCTTTGTTGCAACACCTGCCACCACCATCTTGTGTACATCTGCAGAGAGCTGGCGCACAAGGTCGCAGTATTTATCGGCAAGTGCCTGTTTGTGTCTCAGTGAGACAACGAGCCAGTATGCTTTATCCACACCGAGAGTAATGGTCTGTTCACCTGCATCCACCTGACTGGCAGCAATCTTCTGGTTTATGTCGGCAATGCGGTTGAGTGCGCTGATGCGTCCTCCGAGGAACACAGGCTGATTCACCGTTATTGACCCAGCCCACAGGTTACGAGTGTCGGTATGGAAGGCATCTGTCACCTGGCTTCCTACGCCGTTGAGTATGCCCGAGAAAGCATCTGCATGACTGGCATAAAATTCGCTCAGTCCCTGTGCTTGCAATGGGGTGATGATGTTCTTCTCCATCAGTTCGCCAATGATGCTTGGCAGGCTTTGTTCAATGCCAGCCCGAGCTGTTGTCCCAAGATTGTTGAACAGTGCTTTCTGGTCGTCGCTCAACAGTGATATTTCTTTGAACGTGTGCATATACATGCCCGAAGCATCTACTTTCGGCAGATACTGCGTGCGTGCTATCTTCCGTGCGTCTTCGGCAATGTCCTGCTGCATCCGTGCCGTCTGCAGTGTCTTGTTGTTCTTCAGTGCCAACTGGCGGCATTCGTCAAGGGTCAACGTCTGCCCTTGCGCCATCACCGTTTGCATTAAGATTACCAGTAGAAACGCTACCTTATAATAATACCTTTTTTCCATCATTGTACGCATTGTCAAACTATATTTGAACCGCAAATATAGATAGAATATAAATAAAACGCAAAAAGAAGAGTATTCTTTTATGTTATCTTAACTATAATGTAAGCTTGACTAATTCACATTAAAATCATTTCTGTAACCATCAGTAAATCGCTGTTTTCTCATCCTTGCCTCGCCGTCTTCCGCTCGGAGCCTCTAAATGATCGTGATCATTTGATGAAATCATCGTGATCATTTAGGTAAATCATCGCGATCATTTGGGTAAATCATCGCGATCATTTGGAGGCTCTGTTGGTTCTACCTTGAGGCATCGTATGGATAAAGGTGGTTCTTACATAGTTGAAGACCGTCGCATTTCGGCTTGTTGATGTTCTCTGCTTACTTTAGTTTTCGTTGAACTTGCGTGACTATATAATTGCTTTAAGATAATATCCTGTGAAATGTTTTGTTCAGTTTTCAAAGAATAAGTATATTTGCAGAGAAAGACTTAAAATCGGAATATGGAAAGCATAGAAAAGCAACAACATCCTCAGCATAATACCGTCATGCAGGACATTTTAGAGTGTCTTTTCAAACTTATTCTTTTTTACTTTCTTGTAGCACAATCTGTTGTGAAAAAATATGCCCCTGATGTTGAAAATTATCTTATTTATGGTTGTTTGGGTACAATGGCAGTAGTATTGCTTATATGTGCTTTTCAAGGTGTAAAACAACTTAAGCAGAGTGAGTATAAATATATAAATACCGAATCGGAAGATGCTATTTCCTTATTTGAAGTATTGATTGTTGGAGCTATTGTGCAGTATGTTATGGATGATACACCCCGATTACACTTCATATTAATTCTTACACCGATATTAGGCTTATCATATATTTATAATTGGAAAAAACAGAAAAAACAGAAAATAAAGCAGATGAGATGAAGATTATAGTACTTGCAAAACAGGTGCCTGACACGCGCAATGTGGGGAAGGACGCAATGACCGAAGAAGGCACGATAAATCGTAGTGCCCTTTCGGCAGTATTCAACCCCGATGATATGAACGCATTGGAGCAGGCCTTGAGAATAAAAGATGCTAACCCCGATACGGAAGTGTCCGTGCTCACGATGGGTCCTCCGCGTGCTGAGGAGATAGTGCGCGAGGGTATGTTCCGCGGTGCCGATAAGGGATGGCTACTCACCGACAGGCTGTTTGCCGGTGCCGACACGCTTGCCACGTCATACGCTTTGGCAACGGCAATCAAGAAACTGGGTGTGCCGGACATCATCATCGGTGGACGTCAGGCGATAGATGGCGATACGGCACAGGTGGGTCCGCAAGTGGCAGAGAAACTGTCGCTTCCGCAGGTGACGTATGCCGAGGATGTGAAGGTCAATGGCGACGTGCTGACGATAACGCGCCATATCGACACCGGTGTGGAAGTGGTGGAAGTGCCGATGCCATGTGTGGTGACTGTTACAGGCAGTGCTCCTGCGTGCCGTCCGCGTAATGCACGGCGCACTATGGCAGAGAAGCATTGTGAGGTGATGCAGTTGAGCGTGAACGATATTGATGGTGATGAACAGCAGTGTGGGCTCAGTGGGTCACCAACAAAGGTGAAAGCTATACAGAACATTGTGTTTCAAGCAAAAGAGGTAAAGAGGTTGTCTGCCGATGAGGAAGATATCAAGAGCCTTATCACAGAGTTACAGGAGAAGAAAATAATATAGGGGTGTGAAATACCCAAAACGCAAAACCTAAGAAAACATTTTGTATGAATAATATATTCGTTTATTGCGAGATAGATGGGATAGATGTCAGCGAGGTGTCATTTGAGTTGCTGAGCAAGGGACGCCAGTTGGCAGATACGCTCGGATGCGAACTGGAGGCAGTGGTTGCTGGCAGTGGGATAAAAGACTATGTGGAGCGTCAAATACTGCCCTTTGGTGTGGATGTGTTGCATGTGTTTGACGCGGAGTGTCTCGCGCCATACACCACGTTGCCTCATGCTGAGGTGCTGATCAACCTCTTTCGCCAGGAGAAACCGCAGGTGTGCCTTATGGGAGCAACGGTGATGGGGCGCGACCTCGGACCACGTGTGTCGTCGGCATTGAAGAGCGGACTTACGGCAGACTGTACGGCACTCGAAATCGGTCCACATGACGACCGCAAGAGTGGGCGTCACTACGAGAACCTGCTCTACCAGATACGCCCTGCTTTCGGAGGCAACATCATCGCAACGATTGTCAATCCCGACAACCGTCCGCAGATGGCGACTGTCCGTCCGGGAGTGATGAGGAAGGCAGAAGGAGACATGAGTCGCGAGGATGCTAAGGTCGTGTATCACGATGTGGCAGAGTATGTGTCGCCTGAAGCTTGCGTGGTAAAAGTGCTGAAGCGCGAAGTGAAGAAGAACGGTAATAATCTCGGCGGGGCACAGGTGATAGTGGCTGGTGGCTTCGGTGTGGGCAGTAAAGAGAACTTTGAGATGCTCCACACGCTGGCAGAGATGCTTCATGGCGAGGTGGGTGCGAGTCGCGCTGCCGTGGATGCGGGGTTCTGCGAACATGACCGTCAAATAGGGCAGACGGGTGTCACCGTTCATCCTAAAGTGTATATTGCTTGTGGCATAAGCGGGCAGATTCAGCACATTGCCGGTATGCAGGATTCAAGCATCATCATCTCCGTCAATACTGATGAAGAAGCACCGATAAACGCTATTGCCGACTATGTGATAACAGGAAGTGTAGAAGACGTGTTGCCGAAGATGATGGCAGCACTCAAATGATAAATTATCAATTATGAATTATTATAGCGATCATCCTGAATTGAAATTCCACCTCGCTCATCCGCTGATGAAGAGGATTGTGGAACTGAAAGAAGTGGATTATAGAGATAAAGACCAATATAAGGAAGCCCCTGCCAGTTTGGAAGAGGCTTTGGAGAATTATGACCTTGTGATGGAGATTGCCGGTGATGTGGCAGCCAACATCATCGCGCCGAACAGCGAGAGTGTGGACGAGGAAGGTCCGCATCTGGAAGACGGTCGTATGATTTACGCCTCAAAGACATTCGAGAATCTGGAAGCGATGAATAAGGCTGGGCTGAATGGCGTGAGTATGCCACGGCGTTATGGTGGCATGAATTTCCCTATCGTTGCCTTTTCCATGTTGAGCGAGATTGTGGCTGCTGCCGATGCTGGGTTTCAAAATATCTGGTCGTTGCAGTCGTGTATTGACACGCTCTATGAGTTCGGCTCTGAAGATCAACGACAGCGATACATTCCGCGCATCTGCCAAGGGGCAACAATGTCAATGGACCTCACCGAGCCGGATGCTGGCAGTGACCTACAGCGCGTCATGTTGAAGGCTACTTATGACGATGATGAGCAGTGTTGGCGTCTAAATGGTGTGAAACGCTTCATCACCAATGGCGACTCAGATGTTCATCTCGTGCTTGCACGTTCGGAAGAGGGTACGCGTGACGGGCGCGGACTATCAATGTTCATCTACGACAAGCGGACGGGTGGCGTCAATGTGCGCCATATTGAGCATAAACTGGGCATACATGGCTCACCTACGTGTGAGTTGGTCTTTAAGAATGCAAAGGCAGAACTGTGTGGCAGCACACGGTTGGGGCTCATCAAATACGTGATGTCGCTGATGAACGGTGCGCGTCTTGGTATTGCAGCCCAAAGCGTAGGTGTATGTCAGGAGGCATACAACGAGGCGGTGAAATATGCCGGTGAGCGAAAGCAGTTTGACACCGTGATAAAGGATTTCCCTGCTGTCTATGACATGCTTACGCGCATAAAAGCCAAACTTGATGCAGGACGTTCTGTCCTTTATATGACGGCACGTTACGTCGATATATATAAGAACCTTGAAGACATCTCTCACGAGCGGAAACTCACTACGGAGGAGAGGCAGGAACAGAAGAAGTATTCACGCCTTGCTGATGCTTTGACACCAATAGCAAAGGGCATGACATCGGAATATGCCAACCAATGTGCGTATGATGCGATACAGATACATGGCGGTTCGGGCTTCATCATGGAGTACAAGAGTCAGCGACTGTATCGTGATGCACGTATCTTCTCCATCTATGAGGGGACGACACAGTTGCAGGTGGTGGCTGCGTTGAGGTATATTACCAATGGTACTTACCTTGATATGATGCGAGAGATGGATAATGGCGATTTTACCGCGATTATTGAAAAGTACGCCGATGCCGTAGAGATGGTAAAGACATTCGACTCAAAAGAGGTGCTGGATTTCCTCGGTCGCAGTCTGTATGACATGACAGGTAACATCCTGCTTGCCCAAATGCTTGCTGATGATGCTTCGCGTGCACCGGAACTGTTCGGAAAGACAAGCCGTGTCTTCATGCGACTGGCACAGAGCGAGGTGGAGCGTTGTTATGCTTTCATCAAGACTTTCCGCGCTGAAGACCTTGAAGACTATAAAAATGTTTAGAGCATAAGATAGAAGGGCGTCTCAAACCTCACCGAGATACATACGGCAGAGACCGAATGTGAACGAGCGGGTTTCCACGTTATGGAAGCCTGCTTTTTTCATCATCTCCATAAATTCTGCAGGAGGTGGAAAGTTTATCACCGAGACAGGCAGATAACGGTAAGCTTCGCGGTTGCCAGACACAAGCCCGCCAAAGAACGGCAGTATATGGAGGAAGTATAGTTTATAAAGTTCACGTATCAGGCGGCATTGTGGCACGGACAGTTCCAGTACGCAGACGCGCCCTCTCGGTCGCAGTATGCGGTGCATCTCGCGCAGGCCGATGTCCTTGTGCTCGAAGTTGCGGATGCCGAAAGCCACGGTCACGGCATCTACGCTGCCGTCGGCAAGGGGCAGACATTCCGAGTCGCCATTCTCCAGTCGGATGTGGTCGGCAAGCCCGAGGTTGTCAACTTTCTCTCGCCCCACCTTCAGCATACCTTCCGAGATGTCATAGCCGATGACTTCCTCCACTCCTGCTCGTGCAAGTGCGATGGAGAAGTCGGCTGTGCCACATGCAAGGTCGGCCACCTGTGAGGGGTGTCCTGCCATGATGGCTCTTACGGCTTTCCGTCTCCACGCCTTATCCACGTCCATCGAAAGGAGATGATTTAGACGGTCGTAGGTTGGTGCAATGTCGTCAAACATGCGGTTGACAAATTCCTTTTTTGCCATGATTCTATAGTAATAATGCCACACACACCACGATGGCAAAGATGAAAATGTTGCGCGCCGTCTTGGCGAGGATGGCATTCAGTGCCTTGCCGTCAAGGTGTCGCATCTTCTTGAATGTGAAGAAATGGATAAGCAGATAGATGATGATGAGCAGGCAGTAGCGGTCATTCAAATACCATAGTATGATGTATGCAATTACTGCACCGAAACTGCCAAGATACCAGTACAGTTGCACTGATGCACGCGGTGTCAGTCGCACGGCAAGTGTCCGCTTTCCACTGAGAGCGTCCTGTTCGCGGTCGCGGTAGTTGTTAATCATCAGCAGGTCGTCTGTGACGAGTCCCATTGCCAACCCCAGCAGGAACATCCACCCGTCGAATCTCTGCATCATGCAGTAGGCGGTGAACACCACAGGGATTATGCCGAAGCACATAAGCACCATCACATCTCCCCCTCCCTTATATGAGAGGCGTGTGGTGTAGAGGTACGCTCCTGCCACGCATATTGCACCTATTATTATCAGCCACCAACCACCATAAAAGACCAACGGCAATCCTACGAGGCATGAGCATATCGATGTCGTCAGTATTGCGGATTTCATGGCTTTCTCTGTCACCCACCCTTGTGCGCATGCACGTTCTGGTCCCAAACGGTCAGTCCTATCTGAGCCACGAAGGAAGTCGTAATAGTCGTTTATGAAGTTGGCATTTATCTGCATTATTAGTGCAAAGGCGAAGCACAAGATGATGGGTGTATAGTCTGCGTATGCCTGTTCCCCATATTGTGATATGGCGTATGCCGCACCTACAGCCACCGGTGAGGCTGCTGCCGTGAGTGTCTTGGGACGTGCAGCGAGCACCCATGCTTTTAATGAGTTCTGTCTTATCATTTGCGTTTTGTAAAGAATCGTCTTAGGATTGCCCATCCGCTTTTCTCGTCCTGTGCAAGAGGGGCAGTAAATGTGATTTCGTCTATAGGCAGACCATACTGATCAGGGAAGAGCATCAGGATGCTGTGTTGTGGGTAGGTCTGCGAGATGACTGTCGGCAGTTTCTCAAAGTGCGAGGAATAGGACAGTGTTCCACGACGTGCCACTACCAACACAAGCAGATGGTCTTCTTTTATGTTCAGTTCTTGGATGTTGTCAGAAGATGTGAACTCCTCAATGGTAAACGTCACATCAGCATGACGATGAGCCATGTAATTCGCTATCATTTGTGCCGATCTGCCACTGCAATGGAACGTCATACGGCATGACAAGTTTTCTGATAGACGTGCCAGACGCTCTGCCCAGCGGTAGAATCCCTGTTCATATTCCGCTTTCTGTGGCACCACCACGTCAATCATGCGTATGGTGTTCAGTGGGCGGAAGATTCGGGTGATGATAATCTGTCTGTTGAGCTGTGAAATCAGGCTGTCAAGGGTGTTGCCGAGCGAGTTTGCCCGTGGAGATTCAAAGCCGTTACATCCCACAATGAGTTCGCTGGCATCGTATTCCTTGAAGGCATGCACTATGCCGTTTGCCACGTTTGATGCCAGTCGGCTTTGTGTCTGTATCCTGACATCCATTCCGGCTGCCTGCTTCATCATACGTTCAAGCATGATGCGCCCCTCGCGCTGATGCACACCGCTGTCGGCATCGTCATAGACGACATTCAGTGCTATAAGACCACGGTTAAGGCTATGGTTGCACATCATCGCTCCCAGGTCAAGCAGATGTTCTGCAGAGGCTTCGCTTTTTACGGGAAGTAGTATTTTCTCGTCATCAGCATCAGTGGTTTCCGCGCTGTCATCTTCCCGTTTGTCTTCGAGTGCTGTGCGCCGTGCTGCGCTCTCTGTCACCATTCCTGAGATGATGCAGGTGATAAGAATCATTATCACGACACCGTTCAGAATACCATTGTCCATCAGGTATTTGCCGGGTGCTGTCTCAAGTCTCATTCCCACCATTATGATGGCTATCGCTCCTGCTGCATGTGCCGAGGTCAAGCCGAAAATCATTGTCCCGTCGTTCTTTTTCATGTGCAACACCCAACTCGTCAGGTAGGCTGCTAGTGCCTTGCCGATGGTGCCAACTATCACCATAATGCCCACAATCTGCCATGTCTTGATGCCGTGATACATCGTCTTGATGTCAATCAGCATACCCACACCGATAAGGAAATAAGGTATGAACAGTGCATTGCCCACAAATTCTATCCTATTCATCAGTGGTGACACATGCGGAATATAGCGGTTCATTATCAGTCCGGCGATGAATGCGCCGAGCACACCTTCTATGCCACACACCTCTGCCAATGCAGATGAGAGGAACATTATGCCGAGTACATAGATGAATTGTGTCACGGAATCAGAATAATACCGCAGGAATACGCGCGTCAGACGTGGCACGAACAATATCATTACCACACCGAAAGCGATGATTTTTATTGCAAACAAGCTCCATGCCATTACCACGTCATCGTCTTCAAATGATGTGGCTATGCCTGCCACTATGATGAGCGAAAGCAATAGGGCTATCATGGAACCTCCCACGCTGAGGCTCACGCTCTTTTTCCGCCCCAGTCCGTAACGACTGATGATAGGGTAGGCTATGAGGGTGTTGGAAGATAGCAGGGCAGAAAACAGCAGACTCTGTTGCGGTGTGTAGTGCAGAAACATTCGGCTTGCCCCCCATGCCAATATGAAAGGTATCAGGAATGTGGCAATACCGAACATAAGGTATTTCCCGACGTTCTTCACCAGTGCCCTTGTGTCCATCTCAAGGGCTGCAAGGAACATGATATAATAAAGTCCTACCTGTCCGAAGATTTCAAACGAACTATCGCGGTCAAGCACGTTTGCCGCATGCGGACCAATCACGACACCTGCCAGAATCATCCCTATGATATGCGGTATGCGCAGACGGCGCATCACCATCGGCGCAAAGAGGATTATCATCAGTACGGTGAAGAAAATCCATGTGGGGTCGGTGATAGGCAGTGAGAACAAGATAATAAATTAATAATTAACAATTAATAATTAAAATAGCTATTACGACTTCAAGCGCTGGAAACTGTCAATTGTTGATTGTCAGTTTGCACCTATCACCACTTCGGCTATCTGTACGGCATTCAGGGCTGCCCCTTTGCGTATCTGGTCGCTACTGAGCCAGAAGGTCAGTCCGTTTTCGCAAGCCAAGTCTTTCCTTATGCGCCCCACGAACACGTCGTCTTTTCCTGCCGTGTCAAGTGGCATGGGATAGATGCGGTGCTCAGGGTCGTCACAGAGTGTGCATCCTGGGGCAGCAGATATGGCTTTCTGCGCTTCCTCTACGCTGATAGGACGTTCCGTCTCTATCCATACGCTCTCGGAGTGGGAACGTAGCGTGCTCACCCTTACGCACATGGCAGAGCACAACACGTCGGAATGCATTATCTTGCGTGTCTCGTTGAACATCTTTTCTTCTTCCATCGTGTAACCGCTGTCCATGAAGACGTCTATCTGCGGAATGACGTTGTAAGCCAACTGGTATTGGAATTTGTTTATCGTTACAGGTCTTCCTTCTCCTATCTCGGCGTATTGCTGTTGCAGTTCTGCCATTGCAGTTGCACCGGCACCGCTCGCACTCTGGTAACTTGCCACGTGAATGCGCTTGATGTGACTGATGTTCTCTAGTGGCTGGAGGGCTGTCACCATCATTATCGTGGTGCAGTTCGGGTTGGCGATGATGTTACGCGGATGCACAAGGGCATCTTCTGCATTACACTCAGGCACCACGAGCGGCACGTCTTCCTGCATACGGAACGCCTTGGAGTTGTCTATCATCAAGCATCCGTAGCGCGTGATGGTCTCGGCATATTCGCGCGACACTCCTGCACTGGCAGATGTGAAAGCTATGTCAATATTCTTGAAGTCATCGTTGTGCTGAAGCAGTTTTACTTCGTATTCCTTGCCCTTGAACGGATATTTCGTGCCTGCACTACGCTCGGATCCGAAAAGTACTAAATCATCAATGGGAAAATTTCTTTCTTCTAAGACACGTAGGAATTCCTGACCTACTGCACCACTTGCACCTACTATCGCAACTTTCATCTAAAACCTATTACAATAGAAATAATACAATAAAGAGTGCGCCTGACAGGAATCGAACCTGCACGTCGTAAGACACTAGATCCTAAGTCTAGCGCGTCTGCCAATTCCGCCACAGGCGCAGTCTTCAATAAATAAATTTGCGACTGCAAAATTAGTGCAAAGCGAAGACAAAGCCAAATAATACTTGTATTTTTAGATTTTATTTGTAAGCATTAATAGAGTTAGTGCATCTGACGAAAAACCTCAGCAAAAAAGAAAATTTGGCTCACCTGCAAAGTCTCCTGTCTGCCATAACATTAAAAATCAGCGTAATATTTGGATATGTGTGCAAAGTGTTATACATTTGTACTGAATAATGAGTTTTGATATGAATGTAGCAGTTGCAAAAAAGAAGCAGACAGCTTTCCGTTTGGATAATGATTTGCTTGAAAGGCTCAAGGTAAAAGCCCACAGAGAGAATAGAAGCCTTAATAATTATGTTGAGAGAGTTCTTATGTCTGTTGCTTATGATGAGCCGAACGAGATTACCATTGCTGCAATGAAAGAAGCTATGACAGGCAAGGGCGAGGCGTTGGATCTTTCCAAGTGGGATGAATTTATAGCTTCATTGTAACTATGTGGACACTTATTCCGACAGGGCAGTTCAAGAAAGACCTCAAAAGATATAGGAACAGACCTGAAAAGCTCGCTTCATTAAAGTTTGTACTTGATTTGCTTAGGGAAAAAGGTGAAGTCCCGCATGAGTACGCTCCTCATATGTTGAAAAGCGACTTCAAGGGTTTTATGGAGTGTCACGTGGAGAACGACTTTCTTCTAATATGGAGGGACATTGACACGCGGACAATATCACTGACACGTGTTGGGACACATTCGGAACTCTTCAAGAAGTAGAAACAAAACAGATAATACACATTTTTATATACAAATACTCTAGTTGTAACTTTTCTCCTCGAATTATCTTGAGATAATTTATAGAACATATCTTTATAAAATTGACAAGGGGAGACCGTATATCTGATGAGGGAAATCCCGATTACCATCAAAGGAAATTTGGATTTCCATCGAAGGAGTCCCGTATAACCATCGAAGGGGTCTCGTATAACCATCGAAGGGATGCCATAGAGGGCATCAGGAGACCCTCTCGACAGCATCGCAACACCCCCAAGAAAGCACCGAAGAATCCCCTCAATTGGAAGAGATATTCCGCGACTTTGGAGGCTGAAAACTAAGCGTGCGTTTAACTGCTCACAAACGATGGGAAGACGAGGCACAAACGAGCGTTTGTCGAGGCTTAAACGAGCGCTTGTCGAAGCCTAATCGAGCGTTTGTCGAAAGGCAATCGTGCGTTTGTCAAAAAGCAACCTAAAGTTTGATGATTTCGGGTGTGGAAAATCAAGTGGTGTTAAAGCTTCCCTTTGGGGAGATTTGGAGAGTCTTCTATATATCTTATATGTCCTCGCGCGCACGCGCGCGTACCTTATGTATAAGGCTTAAGTCAGGTGAGCCAACGCTTGTAAAGAAAATGTATGCCGTTTTCAACTTGTAAACGCAATTTTTGAGAAAGAATCTGTGAGATAAAGGTTTATATTGAGTATAAATCTTTACATCGGGGTGGTCTGCTCGCAAAACAGGTTCAAAAATGACGCATTTAAGAGAGTGGCAGCGGTATCAGATCGCTGCAAAACTGGAAGCCGGATGTACAAAGAAGGAGATAGCCGAATATCTCAACGTCCATCCGTCAACCATCACAAGGGAGATTCAGAGAAATGGCTATAGCAGATACAGATGTTACAAGCCGAGGATAGCCCAGGAGAGGGCTGCCCACCGCTGGCGTTGCCGCCATCTGCCACGCAGGTTCAAGGAAGATGTCAGGAAGAAGGTGGATGAGATGATTCTTATGGATTACAGCCCCGAGCAGATAGTGGGAGTATGTCGCAGGCAGGGTATTAAGATGGTATCGCACGAGACGATATATCAGTATATCTGGTGGGACAAAGCCCACGGAGGCGAACTGTACAAGCATTTGCGTCATCGTGGCCGGCGGCACAAGAAGCGCGGGGCACTGAGAAAGAAACGGGGCACAATCCCGAACAGAATTGACATCTCCGAAAGGCCGAAAATCGTTGACAGGAAGAAACGAATCGGTGATTACGAGGTAAATACTATTGTCGGAGCTGCTCGTTCCCAGCATATCCTTACGTTGAACGACAGGAAGACCGGGAAAGTCTGGCTCAGAAAGCTCCAGAACCCGACCGCTGCGGAAGCCGCCGACCAGATCATCGGCATTCTCGAATGTCTCAAGCTGTATGACCTCGTGAAGACCATCACCGCTGACAATGGTTTGCAGTTCGCTGAGCACGAACGCGTCTCAAGAGTAACGGATGTGGGCTTCTTCTTTGCCAGACCTTACCATTCCTGGGAGCGTGGAGCCAATGAAAACACCAACGGACTCATACGACAGTATATTCCGAAGGGCTCCGATTTCACGAACATCACGCAGGAGTTCCTCGAAGAAGTAGAGCGCAAACTGAATGAAAGGCCGCGGAAAAGGCACGGATTCCTCTCTCCGAATCAGGTGTTCAGCAAGTCGACCGGGCTGGATGCAGGGGCTTTTGTGTAAACCACAACTGATGTTGTTAGGCAGGCGTAAACGATGTACGTTTGCGACCCACCCACCACCCTTTGATGGCTACGTTGGGAAAACAAATAAACACCTGCGGCGCAGGTGCTTTCTGTGAGTCTTTATGGTAAGGGTAGTGATGCTGTTTGTGTCTTGAATTCTTCCGTTAATTTTTTCCCTGATTATTCATACAAATTGAATACTTGAACATAAATTTACAGGACTCTCTTTACTCCGGGAACCAGGCGGACCAGCCATGTGAGCACAAAGGAGACAATCGTCGTTGATATGCCGATGAACATGAATTTTCCGAAGGCTCCCATCCAGATGCCGTCGGTGGCGAATTGGATTCCAAGCATTGTCAGCAGGTGGAAGACATATGCTCCGTATGACTGCTCTGCACACCATTTCATGAACTTTGACGACGATGAAAAGCATTCCCTGAACAGCCATACCAGGCCGAAGCAGATGAATACGCACATCAGGGACTCATATATGCCATACCAGTCCCAGATGAATCCGCTCCATGGGTTGTCGCCGAGTGAATACATTCCGGCGGCCAGGACAGCGCCGATCGAAAGGGAAACGGCGCCGGTGGTATTGCTCATCTTCTCGAACCATTTGAAACGGCCGGACAGAACACCTATGGCAAACATCATGACATACTGCAGGCAGTGGGCGGGCTCTATCTTGAGGGGAACCATTATCCAGTTGTCCTGCGGGCTTACCTTGCGGATGAAGTAGCTACCGACTCCCATGATCAGTCCAAGGATGAGCAATCCGGGGATTGTGGGCTTTGATTCGCAATCCTCCGGTGCCGATTTGCAGAAGGTTCTGATGAGGGCGTACAGAAGGCAGAATACAAGAAGGTTTTCCACGAACCACATGTGAGCGGGCTCCAGCGTCCTGGTTATGGCAGAAGTTATCGCTCCCATGAAAAGCAAAGGGATGCCGAGTCGCACGAGCTTTTTTCTGACGAAGACCTTGCCGCCCTGTCTGTCATAGCTTTGGGGAACGAAGTATCCTGAGATCAGGAAGAACATGCCCATGAAGAAGCCGGCATTTACGGAGAAGAAATGCCAGATCCAGGGCAGGAACTCCGCGGTATTGCTTGGTGTATAAGCCCAGCCGCCTCCGTTTCCATATGCCTGGCCGGCATGATGGAAGATGACCAGCAGGGTCAGAAACAGCTTCAAGTTGTCAAGATACAGACTGCGCGAATTCTCATTCATACTCATTGCGTTTTGATGGGGTTTACAATTACTGCTATTTCAGCAGCTTCAAGACCGTGTGCCTCTCCATAACCTTTCCTTCGTTATCCATAACAGGGGTAGCACGCACATTTTGTACAAAAGTACCAATAAGCACTGAAAATCAAGTTTCGTTCCTCAAAATAGTCCAATAAGGAATTAGGATATCCTGCTACCGCATGTGCGCGAAAGAAACGTGATTGGTTTGAAGGCGTAACAGCCATCTCAAAGCCATCTGCCACCTGTTCTGGGTCTTCTTTCTTGCAGCCAGCAAAACATATTATGGATGTGAGTATGAGTAAAAGGGGCTTCTTCATTGCTTCTGTTATTTCTGCAAAGATACTCATTCCTTGGATGCTAACAAAGTTATTCGGTTATTTGGATGGAAAAAGTCCAGTTTCTGAAAAAATCAGTATCTTCGTGTTAGAAACAATCGGCAAAGCCGCCCGGCTCAAATTCTTCTCCTCGATTGCGTTTCGTGTTTGAACTCAGGTATTTTTATTTTGTATTATGTTCAGATTGTTCTAATTTTACACTCGATAAATGATTGTTGTGCAAATAAAAATGACTTATGAAAAGTCAGCCAATAGTTATAAATCCAAAGCAGTGGCTTTGATATCGGTATATAAAGAAAAAGCGTTAGCTTTTATTTGTGTAGTTCAGAAATTACCACATATTGAATTAAGCACAAAGAATATTAGCAGCGCTCATGTTGTTTATCGACATGAGCTTTTATTCTCTATTTGTGCTTGCGGTTGTGGTAAACCTTTGAACTAAAATAAGAACTCAGCTCATGTTTTTTTGTGGCTAGGTTTCTTTGTCAATTGGATATTGGCTTTCGCTAGTTGTTCGAATTAAATTTCATTTTCATTTAAATATTAATTTTGAACACTATTGAGCCTCAGCCGATGTGAATCGCCTGAGGTTTTTATTTTTGTGTTTACTTTATTGCGTTATGTATAGTTTCTTTGTATTTTATTTATCTTTGCATCGGAAAATTAGTGCGAAGCCAAATTTGGACAAAGCCAAAATTACGGATTTAAGATAAAGAAATGCCGAAGATATCACAGCGTGGCGAAGAAATGCCACAGTCACCGATACGGAAACTTGCCCCACTGGCTAATGCAGCAAAGGAAAGGGGCATCAAGGTGTACCATCTCAATATTGGTCAGCCAGACCTCCCTACGCCACAGGTGGCGATAGATGCCATACACAATATTGATATGAAAGTGTTGGAATATAGCCCTTCACAAGGTTATAAACATTATCGTGAAAAACTGGTGGGGTACTACAAGACCTATAATATCAATGTGACGGCTGAGGATATAATAATCACCTCAGGAGGCAGTGAGGCGGTGCTCTTTGCTTTCCTTTCGTGTCTGAACCCGGGCGATGAGATTATCGTGCCTGAGCCGGCTTACGCCAACTATATGGCATTCGCCATAGCAGCAGGAGCGAAGATACGCACTATTGCCACGACAATAGACGAGGGGTTCTCCCTGCCGAAAGTGGAGAAATTCGAGGAACTTATCAACGAACATACACGCGCCATACTCATCTGCAACCCTAACAACCCTACAGGTTACCTCTATACACGGCGCGAGATGAACCAGATTCGCGACCTTGTGAAGAAATATGACCTGTATCTCTTTTCAGATGAGGTGTATCGTGAGTTTATCTATACCGGTTCACCATATATAAGTGCTTTCCATTTAGACGGAATAGAGGACAACGTGGTGCTGATAGACTCTGTGTCAAAACGCTATTCCGAATGCGGCATACGCATTGGAGCATTGATAACGAAGAATGAAGAGGTGCGTAAGGCTGTGATGAAGTTCTGTCAGGCGCGTCTTTCGCCACCACTCATCGGTCAGGTGGCAGCCGAAGCATCATTAGATGCTCCGGAGGAGTATTCACGTGAGGTGTATGACGAGTATGTGGAGCGCAGGAAATGCCTCATTGATGGCTTAAATCGCATTCCAGGTGTATATTCTCCAGTGCCGATGGGTGCATTCTATACCGTGGCGCAACTGCCGGTGGATGACAGCGAAAAGTTCTGTGCCTGGTGTCTGTCGGACTTCAACTATGAGGGCGAGACGGTGATGACGGCTCCTGCCGCAGGCTTCTATACCACTCCGGGCTCGGGACGCAACCAAGTGCGCATTGCCTATGTCCTGAAGAAAGAAGACCTGATAAGGGCTCTCTTTCTGCTTGCTAAAGCCCTTGAAGCATATCCGGGAAGGACAAACTGATGACTCTTACGATGGTCAATAGCTGAAAATGTCACACTCATTCTTTATTGCACGCAGATTGTATTACGGAGGTGATGATGCCAAACGTCGCGTCAGTAAACCTGCTATCCGTATAGCTACCGCAGGGGTGGCTATCGGACTTATGGTGATGATTATTACCGTATGCGTGGTGCTTGGCTTTAAGGCAAGTGTGAAGAATAAGGTGAGTGGGCTGGCAGGTGATGTGCAGATACGCAACTTCACCGCTTTACAGTATGGAGTGAATGAGCCAATGGCATCCAACGACTCCTTGATGACGGCTGTACGCAGGACATCAGGCGTACGCCATGTGCAACGATACAGCACGGTGCAGGGAGTGCTGAAAACAGATGCTGACTTTATGGGGATAGTCTTTGAGGGCGTGGGTGAAGATTACGACACGACTTTTATAGCCTCAAATCTTGTGGAAGGCAGTATGACGGCATTCAGTGACAGTAGCGCATCAAACCGTATCGTGATATCAAAGATAATGGCAGATGCCCTGCGCCTAAAATGTGGTGAGCGCGTGTTTGCATATTTCATCTCAGACAATGGTGTGAGGGCACGGCGTTTTACCATTTGTGGTATTTATCGCACCAATATGTCGCATTATGATAAGATGCTGGCATTTACGGATGCCTATACTGCACGGCGACTTAACGGTTGGACGCCGTCCCAATGTACGGGGCTTGAGGTAATGGCAAAAGACAATTCTGATGAGGGTAGGGAAGAGTGTGCCGAGGCACTGCGCAATACGCTACGTGGCACTAACTGCTCTGTACGCTCTTTGGCGGATGTCTATCCAGGCATTTTCGCATGGTTAGGCTTGCTTGACCTCAACTTGTGGATAATACTCGCGCTGATGGTGTGTGTGTCAGGCTTTACGATGATAAGTGGTCTGCTGATAATCATCCTTGAACGCACCCAGATGATAGGGCTTTTCAAATCGCTCGGTTATAATAATGGCGGCATCCGACGCATCTTTATTTGGTTTGCTGCATTCATCATCGGGCGTGGCGTGCTGATTGGAGATGTGCTGGGATTGGGCTTCTGTCTATTGCAGAAATATACACATTTTGTCCGTCTTGATGCTGAAAACTATTATATAGACAACGTGCCAGTCGTTATTGATTGGTCGCTGATGATAGCCTTGAATCTTGCCGTGATTCTCATCATCGTTCTGATAGAGATAATACCGAGTCAGATTATCTCGCGCATATCTCCTGCAAAGAGTATGCGATATGAATAATCTTTCCCTTTTCTTGAAAGGTTAAAAAAATGTAATGGTACAGGAAAATGGAATCTAACTCTCGTAAAATGCCATTTTTTACTTACCTTTGCATGGAAATAAAACTTATTGAACAATAATTTTGAAAAACCGACCAATTATTGCACGTTTTACTATATGTTTGTGCAGAAAATAATCGGAAAGTTTTGAGAAGCAAGATAGCTGGTTGTCAAAAAATGAGAAGCAAGGAAATATTAAAAGCTTCGGAAGTGCCGAGTTTTAATAAATATCTGCAGGATGCAATTATCAAGCATTGGAATTTGAATGCTTTTTCTGACTATAAGGGTGTGACATTACAATACCATGATGTGGCACGCAAGATAGAAAAGTTACACATCCTTTTCCGTGAGAGCGGAATAGAACGTGGCGATAAGATAGCACTTTGTGGTAGAAGTACGGGTAATTGGGCATGCTCTATTTTCGCGATATGGACTTATGGGGCTGTGGCTGTGCCGCTGTTGAATGAATTTACACCTGAGCAGATACATAATTGTGTGAACCATAGTGATGCACGCTTGCTCTTTGTCGGCGACTATGTGAAAACCGTTATCTCGCCTGACGAAATGCCGAATTTGGAAGGAATAATCAATATCCCGGATTTTAGTCTTTTCGTGTGCCGTAATGAAAAACTGGCGTTTGCACGGCAAAACCTTAATGCAATGTTCGGCAAACAGTATCCGGAGCGTTTCACGAAGGCGGATGTGAGTTATTATATCGAAGAGGATAGCAATGAGCTTGCATTAATAAATTATACTAGCGGTACGACAGGCACACCAAAAGGTGTGATGATTCCTTACCGTGCCATGTGGAGCAATCTGAATTTTGCATGGGAAGAGATGGGGTCACAGTTGATGCCTGGCGAGAACTTTGTCAGTATGTTGCCTTTGGCACATATGTTTGGTTTGGCATTTGACGTGATTTATCCGTTCACACAGGGGCGTCAGGTGTGGTTCCTAAATCGCGCTCCATCACCTGCATTACTCATCGGTATGCTGACGGATAAGAAGCCAACACTCATTATTACCGTGCCGATGGTGGTGGAGAAAATTGTCCGGAAGAAGATTTTTCCGAAGATACAGACTCATCGTATGAAACTGCTTCTGCACACTCCTACGCTACGTAAGAAAGTAAAGAACAAGATTCGTTCACAATTTATTCATGCCTTAGGCGGACAGTTCTGCCAGCTTGTGATGGGAGGTGCGGCACTGAATGCAGAGGTGGAAGACTTCCTGAAAGATATGGAAATACCTTATTGTGTCGGATATGGTGCAACCGAATGTGCTCCGCTCATCGCCTATTCTTATTATACAGATATGGAAGCCGGATGTTGTGGGCGTCCAGTGACGAATATTGAGGTGCGCATTGACAGTAACGACCCACAGAACTATCCAGGTGAAATCCTCGTGCGTGGTCTGAACGTAATGCTCGGCTATTATAAGAATGAGGAAGAGACAAAGAAAGCCATAGATAAAGACGGATGGTATCATACGGGCGATCTTGGTGTGATTTCAGAAGGCGGATTCCTATATATCAAAGGAAGGATAAAGAATATGTTGCTCAGCAGTAATGGGCAAAACATCTATCCGGAGGAGATAGAGGATAAACTGAATTCCTTACCGTTTGTGCTTGAAAGCATTGTTGTGCAGAGAAAACAGCTACTCGTGGCATTGGTCTATCCTGATTATGATGAAGCCGCCAAGATGGGGCTGGATAAAAAGGATCTGCAAGCGCTCATGACGCAGGAGAATTTGCCTACTCTCAATGCCCAGATGCCAACCTATTCAAAAGTGGCAAAGATAGAATTGCGTGACGAGGAGTTTGAGAAGACTGCTAAAAAGTCCATTCGCCGTTTCCTTTACAAGTAATTTTTGAAATTACGCTTATTTCTGTCCCTTTGTAAACGCTGTTTACGAAGAAATGATTCTGTATTTTTGGCTTATTTTATGGTAATATTGTTCTAAAAGTAAGATATAAACCATTTCTTGCACAAAAATGGTTTTGTTTGTGCAAAAAGATGTAAATTTGCACAAATAAATAAAATTTGTGCAATGCCTATTCCTAAGAAAGAAGAAATTGGAAGTTTCAACGCCCTCATAGAGGAGGCTGTGAAGAATTATTGGGATTTAGCATCAATATCCGACTATAAAGACAAGACTTTATATTATAAAGATGTAGCAAGGAAGATAGAGAAGCTTCATATCTTGTTTGAAGAGACAGGTGTGAAGCGTGGTGACAAAATTGCTATTTGTGGCAGAAATTCGGCAAATTGGGCCGTAGTGTTCTTTGCAACCCTGACTTATGGTGCTGTGGTTGTGCCTCTCTTACATGAGTTTACTATGGAGCAGATACATAATTGCGTAAATCACAGTGATGCAAAGCTATTGTTTGTGGGCGATTATGTCAAAACCATTATCACGCCAAAGGAGATGCCACATCTTGAGGGTATATTGAACATTCCGGATTTCAGTCTGCTAGAGTCACGGTCGGAACATCTAACTTATGCACGTAAGAACTTGAATGCTCTGTTCGGAAAGAAATATCCGGAACGGTTTACAGAGGGTGACATTCACTATTATAAGGAGCAGGATGCGGATGAATTGGCAATGATAAATTATACAAGTGGTACGACAGGTCATTCCAAAGGCGTGATGTTGCCTTATCGTGCCTTGTGGAGCAATCTTGATTTTGCTAATAATGTGATGCATGGTGTTGTCCGTCCTGAGTTGCAAAGTATCAGTATGCTTCCGATGGCTCATATGTATGGAATGGCTTTTGAACTGATTTTTGAGTTCTGTAATGGAGTGCATATCAACTGCCTGACTCGTGTGCCATCACCTGCCATCATCACGAAGGCGTTGAGTGAGGTGAAACCGTTCCTTATTGTTTCCGTGCCTCTCATTTTGGAAAAGATAATACGTAAACGTGTCTTCCCTAGTCTGCAAACGCCACGTATGAAGATTCTTATGAATACTCCAGCCGTGCGTCTAAAAGTCAGGGAGAAGATATGTCAGAAATTGCGCGAGAGTTTGGGTGGGGCATTCTATGAAATCATCATTGGTGGTGCAGCAATGAATAAGGAGGTGGAAGATTTTCTTCATCAGATAGATTTCCCATTCACTGTCGGTTACGGAGCTACGGAATGTGCACCGATTATATGCTATGCTGACTGGAAAGAGACACCTAGCGGTAGTTGTGGCAAGGTGGTAAGGAATATGGAGCTGCGTATTGATAGCGCAAAACCTCGCAAGGTGCCGGGAGAAATCCTTGTGCGTGGCTTAAATGTGATGACGGGTTATTATAAGAATGAAGAAGAAACGAAAAGGGTATTTACTGATGATGGATGGTTACGCACTGGCGATCTTGGTGTTATTGACAACGAAGGTAACATCTTCATTAAGGGGCGTTGCAAGAATATGCTGCTCGGAGCAAATGGGCAGAACATCTATCCTGAGGAGATAGAAGATAAACTATCATCGCTTCCTTTCGTTACGGAATGTGTGGTGGTGCAACGCGATGAAAAACTGATTGCTTTGGTCTATCCTGATTATGATGAAGCAGCAAATGATGGGCTAGATAGATCCGATTTGCAGGTTGTTATGGATGAAAATCTTGTGACGCTCAATGAGCAGATGCCAGCCTATTCGAAAGTGACAAAGATAGAACTGCGCGATGAGGAGTTTGAGAAGACGGCAAAGAAGTCTATCCGAAGGTTCTTATATCATTGAATTAAACCCAAAGACCTCATTATTTGGTTTAACATGTATATGGAAATTAATAAAAGCGCTTCATTACGAAGCGCTTTTATTCGTTTACCATATTGTGTTTTCAGTTATTAGCATAATACAGTGGATCGTACACGGGACAGGGTCTCAGGCGTCATCTGCAGGAAACTAGCAATGTGTGTCAGTGGCACACGCAGGAATAATTCCGGTTGTTCCTGCATCAGTCGTCTGTAGCGGTCGGCTGCAGATTCAAAGCGTACAAGATCGGCATGTTGCTGACAGGTAATAAGTGACTCTTCAAGAATCTTCCTGTATAAAATCTGTATGTTAACCGAATGCATTGCCACTGCTTCAAGTTGGTCTTTAGGCAGTTCATAAACGATAGTCGGTTCTAATGCTTCAATCTGTAGTGTTGATGGCTTCTCGTGAAAAAGACTTTCAATAGACATCACGATATTCTGTTCCGTAGCTAAGTGTTCGGTCACTTCCTTGCCGTTTTTGATGTAAAACTCCCGCACAAGTCCGCTGTCTATCCATAGCGGTCCGGTGCAGATGTCTCCCTTCGCTATTATCATCTCTCCTTTGCGGAAGGACTTTGGAATGAGCATCTCTTCAAGTTTGTCCAATTCCTCAAATGTCATTGTACTGTACCTTCTGGCAAGTTCGCGGGCCACGTCTCGCTTTGTGTTGAGTGATGATGATAACTTTCTCATAGTAATATATATTTCTTGTTTGGCTTTGTCTTTTAATCAAGTTTCAAGACAGCAAGGAATGCTTTTTGTGGCACTTCCACATTGCCTATCTGCTTCATGCGTTTCTTTCCTCGCTTTTGTTTCTCGAGGAGTTTGCGTTTTCGTGTCACGTCACCGCCATAACACTTTGCCGTCACGTCTTTGCGTACGCATTTAATGGTCTCACGGGCAATGATTTTTGCTCCTATGGCTGCCTGTATGGCAATGTCAAATTGTTGCCGCGGAATGAGCTCCTTCAGTTTTTCGCACATACGGCGACCGAGGGTCACGGCATTGTCAGTATGCGTTAACGTTGACAGCGCATCCACTGGTTCTCCATTCAGCAGGATGTCAAGTTTTGCAAGTCTCGATGGTCTGAAACTGTCAAAATGATAATCAAATGAAGCATATCCTTTTGAGATACTCTTCAGTTTGTCGTAGAAGTCGATGACTATCTCGCCCAAAGGCAACAGGTAGTGTATCTCCACGCGGTTGCCACTGATATATTCTTGCTTTATCAGTTCACCACGCTTGCCGAGACACAGAGTCATTATCGGTCCGATGAAACGTGTGTCGGTGATGACCGTAGAGCGGATATAAGGCTCTTCGATGTGGTCTATCATTGTCAGGTCGGGCAGTCCGGAAGGGTTGTGCACTTCCATTGCTTCCCCCTGTTTGGTATAGACCATGTATGATACATTCGGAACGGTGGTGATGACATCCATGTCATATTCGCGGTCAAGTCGTTCCTGCACGATTTCCATGTGAAGCAGACCGAGGAAACCACAACGGAAACCGAAGCCTAGTGCCACTGATGATTCTGGCATGAATGTCAGTGAAGCATCGTTGAGCTGTAGTTTTTCGAGTGATGCACGCAGGTTCTCATAGTCGGTCGGGTCTATCGGGTAAACACCGGCAAAGACCATTGGTTTTACTTCCTCAAATCCTTCGATGGCTGTACTGCATGGGCGTCCGACGTGTGTGATGGTGTCACCGACTTTTACTTCTGCACTGTCCTTGATGCCACTGATGATGTAACCTACATCACCTGTTTTCAGTTCCTTTTGTGGCATCATGTCCATTTTCAGTATTCCTATCTCATCAGCGACGTATTCCATACCGGTATTGAAGAATTTTACTTTATCACCCTGACGGATGCTACCGTTCAGCACCTTGAAATATGCTATTATGCCACGGAATGAGTTGAATACAGAGTCAAAGATGAGAGCCTGCAGAGGTGCGTCTTTATCCCCTTCGGGATGTGGGATGCGTTCAACGACAGCGTTCAGTATGTCTTCCACTCCCTCGCCGGTCTTTCCACTTGCGCGTATCACCTCGTCATGACTGCAACCGAGCAATTCAACAATCTCGTCTTCCACCTCATCAGGCATTGCACTTGGCATGTCAATCTTGTTGATGACTGGAATAATTTCCAAATCGTGGTCAATAGCCATGTAAAGGTTTGAGATGGTTTGTGCTTGTACTCCTTGTGTGGCATCGACCACAAGCAATGCACCTTCACAGGAGGCAATGCTTCGACTGACCTCGTATGAGAAATCTACATGTCCCGGAGTGTCAATGAGGTTGAGAATGTATTTATCTTCTTTATAGGTGTATTCCATCTGTATGGCATGGCTCTTGATGGTGATGCCACGCTCACGCTCAAGGTCCATATCGTCAAGCATCTGTCCTTCTGTCACCTCTATCGTCTTGGTGAATTCCAGCAGACGGTCGGCAAGTGTTGACTTGCCATGGTCAATATGCGCGATAATACAGAAGTTTCTTATCCTATTCATTGGTAATCCTCTTTCTTTAGCAGGATATCAAGTAGTTTCTTCCTGTTGTCTTTTCTGCTGAGGTAGATATAGTGAAAATTGTAACCGTTCTCCTTGTAGAGTTTTATGTTTGTGGCATTCTTCAGTGCATTAAGCATAAGCGTATGCAGGTTGTCTGCCTGTGTGTCGATCACCGTCTCATCATCAAGCTCGTTTTCCAGAGTATAGAAATAGTTTATTGTCAGGGTCTTCCTGTCAAACGTCATACTATCGAGAATGACATTATTCTCCACTTTCACCGGACAATTCTTCTCCGTGTATTCCTTTGCTTCTCTTTGGCAACGCTCTGGCAATGACTCTTGACATGATGTTGTGCACATCATTCCTGCAAAGCATACTAATAACACTATTATTTGTCGTTTCACTATGCCTCCTCCGGTTTCATATTTGTGAAGACGGTTTGAACGTCTTCAAAGTCTTCCAGTTTCTCAACCATCTTATCAATGGTCTCACGCTGTTCCGGCGTCACGTCTTTTAGGTCGTTAGGGATGTAGGTGAACTCTCCACCGACACCTTCAAAACCTTCTTCCTCGAGGTGTTTCTGGATGGCACCGAAACTCTTTGGGTCGCCATAGATGGTGAGTGTGCCTTCTTCCTCGTCTTCATCAAAGTCTTCTTCCACACCATAGTCGATGAGGTCAAGGATAAGGTCGTCCATATCAATGCCTTCCTTTTTCTTGAAAGTGAAGACGCATTTGTGGTCGAACAGGAACGAAAGACTACCTTGTGTACCCATATTCCCGTCGAACTTGTTGAATACCGAGCGCACATCGCCGACAGTTCTTGTTGGATTGTCGGTGAGTGTATCAACGAAGATTGCTACTCCGTGAGGTCCGTATCCTTCATACGTCATTGCCTTGTAGTCGCTCTGGTCCTTGCCCTGTGCGTTCTTGATGGCGCGTTCGATATTGTCTTTCGGCATGTTCTCACGCTTTGCTGTGGCGATGATGGAACGAAGTGTCGGGTTAGTATCCGGATCAGGACCACCAGCCTTTACCGCTATTGCTATCTGTTTGCCGATTTTAGTAAATGTGCGGGCCATGTGACCCCATCTCTTCAGTTTTGTCGCTTTGCGATATTCAAATGCTCTTCCCATATTATTTTTATTTTATAATGTCAATCGTCAATGGTCAATAACTTTAATTATAAATTACCTTAATTCTGCACCTAACTGTTTCTTCAGTTGGGCGATGAGGCGGTTCATGATATCATCAATCTTCCTGTCGTTGAGTGTCTGCTGTTCGTCTTGCAGGATAAAGTTCACAGCGTAACTTTTCTTTCCGTCTGGTAAGTTCTTTCCCTCATAGACATCGAAGAGTTGCACTTTCTTTAGAAGTTTTTTCTCTGTCTGTCGTGCCACTTCCTCAATGCGTGCAAACTCGATGTTTGAGTCAATGAGCAATGCCAAGTCGCGGCTCACTGCAGGGAATTTGCTTATTTCGTGGAATGAGACGACATTTTTCCTTATAGCCTTCATAAGTGCAGTCCAGTTGATGTCTGCGAAATACACTTTATTGCTTATCCCGAATCTCTTTTGCAGTGCTGCACTAACGATTCCCACTTCTGCCAGCACTTTTCCGCCTCTGTTACAGATGGCAAGCCCCTGCGAGAAGATGTCGTTTTCCGATGCTTTTGTTATGATTGTATTCGGGTTAATGCCCACACGTGCAAATACGTTATCTGTCTGTGCCTTGAGCATATAGAACGATGATTCTTCGTCAGCATGTGCCCAACTGCCGATGATGTTCTTTCCGCTCATCCACATGCCGAGGTGAGTCTCTTCCGTATAGCGTTTCAGCGGACTTTCCTCTTCGCTTACTTCCACCTTGTCATTGTGGTGATAGCAGTTGCCAAACTCAAAGAAACGGACATCGCCATTCTTACGGTTGGCATTGTGCGCGATGCTTTCCAAACCACCGAATAGGAGTGTCTGTCGCAGTACGTTTAGGTCAGAACTCAGTGGGTTCATCAATCTTACACATGCCTCTTGTGGATATGTAGCGAGAGTGCTGTAGTAATCACTCTTTGTGAGTGAATTATTTAGAATTTCGTTGAACCCTGCTCCCACTAACTGTTCGCTGATGATATTCTCCATCTTGTGGTGAGCGTCCTCATCGGTCTTCGTCGTGAGCGAACTTTTGAGTGCTGTTGGTATTTCCACATTATTGTAACCATAGATGCGCAGAATATCTTCCACAACGTCGCATGGGCGCGTGACATCTACTCTGTATGTTGGGATTTCTAATTCTAAACCATCCAGTGTCTCATTCGTTATCTTCATCTCCAGCGAGGTGACGATAGCCTTTACCCTGTCTTGTGGGATAATCTTTCCTACGAGTGTGTTTATATAATCATACGAAAGTGCCACTTTCGCTGGTTTGATAGGATTCGGATAGACATCTACAATATCCATTGATATCTTACCGCCTGCAAGTTCCTTACACATCAGTGCTGCCTGCTTAAGCGCGTATATTGTGCCGTTAGGATCAACGCCACGCTCAAAGCGATAACTTGCATCTGTGCTCAATCCGTGGCGACGTGCTGATTTTCTTATCCATGTCGGGTTGAAATAAGCACTCTCAAGCACGACATTCTTTGTCGTTGCATACGTTCCGCTTCCTTTCCCCCCGAACACTCCTGCAATACACATTGCTTCTTTCTGGTTGCAGATAGCGAGGTCTCTTGCCGAGAGTTTGTGCTCCTCACCGTCAAGCGTTACGAAAGGAGTGCCTTCCGGCTTTGTCTCAACGATGATTTCTCCACCCTCTATCATGTCTGCATCAAAGCAGTGTAATGGCTGACCGTATGACATCATTATATAGTTTGTGATGTCAACGATGTTGTTTATCGGGCGCAGACCTATGGTGTTGAGGCGTGCTTTGAGCCATTCTGGGCTTTCTTTTACTTCGCAGTCGGTGATGCTCACTGCAGCATAACGTGGGCAGGCTTCTTCATTTCTTACCGTCACCTTTATCTCACAATCATGGTTGTCTGTCGCAAAACCCTCACACGATGGGCGTCTCAATGTCGCCTTCCTACCATTGCTCAGCATCCATGCATACAGGTCGCGTGCCACGCCATAATGTGACAAGCCGTCAGCACGGTTGGCTGTAATATCTACCTCAATGAGCCAGTCGCTCTCTAAATGATAGTATTCTGCTGCCGGCATTCCCACCTGTGCATCTTGCGGAAGCACGATGATGCCGTCATGAGAAGTACCGATGCCTATTTCGTCTTCAGCGCATATCATACCATTTGATGGTACGCCACGCAGTTTTGATTTCTTTATGACAAATTCCTTGTCGCCGTCATAGAGTACACACCCGATGTCTGCCACTATCACCTTCTGACCTTTTGCCACGTTTGGCGCTCCACACACAATCTGTGACGGTTCATCTTTCCCGAGGTCAACGGTAGTTACATGCAGATGGTCTGAGTCAGGATGCTCCTCACATGTGAGGACTTCCCCTACATACAATCCTTTCAAACCACCTTTTATGCTCTGCACTTCTTCAAGTGCATCCACTTCCAAACCTGTCGATGTAATAGCGTCTGCCACTTCCTGTGGCGTAAGGTCAAAGTCAAGATAATCCTTGAGCCATTTATAAGATATATTCATAGTCTGTTTTGCCGTTATTTTCTATATCCGTGCAAAATTACTATTTTCTTTCCACTATACAAAACTCTTTTCAGCATTACATTCAGAAAAGCAATCTGTCATTCCGATGGGTATAAAAAGACGTTGTTATTTCAATGGCCGTATGGCAGAGAACGTGCGGACGCCTTTTAGAAAATACAGAGAAACGATAGATACAGGTGTGATGAGGGCTGTCCCCACAGCATTTTGCTGTATCTGTTGGCGCACCGTGCGGTAGTCGGCTTTCATCCGCTGAAAATCATGACGCGCCTTATAGATTGCCTTGAAGTCTCTCCAATGTCCGTGGAGAATAAGTGCCTGCCATGCTGCCATATAATCGAGGCAGTAGCGTATGCGCATCACTGTCGCTAACTCTTCTTGTGGCAGATTCTTGTACAGCATCAGCAGGTTGTTTCGGAAATTGAGGTAGGTCTTTCGCGGATTGCCTTTGCTGAGGGTTGCTCCTCCCACGTGAAAGACCACACTTTGTGGCACGCACCAAATCTCCTTACCGATGAGTTGCAGACGCCAACATAGGTCTATCTCCTCATTGTGCGCAAAGAATTTTGCATCAAGTCCACCGACAGCATTATAATCATCCATCCGCACCATCATCGCTGCTCCTGTTGCCCACATCACGCGACAAGCATCATCATATTGACCTTCGTCTCGTTCCACCCTCTCAAACAGACGACCGCGACAGAACGGATAGCCGTAGCGGTCAAGGAAACCTCCAGCCGCACCAGCATATTCAAACCTATCTCGTGATTTTACCGAGCGTAATTTCGGTTGGCAAGCAGCACATTGGCTATGCTCATCCATAAATTCCTCAAGAGGAGAAAGCCAACCATCTTCCACCTCAACATCAGAATTAAGCAGTACGGCATATTTGGTCTCCACAGTCTGTAATGCCCGATTGTAACCTTCGGCAAAGCCATAGTTCCGGTCAAGACGTATGGTTTTGACTTGTGGAAACTCTGCCTGCAACATCTCCAGACTACCGTCTGAGGATGCGTTGTCGGCAACGCAAATGATAGCCTCCTGTGTGCAATGCAAGAGAACAGGGAGATAACGCCGTAACATTTCCTTCCCATTCCAGTTGAGTATGATGACGGTGGTTTTCAATTGCCAATAGTTATTTTCACAGGATTGTCCAACCCCTTACGCCACTCTTTCAAGAAAGCATAGAACGCCTTGTCGCTATGATAGCCAAAGTCCTCGTTGTCGCTGGCAAAGCAGATGTTATAATGCAGTTCGCCATTTTGCGGAGTGACTAACATGGCGTAGTTGTCTTTATCTTTCGGCAACTGCTTCAGCAGATACTTCGGCGGGATGCAGATGCCCAGCCCTACGGTCTCGCGTTTATGACCGATACTGTCCTTTTCGCTCACTGGCCAGTCAGTGCCCCAACAGCCACGAAGCCCTTTGTCGTCGGTATATTCTGTTGAGTTCTTTACGTTGATGATGCCGGTGCAGAGGGTGTAACCATCCTCAGCTGGAGAGCATTGTGCGTCTTGCAGTGTGATGTCCACCTGCACGTCCCGATGTCCGCCATAGAGGGTGTAACGTGTGGTCATGTTTACTTCGTTGCGCCCGACGTTGCCTGTGTTCCACTTCTCATCCACGACTTCTACGATGGTGCGTAATGGTCCGTAGGCAATGATGCGCTCGGTGCGTGATTTGACATCATCAAGGAAAGTCGGTTTTTCTCCGTTCCATCCGCGTAGCGTGCCGAGCCCAAGTGTTGAACCCACCCACAGACAGTCATCGCCGAAACCCTCGTTGAGTTCTTCTCGTGTCGGGTAGAACTGTGTCTGATGCAGTTCCAGCCCTTTATGATACTTGGCATAAATATCCACTGTCTGTCGTTTGTCGAAGTATATGCGGTAGGCAGCCAACTCACTCTCGAATGCAGGTCCGTGATGCTGAAGGCAGTTGTAAATGTCGGCTTTTCCCTCGGTGGTGAGTGAGGAAATATAGTTTGTCTGCCGTTGGTTTTTCTGTTTTGGGTGATTGAGCAACATTTCGGCATAGACGCGAGCAGGGTAGTTGCGCATCTCGCCACGGCTTGAGAGTGCAACCTTATAAATCTGCTTACCTTTATCGCTGAAATCAGCCAAAAAGCATAATTCATCAAAGATGCCATCGCCATTGAGGTCGTCCAACTGGCATGGTATTTCCTTCGTGCCGAGGGTGACTGTCGCGCTACGTGCATGATGTTTCTCGATGTTTATCACCACAGGCACGTCATTACGCTGTCCTTTCATGGGGTTGGTTACTGTCACTTCAAGGCTTTGAGCAAAACCGCAAAGCGATGAGATGAGGCAGAGTGTGATGGTCAGTGTTCGTTTCATTGTATTGTGTCTAAATGAGTTCTTGTATTTTCTGTTGTGTCTGCTGTGTTGCCGTCACAAGAGGAAGTCGGAGTGTGTTTCCTAACATTCCCTTTTGCGACATGAGTGCTTTTATCCCAGCCGGATTGCCATCACAGAACATTAGTGGATAAAGCGGAGCGAATCGGCTGTTGATGCTTGTTGCATCTTCGAATTGTCCTTCTTGGGCAAGATGAATCATTTTCGCAAACTCTCTTATCATGCCGTTGGCAATGACAGAGATCACTCCTTCTCCGCCCATGCGCATGATGTCAAGAGCCAGAGCATCATCTCCGCTGAACACCTTGAAATGTTCTGGACACTGCTCAATGATTCTTCGGATTTGCTCCATGTCGCCACTTGCTTCTTTGATGGCTATGACGTTTTCGCATTCGCGCGCTATGCGCAGGGTGGTGTCTGCCGTCATGTTGACGCCGGTGCGACTCGGCACGTTATACAGCATCACGGGCAGTGGCGATGCCTTGCCGATGGTGGTGAAATGCTGAAAAAGCCCTTCCTGTGATGGTTTGTTGTAGTATGGCACTACGCTGAGGATGGCATCAATGTCCTTCCAGTCGGTGGCAGAGAGTTCCTCGCAGACCGCTCGGGTGGAATTTCCTCCACAGCCGGCGACGATCGGTAGCCGCCCTCGCACCTGTCGTGTGATGAACGAGCGCAGTTCTGCTTTCTCCCGTAGTGTCAGCGTAGGTGTCTCGGCGGTCGTGGCAAGAATGCACAGGAAGTCAGCACCTCCTGCTATCTGACATTCTATGATGCGCGACAGGGCATCGTAGTCAATATCGCCATTCTCGCAAAACGGCGTGAGGAGTGCTGTGCCAAGACCTGAGAACATCATTTTATGCATACCTGTAATGGTGTTTTGATGGCGTCGATGGTGGTGTGTGTGCGAAGTCGCCACTCGTGGAAATTACGCACATCATATTTGCTCCATGCGCTACCAAAGTAATATGTGAACCTCTCCTGCGGTTGCATCATCTTGTGACCTATCAGATGGCCGGCAATGCCTTTTGCCGTGTTGGCATTGTGGCCGAGTGTAGTAAATTCCGTCTTCACTCCATCCATAGGGAAGATGACGCCTGTATAGATTTGGAAATTCTGCTTTGTCGGGTTATCTGTCGGGTCGGCATAGAGGATGAAACCGTCTCCACATTCAAGGCTCTTTGTGTCTTCGTTGTGTACGACTATGCCGGCACACACCTCAAAAGGATGCTTGAAACCATCGTACCACACTGTCACCTTATTATAATTAGACCCCTTGTCGCAACTCAATATGCGATGCTCCACGATGTCGCGCTCTGTTCCGATGTTCTCCTTATTATATGTCAACTCTACCGTAAAGCGCAACGGACCATTGTCGAGAATCTTGTATGTCTTGTAGCAATAAGGGTATTTTATCTCACCAGCGAGGAGTATTGCCGGTGTGCCACAACCGAGTGACGGCCCCACCTTGTAGCAGTCCAGCCCGTAACCATGGTCGAAGTGGTAGGTGGTGGCTTCCTCCATTGCTGCTGCTTCTTCTTTCTTGCCTTCTTTCAGCAACTGTTGTATCATCGGGTGATTGTCAAGTTCTGTGCGATAACGCTTTTCCACTTCCAAGTCGGGTGTGTTCTTTGCCCACACATCGTTGCCGAATGCCTGTTCACCACTTGCCTGTAGGGCAGGACCATAAAGACGATATGCTCCACGGTCGTTTTCCCACGCAATGTCATCCACACGCTCCGGATAGTGGCGACCTTTCACGAAGTCCTGCATCGGGCGTGGTGTGCCTTTGGAGAAGGTGAACACTGCCGTCCCCTGTGGGCGCACGGCAACGTCGAGCAGAATCTTCCCGTCATAAGTCTCCTGATAGGACACTTCCTGATTGAGTGCATTCCTGACGATAAAGTTTTTCCCCTGTTTGATGTCCAGTCTTTTGTATATTTGTGTAGCATCTATCTCTACGAGTTCCTGACGTTGCACATCTTCTTTGTTAGTCACGCTCACTACGACGTCTGCTGCGTAGCATACCGAGACGAGCATCCATGCACAAATGGTAAATAAAGTTTTCTTCATCTTTTTTAGATATGATAGTTAATATGTGCCAAAGTTACTAAATTATCTCGAATGACAATATATGATGAAAAAATAATTACTTTTGCACCGCATGGAGATAGAGATGTTGCGCAGGATGTATCGGCGTTTGCCGATGGTGGACTTGCTCGCCGATGAGATACGTCAGGGGAGGAAGAAGGTCATCACTCTTTTTGGTCTGCAGGCATCGTCTCTGCCTGTCGCCCTTTCTTCCATTTCTTGCGATGTCGGAGCAAAGACTTTTTTCATCATCCTCAACGATGAGGAGGAAGCCGGCTATTTCTATCATGATTTATGCCAGTTGCAGGGCGATGTGAACGTGCTGTTCTTCGCCTCGCCATTCCGTCGCCACAGCCGAGCATCGGCACAGCGCGATGCTGGTGGCGAGATATTGCGCACGCAGGTGCTGGCGCGTCTGGCGCGCGATGATGATGATGATGAAAGAGACGCTGCAACGTTCATCATCTCCTATCCCGATGCTGTGAGCGAGAGGGTGAGGAAGGAAGGTTCGCTCTTGAAGAATATCCTGACGGTTCGTCATGGCGAGAGGATGAAGATGACTGCCATCGCAACAAGGCTTGACGAGATGGGGTTTATGGAGGTGGATTACGTCTATGAGCCCGGGCAGTATGCCATGCGTGGAGGCATCGTCGATGTGTTCTCCTTCAGCAGTGAATATCCGTTCCGCGTGGATTTCTTCGGTGATGATGTGGATTCCATCCGCACTTTTGATGTGCAGACGCAACTTTCCCTTCAGGAGTTGGAGGCAATAGAGATTGTCGGCAACATTGATGCCTCGGCAGAGGGCGATGAGGAGGCTCTTGAGACATCGTCCATCATTGACATCATGCCCGATGATACGCTCCTCGTCACTCGTGACTTTCGCTTTATATGCGACAGCGTGGAGGATGAAGACTTCCAGAGGCGTGCCAAATCGATGCGCCGTATTGACATCCGAGCGAAGTCTCAGGGCGGAGATGGTGCGTATCGTTTCAACACTGTGGCGCAACCGCTGTTTCATAAGAATTTCGACCTGCTGAAAGAGACGCTTGAGGACTATATCAACCGTTCCTACCGCATCTTTATCCTTGCCGACAGCAGTAAGCAACAC
Source organism: Candidatus Equicola faecalis (assembly GCA_018065185.1). Lineage (GTDB taxonomy): Bacteria > Bacteroidota > Bacteroidia > Bacteroidales > Bacteroidaceae > Prevotella > Prevotella faecalis. The sequence continues at coordinate 91,675 of JAGHTU010000004.1, read as the reverse complement.
CAGCGGTTGAAGGATATTTTTGAAGAACAGTCGCGCTTCATCACTTTCACTCCCGTTGAACGGACGCTACATGAGGGGTTCGTGGACGGCGACTTAAAAGCCTGCTTCTTTACGGATCATCAGATTTTCGACCGTTTCCATAAGTATAACCTCCGCTCGGAGAAGGTGCGTAGCGGTAAGGTGGCTCTCACGCTGAAAGAGTTGCAACAGTTTGAAGTGGGCGATTTCATCGTGCATGTTGACCATGGCATCGGTCGCTTCGAAGGCCTTGTGCGTCTGCCACAGGGAGACGGATTTCAGGAGATGATAAAAATCGGCTATCAGAACAACGACACCATTTACGTCTCCATCCACTCCTTGCACAAGGTTTCTAAATATAAGGGTAAGGAAGGGGCGGAGAACGTCAAGTTGAGCCGATTGGGCACTGGGGCGTGGGAAAATCTCAAGGCGCGTACAAAGAAGAAGATAAAAGACATTGCTCGCGACCTGATACGCCTTTACGCCACAAGACGTCGCGCCAAAGGGTTTGCCTTTTCCTCCGACTGTTTCATGCAACACGAACTGGAAGCAAGTTTTCTCTATGAAGACACGCCTGACCAGCTCAAAGCCACAAACGATGTCAAGGCTGATATGGAGCGTCCTCAACCGATGGACCGCCTTATCTGTGGCGATGTAGGCTTCGGCAAGACGGAGGTGGCGGTGCGTGCGGCATTCAAGGCGGCGTGCGATGGGAAGCAGGTGGCGGTGCTCGTGCCCACCACGGTCTTGGCGTTCCAGCATTACAAGACATTCTCCGAGCGACTGCGTGACCTCCCCGTCAGGGTGGATTATCTCTCGCGTGCGCGCTCTGCAAAGAAAACCACCGCACTCCTGCAAGACCTGCAACAGGGGAAGATAGACATCATCATCGGCACTCATAAACTGATAAGCAAGACGGTGCATTTCCACGACCTTGGTTTGCTCATCATCGATGAGGAACAGAAGTTCGGTGTCGCTGTAAAAGAGAAATTGCGCCAGATAAAGACTAATGTCGATACCATCACGATGAGTGCAACGCCGATTCCGCGCACCTTGCAGTTCTCTCTGATGGGCGCGCGCGATATGAGCGTCATACAGACCCCACCGCCTAACCGCTATCCGATACAGACTGAGGTGCATACGTTTGATGCCGACCTTATAGCCGACGCTATACGTTTTGAGATGGACAGAAACGGGCAGGTGTTCTTTGTGAGCAACCGCATCAATTCTCTTGACGACTTGTATAATACGGTGAAAAGACGTCTGCCAGAGTGTCGCATCGCCATCGGGCATGGGCAGATGAAGCCTGAGGAACTGGAGAACATCATCATGGGCTTTGTCAATTACGATTATGATGTGTTGCTTTCCACCACTATCGTTGAGAACGGCATAGACATTCCAAACGCAAACACCATCATCATCAACAATGCGCAACACTTTGGGCTTTCCGACCTGCACCAGATGCGCGGACGTGTGGGGCGTGGCAATCGCAAGGCGTTCTGTTATCTCTTGGCTCCGCCACTGAGCGCGTTGCCTCTCGATGCACGGCGACGCTTGGAAGCCATCGAGAATTTCTCCGACCTTGGCAGTGGCATTCATCTTGCCATGCAAGACCTCGACATCCGTGGGGCAGGCAATCTGCTCGGCTCGGAGCAGAGCGGTTTCATCGCCGATTTGGGATATGAGACTTACCAGAAGATTCTCTCCGAGGCTGTGGCAGAGATACGCAATGAGGAGAGCGATGTGATGGCTGTGGCAGAGGGCGAAGCCGCTACGGACAACTCCATGACGTTTGTCTCCGACTGTTCGCTCGAGACCGACCTTGAGATGTATTTCCCTGAGAGTTATGTGCCTTCTTCGGGCGAGAGGATGATGCTCTATCGTGAACTTGACTCCTTGAAGTCTGCCGATGAGGTGGAGCGTTTCCGTGCAAGGCTCATCGACCGCTTTGGCGAGGTGCCTTCTGTGGGCGAAGACCTCATGAGGGTGGTGCTTCTCCGCCAGCGAGGAGTAAGACTGGGCATTGAGCGCATCATGCTGAAGCAGGGACGGATGAATCTCGGGTTGGTAACGAACAACGACAGCCCATACTATCAGAGTCAGGCTTTCGATGCCTTGTTGCAGTTCATCGCCACTAATCCGCGCCGCTGCCAGATAAAGGAAGTCAAAGGAAAACGCATCATCTCCATTTCCTCTGTTGCTTCCGTCAGCCAAGCCATCGAGGTGCTTAGACAATTGATAATTGACAATTGATAATTGATAATTGACAATTGATAATTGATAATTGACAATTGTTTTAATTTCTCGTTTTATAACTAATAACTCATCTTTGCCTCAAGGTCAAACCAACAGAGCCCCCAAATCGTCACGACGATTTGCCTAACTTGTCACGACGATTTACTCAACTTGTCACGACGATTTGCTCGAATTGTCACGACGATTTGTAGGCAACGAGCGGAAGACGACGAGGCAAGGATTGGAAAACAGCGATTTATCGATAGTTGTACCCCCTCTTTTATATAGAATCCACCTATGGCGTAAGTTCAACGAAAATTAAGTGTGCAAAGGTCATCAACGAGCCAAAATGTGGCGATCTTCAACTGTGTAAGAATCACCTTTAACCATACGATACTTCGAAGTCAAACAACCGAAGCCTCAACGCCAACCCAACGGAGCCTCCAAATGATCGTGATGATTTGCCTAAATGATCGCGATGATTTACCTAAATGATCACGATGATTTTATCAAATGATCGTGATGATTTGTAGGCAACGAGCGGAAGACGACGAGGCAAAGATGGGAAAAACCTTGGACAGAGCCTACTCTGTGATCTTCCCACATTCCACACCGATAAGCGTCTCATCATAGATGATGGGAAAAAGAAAATAATAAGCCTAGAAAATAACAGGTGATAATTGATAAAAATTATTATTGTTTTATTCTTGCTATGCACTAAATTTGCAAAAGGAAGCACCATTACAGAAAGAAAACAATATGAGCATGGATAATCGTGAATTTTTAACGTTTGATGAGACAGAAAAGGTCTTGATGCGTTGCGATACAATAGCATCTGGAGAAATAATTATTCCAAATTCTGTGACAAGTATTGGAAATAGTACATTCAAGTATGCGCTGAACTTAAAGAAAATTGATGCAAGAACTCAGTCAATAGATGAAGTCAATAGGCTTGCTCAAATAATCAAAAAACTTCATACGTGGGGTTATACATTTAAGAATGATAGTGATGACACTTCAGATGATTTACCATTCTAAAAATAACGTCTTATGAAATATCCTATAATCTCTGATTATATTGATTCTATAATGTCAGCAGAGGAAAATTTTGCTACACTAATAAACCTTCGTCCTGTCCTTGACAACGAGGGACATCCAATAATGAGTAGTGGCAATTTCGCAGTTGTGTTCAAAATGATAGATGTAGAAAGCAGAAAGGAATATGCCGTAAAATGCTTCACAAAAGACCAACAAACAAGAAGCGAGTCTTATAGTATGATTTCACGTCAGTTAGACTGGCTAAAGTCACCATATCTATTGAATGTCCATTATTACGAATATGAATTATTTGTCAATACTAAACAAAGTTTAGAGACAGACTACCCTGTGCTTGTTATGGATTGGGTGGATGGATTAACTTTGGATAGATATATCGCAAAGAACATTGATAACAATGCAGAATTGAACACTTTGTTTTTCCGTTTCTATCAATTATCAAAATGGTTAATTTCTTCGCCTATTGCACATGGAGATCTAAAACCTGATAACATTCTTGTTACTGACAATGGAGAACTAGTGTTGGTTGATTATGACGGAATGTATGTTCCGGAAATGAAAGGTCAAGAGGCTAAAGAAATAGGTTCACCTGATTATCAGCATCCTTATAGAACAACAACCGAATTTGATGAACATTTAGATGATTTTTCTATTTGTACAATTCTGTTATCATTGAAAGCCATTATTAATTCACCTTCTTTGTACCACGATTTTACAGGTGGAGAACGATTGCTGTTTGCACAAAAAGACTATTTAGATCTCGGAGAGAGTGGCGCATTCCGTATCGTTTCCAAGATGTTGTCAGATAGTCAGATATGTACTTTGGTTAGTTTGTTTTTGGAAGTTTATTCAGGAAAACGCTTGTCAGAGTACAGCTTTAATAGATTGAAAATATCCGCCCCAAATACTTATGTCAATTCAACGCACCATTTCGATAGCATCATTAAACAAGCCATAAAGTACAAAAAAGAGAATAAGTATGAGGAATATATCAAACTATGTGATGATAGAATCAAAAAAGGCATGGATGTCGGAGAAAACTATTTCGCCATCTATATGATGCATCATCTTCATAATAAACATTATAACACTCAGGTTAAGTGCCTAGAAGAAGCTGTTAAATGCGGTTATTATGATGCCAAATTGTATCTTGCTGTTCAATTGATTAGAGCATGGTACCCTTTTAAACAAGATTATAATAGAGGAGTACAATTGCTCAAAGAATGCCTTGCACAAAAAGAAGACTCAATCCCAATTGTAATGTTAGCTCAATGTTACAATGAAGGTAGGGGCGTTCCAAGAGATGGAAATGAAGCTCTAAGACTTTTTACGAAAGCTGCCAATATGAACAACTCCGATGCTCAATGCATCTTGGGACATTGGTATGACCATGGAGTGTTTGGTGAAAATGGACTTTTGCATAAATTGGGACAACGACAAGACTTAAATAAAGCAATATTCTGGTTCACAAAAGCGTCAACCAACAGTAAAGAAGCATGTTGGTGGCTTGCTAATTTATATAGAAGAAGTAAGGCTCGCAATATATTCTTAGCCAAACATTTTTCAGACAAGGTGAATGATATACAAAATAGGGAAAATTCACACTCCAGATCGTTTGAGGTGATTGATACCTTTGATGAAAGAGAAGAAGAATATGTAATATTCAGTGAGCGAAAATTATGTATTGACGAAATCAATAGTATTGGTGATATTAAAGTAAAGACAGAAGATGAGAACAGGTTCTTTCATATCTCATGCAAGACTATTTCTGAAAATGTCTCATTTGCGATTACTCACTCCTCAATCATAAAAGGCGGAAAAATAACACCAGCCATGATTAATGTGATTGAGTATAAAAAGAAAGGAAAGTATCAATCATACTACAAACTTGATTATCACGAAGAATAAAGCAAAATGAATAAATACAAAAAACATTTTTTGAAGAGGTACAAGAAAAGGTTAAGGAGTGACATCATAAAAGATGTGCTTCATATTTCTTGTGAAGATATTGATGCATTAAAAATGGATAATATTCCAGATTTTATGTTTCAGTCTTCAGCATTTTCGTCTGATAGCATCATCAACAATGGAGAATTGGATTCTTTAAAATTCTCTATTGGTTATGCCAGCGTTGCTATTAACCTATTGGGCGTTTGCAAATATTGCAAGAACAATCTGATAAAGGATTCGTATATTTTTCCTGCGCTTTATTGTTTCCGTATCTACATGGAGAATATAATGAAGGAATCTATATTATTATTCAAAACAGGCGTGAACATTGACGACTTGAAGAAACATGGTTTAGAAAGTCTATGGGAAATGCTTACCCCCTATATGCAAGCAGATAACATAACAAAGAAAATACGAAAGTTGATCCTTGAATTTGAAAAATATGACCCGGATTCTACTGCTTTTCGCTACAGTCATCTTGTAAATCGACAATTAGGTAAAAGCAAAGGGAAACTTTTTTCTGCTAGTATTAGTATAGAGACTTTGCGTTCATCGATGTTGTTTATTTACAGATTCTTGGAAGGAGTAAACGAAATAGCAAGAATGACTAAAGATATTAATGAATAGTATATGAATTATTCACTTATATTAGAATATATTGACTCAATTTTGCATGCAGAAAACAATTTTGCTACACTCACTCATTTATGCCCTATTCTTGACTATGAAAGTAATCCAATAATGAGCAATGGTAATTTTGATGTCGTCTTTAAAATGCGTGATGAAAGTATCTTTTTATTTTTTATAATCCATTTATTCGAGAGGACTATTTATGATAATAATAGAATCACATAGAAAGAAGCCTGAGAATATCTTAAAGAAATATCCAAATGTCATAATTGCAGATGTAACGAGTCAAGCAAAGGATACAATTGTGAAACTTAGTCCATTTTATCCTCATGGAAATATTCCAGTGCCTTTTTCTGAAGGTGTTACGGCATCCTGTGTTGAAGCCATATGGCAAGGGTTAAAGGTATTTGAAACTTGTGATGTTGACACATCGCTATTCACAAATACAACAATGGCAGGTCTTAAAAGAACTGTACGAAAATACGGAAAGCCTCTGGGACATAGGAAAGGGGTAAATGGAAGTGAACTGCTTGGTTACATAGAAGCAAGACACCAGATCTATCTTCCTGCATACAAATGGGTACTTGAAAATAAGGTTCACAACATTATTGAACGTTTACGTGAATTGAGTAAGATGAAGACAATCGTACTACTTGACTATGCAACAAATTGTGATGTGGATGATCCTTCAAAACCACTTTCTCATGCTTTTCTTATAAAAGCGTATGTTGAAGGGATATACCCCTTTAGTAGCAAAAAAGATGAGAATACGTCTTCGGATAACATACAATTGACATTATTTAATGACTAACATATGACAACAAAACAAAACTATCAAGATTTTTTAGACATTCTAAAGAAAAATGGTATAAACAAATTATATCACTTTACGGATAGAGATAATCTGGAGTCCATTATAAAGAACGGAGGTCTATACTCATGGATGGATTGCAAGGAAAAAGGTATAACTATCAGAAAACCTGGAGGTGGAGAGCTGTCACGTCAGTTAGATTTACGTGATGGCTTACAGAACTATGTCCGTGTAAGTTTTACCCGACAGCATCCAATGATGTTCGTTGCAATGAAGGATGGAAGAATATCAAATCCTGTGATTTTGGAAATTGATCCAGCAGTTGTTGGATGGAAGTATACGAAATATGCAGATCGTAATGCCACTCGCGATGGCGCTCAGGTCGGTAGTTCCCTGTCGGCATTAGACAATATACATTTTTCCGCTTTAAAAGTGAGAAAACATTTTGATTTGCCTGAAGATGAACAAAAATACTTCCAAGCAGAAGTTCTCGTAAAGAATTTTATTCCGTTGGAAGCAATTACTAATATATCGAACTTTGGTATTCCTCTTCCATCGAACCCAAATCAGTTACTTGGCAAGGAAGCCTATACTGCGCAAATCTCACGAGGCAATCCAACTGCGTTCATCTTCTTGATAGACCAATCTATTTCAATGCGAAACAAAACAAGTTTGTTTGGTGAAGAAATGACGTTGGCTGAAGCTGCTGCAAGAATTGTTAATAGAACAATAAATGAGCTGGTTTTACGCTGTATAAAATCAATAGAGGTTAGAAATTATTATGATATAGCTGTTATCGGATATGGAAGAGAATCCTATTTCGGTTGGCAGGGAGAGCTTGAAGGCAAATCCTTTGTTACTCCAGAAGAATTACGTGATCATCCATATAAAAAGATAATTACTCGTGAAGAAAAAAGAACCCGTAGAGGAGTTGTTGTAAAAGAGGTAGAGAAAGTTCAGTGGGTAGAGGCAAGAAGTGATGGCAGAAGCACCTTTGTCCATAGAGCTCTAGATAAAGCAAGAGAATTGCTTGATGATTGGATGATGAAGCATCAAAACCAAGATTGTTACCCTCCTACTATCATTAACATAACAGACGGCATTTTCAATGGTGCAACAGTGGAGTCTGTTACACAGAAGGCAAATGAGATAAAGTCCATGTTTACGAATGATGGTAATGTCTTGCTGTTCAATATTCATATTGTGCCAGGAAATGGGGATGGCGTAGTCGCATTCCCAATTTCTAAAGCCGAACTGGGCGAAAACTCTTATGGTAAAATCCTATTTGATATGTCAAGTCTATTGCCACTGAGATATAATGATGATATTTCAACTTATCTCAATGATAATAGAAAAGAACGACATTCTGCAATGGCTGTAAATGCAGATATGACTACTCTTATTCAATTAATGGATATCGGTACACCGACAAACATCTCAAAAGCAAATGTATAAACTCAAAGTATCGTCAATAGGTAAGATTCTTGAACCATCTGTCAATGAAGATTCTGTAATAGCAAAAGGGAATCTTATCGCGGTTTCTGACGGTGCAGGAGGCGGTGGCGTATTTGCAGAACGATGGTCAGAGTATCTGATAAACAACCTTCCGTCAACACCAATTACTTCATTTGACCGATTAGACTCATGGATTGAAACTATTTGGGAACCTTTCTATCTCGAATGTGAAGATGAAGCAAAAAAGATAGGCGGCATGTTCTTGGATAAGTTCTATGACGAGGGTTCATTTGCTACACTCGCATGTGCTTGGTATGTTAATGGGAATGTTAATTGGATGGCGTATGGGGATAGTGTTGTATTCCACTATAATCGTAAAATAGGACTATTAGAACATAGTTTTGGAGCACTGGTTGATTTTAATTCTGCACCATATTTAATAAACAGTAAAGATGAGCTGAACCCTAAAGGCTTTAAATGTGGTACTTTCAGTATCGGCACAGATGATGTTGTTTTTATATGTAGCGATGCGTTGGCACATTATATATTGTCATCGTATTGTATCGCAAACAAAGGTCTTTATGATAATGAATTGAAGACTGCAATTGAATCAAGGACTAAAAATGAGAATTTTATTTTGAGTGCATTGAATCGAAAAATAGATAATTTTGGTCAAGTCGTTAATCCCTTATTTAATAGTATATCTCACGATTATAATTTTAGGAAACACATAACAAAGCTTCTAAACCAAAAGGTTATAGCAAATGATGATTATTCTATGGCTATTATGCATTTCTCCATGTAAAGCCAATAGTAGTTTATTTGTGCCAAATGGATGAGCCTGATGAAATGTGTTTGATGAAAAGAATTGTAAACGAACTGAATTGGGAAAATCCGACCGAGCTGTTGTATAAATACGATGAAGTTGAGCGCGAAGCAGAAGTAACGATGAGACGGAATATGTACCTTTCAACAGAAATCAGGGATGCAGAAAACTATCTGCGATATAGTTTGGATGTAATGCTGTTTCAGTTAAATCGGTTTTATGCAGAAGTCATGCGCGATAGTCAATAAGTATCTACATATGCTAAAAATCTCTTACTCTTTCTCCAACAACCCCGATTCAATGATGCTACGGCTTTCGTCCATCAGGTCTTTCATCTCTTGCCCTTCATCGTAAGGGATAGGGGCGTGGATGGTGAGGCTCAGACGATGCCACTTGACAAACGAAATGCCCCTTGTCGTGGGAAGCACATCGTATGAGCCATTGATGGTGATGGGGACAACGGGCAATTGAATGTCTTTTGCCAAGATATAAGCACCGCGCTTGAAATGCCCTATATTGCCCGTTTTTGTCCTCGTGCCCTCTGGAAAGACGCAAACAGACATACCACTGCGCAAAATCTCACGCGCACGCTCAAGGGCTTTCGTGGTCTCAACAGTGTTGCCACGCTCAATAAAGAGATGATTTGCCTTCTCACACGCCTTCCCCACAAGAGGAATCTTGCGCAACTCTTTCTTCATCATCCATTTGAAGTTCTTGCCAAGGAAGCCGTAAAGCATCCAGATGTCAAACACCCCCTGATGGTTGGCAACAAAGATGTACGACTGCCCCTTCTTCAAATGCTCCCTACCTTCCACCTTGACAGGAAGGAAGAATACCCAGCAACACAGGCGCGACCAGACTGCCGGTGGGTAATAACTCCAGAAGTCGCCACTCCCAAACGAGCAACCGATGATGGTGGTGATGGCGGTCAGCATCGTGGCAATCAGCATCAATGGTAAGGCGATACAAATCTGATAGAGACAATAAAAGAATCGTATTATAATTTTCATGATGAAAAGGTTTATTAATTATTTATATTGGTTTCTCGTTTCTTATTTCTGCTTCTTGTTTCTTGTTCCTCGCAGAGCAAAATTCAAAGTTCTGTGAACTTTCTGTGAAGCATAACAGCCTCCAATCTATAAATAAATTTACGCTTGTTGTCTGTTCTTCTTCACGACTGCTTGCGCAGTCTTATGAATTTTGTACGCAGAGGGCAGAGACGCACCTTGCAGATGCTACGCAGAGAGCCCCTCCCCAACCCTCCCGAGGGAGGGGCGTAACTCATTCTTGCGCTCCAGTGAGTGCTCAGGCGAGCAAAGCTCGGAGTCCTTATAATTCATAACTTATAACTCATAACTCATTAGTCTCAATTGAGAAAACCTGCACATATTTGTCTTCTCGCGAATTGAAGAAGATGCGGTCGCCACTATGACTATAGATAGGGTGGGGGTGAGCGTCCTGTCCGAGCCAGTCGCTGTTGTGCTTACAGAGCGGAATCCACGTGAGCGTTCTGCCCTCCCAGTCGGGAATGACGCGCGAGATATATTCCCCATCTTTCTTGTGCGGGTCGGGACCATTGTCGGTGCTGTTTTCGCGCACTTTCTTTACATCGTCAGGAAACTTGAAATACCCATCGCAACAGAGCATCTGCTGATGGTCCATCGTGAAATGCCCATAAGCGTTGTAGTCGGCAGGCAGACTGATTTCCGTCCTCTTTGCCGTCAGCATCTCATAGCGTCCCACCATAGCCAGCCCGTTAGCATAACCACCGTGATAGATGATAACGCTCCCATCATCGCTCCACATCTCATGGCACACCCAGTCTTCGGCTCCGTCCTTGCGGATATTTGTGTAGGCGTCTTTTGCATGGTCGTAAATCCAGATGCGGCGAATGCCACAGTCCTGTTCAGGCCATTCGTGATTGTACATTATTATGTCCGAATTTATGGGGTTGAACTGGACGTGAGTGATCCAGCATTTCGGGATTCGCTTTTCGTAAAGGAGCGCTCCCGTCTCGGTGTCATAGACACACAGATAACTGCTGAGAGACTCTCTCTGTACACGGCCGTCAATGTTGTAAACAGGACGGCGGTCAAGTCCGCTGCCTTCCGTCTGTGGGTCGTAATCCAAAGCTCGTGCATCGGTCATCGGCACGCACAGTTTCTTTCCGTCAAGGCTCACATGCGTGAAGGCTGTCACGCGGTCGTGGGGAATGTCTGCAAGATATTGTGGCTGTGCATCAAGCCCCACCTTATAGATTTTATCGTCCTGAATGTAATATACAATCTTTTGATGTGGGTCGAGACATACGGACGCTTTCCCAAGACCGATGTGAGGAGTGCAATCGAAATAGACATAACTTTTGAGCGTCCCATGCACGTTGTGTGTGAGTTGGCGTTCCTCACCGCTCTTAAGGTTGTGGGCAAAGACGTTAGGTGCACCACTGCGGTCGGACATCAGAAAGAGCCACTCGTCATCACTGCTCAATGAGGAGCAAGTGAAATACAACAATTGAGTGTTATATTTTCCGCCTGAAATCAGGGTCTTTTCTGATATTCTGTTTGCACTCATTTCCTTATTTTTTTCTTTTTTTAGTTTCCAAAGTTACAGATTTTTTTTATTACCTTTGCCACATATTGAATTTTTCAAGGAATTTATAAGATTATACATGCTATAATATTACAGAAAAATGGCAAAAGAAAAGAAATTTATCACTTGTGACGGTAACGAGGCTGCTGCTCATATCAGTTATATGTTCAGTGAGGTCGCTGCCATCTATCCTATCACTCCGTCTTCTCCGATGGCGGAGCACGTTGACGAATGGGCTGCACGCGGCCGCAAAAACCTGTGGGGGCAGACCGTGTCTGTGCAGGAAATGCAGTCGGAGGCAGGTGCTGCTGGTGCCGTACACGGCTCTCTGCAGGCAGGCGCATTGACCACCACTTTCACCGCATCACAGGGACTTCTGCTGATGATTCCGAACATGTACAAGATTGCAGGTGAGTTGTTGCCATGTGTCTTTGACGTGTCGGCACGTTCATTGGCTTCACATTCGTTGAATATCTTTGGTGACCATCAGGACGTGATGGCTTGTCGTCAGACAGGTTTCGCCATGCTGTGTGAAGGTTCTGTGCAGGAAGTTATGGACCTTACGGCAGTGGCACATTTGGCAGCATTGAAATGCTCTGTACCGTTCATCAATTTCTTTGATGGTTTCCGTACATCTCACGAATACCATAAGATAGAGCGTCTTGACAACGAGGACATACTGCCATTGGTGGATGAGGCTGACGTGAAGCGTTTCCGCGACCGTGCCCTGACGCCAGAGCGTCCTGTCACACGTGGTACGAATGAAAACCCAGAGACATTCTTCACTCATCGTGAGGCTTCGAACAAATATTACGATGCTGTGCCAGAGGCAGTAGAGGAGTTGATGGGTAAGATTTCAAAGGTCTGTGGACGTGAATATCATCTCTTCTCATATTACGGAGCAGAGGATGCAGATAAGATTATCATCCTTATGGGTTCTGCTACAGAGGCAGCGCGTGAGGCTATTGACCACCTCAATGCCAATGGTAAGAAGGTGGGTATGATAAGTGTACACCTCTTCCGCCCATTCTCTGTGAAGCATCTGTTGGCAGCAGTGCCAAAGACAGTAAAGCGCATCGCTGTGCTCGACCGTACAAAGGAGCCGGGTGCAGATGCAGAGCCATTGTATCTTGACATAAAGAACGCATATTATAATGTGGAGAATCGTCCGGAGATTGTCGGTGGACGTTATGGTCTCGGTTCACGCGACACTACTCCAGCACAGATTATCTCTGTATTCAACAACCTTGAGTTGCCACAGCCGAAAGACCACTTTACGCTTGGCATCGTCGATGACGTCACGTTCACTTCACTGCCGAAGGTTGAGGAAATGGCACTTGGTGGCAAGGGCATGTTTGAGGCTAAGTTCTACGGACTGGGAGCAGACGGTACTGTCGGAGCCAACAAGAACAGTGTGAAGATAATCGGTGACAATACAGACAAGTATTGTCAGGCATATTTCTCATACGACTCAAAGAAATCCGGTGGTTTCACTTGTTCGCACTTGCGTTTCGGTGACACTCCGATACGTTCCACATATCTTGTGAATACTCCTAATTTCGTGGCTTGTCACGTTCAGGCTTATTTGAATATGTATGACGTGACGCGCGGCATTCAGCCAAACGGTACGTTCCTGCTCAATACGGTGTTTGAAGGAGAGGAACTCGTGAAGTTCATACCTAATAAGGTGAAGCGTGTCTTTGCACAGAAGAACATAAAGGTTTATTACATCAATGCTACGAAGATAGCACAGGAGATAGGTCTTGGCAATCGTACGAACACCATCCTTCAGAGTGCATTCTTCCGCATCACAGGCGTTATCCCTGTTGAACTGGCTGTGGAGCAGATGAAGAAATTCATCGTCAAGTCATACGGCAACAAGGGAGAAGACGTTGTGAACAAGAACTATGCAGCTGTTGACCGTGGTGGTGAATATAAGGAGCTTCCTGTCGATGCTGCTTGGGCAAACCTTGCTGACGAGGCTAAACAAGAAAATGATGAGCCAAAGTTCGTAAAAGAGCTTGTTCGCCCTATGAATGCTCAAAATGGTGATTTGTTGAAGGTTTCAGATTTTGTAAACAACGACACTATTGATGGTTCATGGATGGTTGGTACTGCAGCATACGAGAAGCGTGGTGTCGGTGCTTTCGTGCCGGTGTGGGATGCAGACAACTGTATTCAGTGCAACAAGTGTGCTTATGTGTGTCCTCACGGATGTATTCGCCCATTCGTTCTTGACGATAATGAGGTGAAAGGTTTTGAAGGGGCAACCATTGAGATGAAAGCACCGGCTGCAATGAAGGGTATGCACTTTACTATTGGTATCAGTGCACTTGACTGTTTGGCTTGTGGCAATTGTGAGGATGTTTGTCCGGGCAACCCTAAGACTGGTAAGGCTTTGAAGATGGTGCCATTCAGTGGAGCAGGCAAGGACGATGCTAACTGGGATTACCTCGTTAAGAAGGTTCATACCAAGCAAGACCTCGTAGATATCAAGCAGAGCCCGAAGAATTCACAGTTTGCAACACCGCTCTTCGAGTTCTCCGGTGCATGTGCAGGATGTGGCGAGACACCATACGTGAAACTCATCGCACAACTCTTTGGAGACCGTCAGATGATTGCTAATGCAACGGGTTGTTCTTCCATCTATTCCGCAGCAGTGCCTTCGACGCCATATTGCAAGAATGAAAAGGGGCAGGGTCCTGTATTCAACAATTCCCTGTTTGAAGATTTCTGTGAGTTCGGTCTCGGTATGGCTCTCGGTTGCAAGAAGATGAAGGAGCGCATCATCGTATTGCTCAACGAAATGATTGCTTCAGACAAGACTTCAGCAGAATATAAAGCTGCTGCTCAAGAATGGATCGAGGCAAAAGATGATGCTGATGCTTCAAAGGTAGCAGCAGCGAAACTCAAGCCACTCATCGCAGAAAGTGCAGCAAAGGGTTGCCCTGTATGCAAGGAGTTGCAGACATTAGACCATTATCTTGTAAAGCGTTCAAACTGGATTATCGGTGGTGACGGTGCAAGTTACGATATCGGTTATGGCGGTCTTGACCATGTGATAGCATCTGGCGAAGACGTGAATATCCTTGTGCTTGACACTGAGGTTTACTCCAACACTGGTGGTCAGTCGTCAAAGGCTACACCACTTGGTGCAATAGCACAGTTCGCTGCTCAGGGTAAGCGTATCCGCAAGAAAGACCTCGGTATGATTGCCACAACATACGGCTATGTATATGTGGCACAGATAGCAATGGGTGCCGATAATGCACAGACATTGAAGGCTATCCGTGAGGCTGAGGCTTATCACGGACCATCAGTAATCATCGCTTATGCTCCTTGTATCAATCATGGGTTGAAGATCAAGGGTGGTATGGGACGCAGTCAAGAAGAAGAGCGTCGTGCAGTTGAGTGTGGTTACTGGCATCTGTGGCGTTTCAACCCTACGTTGGCAGAAGAGGGCAAGAATCCGTTCTCTCTCGATTCAAAGGAACCGCAGTGGGATAAATTCCAGGACTTCCTTATGGGCGAGGTGCGTTATCTGTCGTTGAAGAAAGCAAAGCCGGAAGAGGCAGACGAACTCTTCAAGGAAGCAGAACGCATGGCTCACTTGCGTTATAACTCTTATGTGCGTAAGGCTGGTGAGGACTGGAGTGCAGATGCTACAATCTGAAACACTTAGGACATTACATTACTTTTCAATAAAAAATCCTTTGGAGCTTTGCTCCGAAGGATTTTTTTAGGTTGCAAAAAAAATCGGAAGAAACAAAGCCTCTTCCGATACGTACTTATTGGTGGGTGGGGATTATAAACGTATTATTTCCACATGCCGAGATACTTGAAAGAGAAATTCTTCCCTTTAGCAGCAGGGAACTGGCTTCGGGAATCCACTCTTGTACGGAGATATTCCACGATGCGGTCGTAACATTCCTGCCCACATGTGGCTTTACAACGGATAATGACATTTGTGTCAATATATTGACACTTGGTGCTGCCAGGAATCGTTGTTACACGCTTGAAGTCAAGGGAACCTTCATACCAACCGTCTTTGTGTTGAAGCAACATTGAGAGTGGGGGCACTGCGTATGATTCTTTTGCTGGCAACTGTACTGTCCTATGCTCCTTGAACTCCTGCATGGTCTGTGCATCGGTCTTTATGATGATAAAGTAGATGCGCGGACGTATCTTATATCGCTTTGGATAATTGTTACTACTGATGGCGTATTCTCTAATGTCATTCTCAAGATCTGCTGTTAAGGATATCTGTGGAATGGAATGAAGAAAATCAATAGCTTCATCGGCGTTCTCTACCAATGTCTCTTGATCAAAATAACGTAGATACAAATTCATAAAACACAACGGAGGTTTTAATCAATAAAAATAAATCAATAAAATAAAACTTGTTTTTGTGAAAGAGCGGAAAACGGGACTCGGACCCGCGACCCCAACCTTGGCAAGGTTGTGCTCTACCAACTGAGCTATTTCCGCGTTCTTTCTTTTTTGCGTTATGCTTGTCTTGATAAAACTCCTTGCCAAGGTTGAACCCTTTTTCTTTTGTGGCAAGGTTGTGCTCTACCAACTGAGCTATTTCCGCGTTCTTTCTTTTTGCGAAATACCGCAAGCAAAATCTTGTAAAGTGAGGAGGAGGAGACTCGAACTCCCACGTCGCAATTGACACTACCCCCTCAAAGTAGCGCGTCTACCAATTCCGCCACCTCCCCATTTTAGAGATTTTGTTATTTGTAGGTGCCCTGGAAAGGACTCGAACCTTCACGCATTGCTGCACACGCACCTGAAACGTGCGCGTCTACCAATTCCGCCACCAGGGCAAACTTTTCAGTAAATCAAAGAGCGGAAAACGGGACTCGGACCCGCGACCCCAACCTTGGCAAGGTTGTGCTCTACCAACTGAGCTATTTCCGCATTTTTGTGAGAGCATTTCTACAAATGCGGATGCAAATGTACAATCTTTTTTTTGATTGGCAAAACATTTGATAATAAAAATATTTTACTTCCTTTTTATTTGGCAATATCTTCAAATAGCACTACTTTTGCATTCGCTTTATTTGAAAGCCGAATTGGCTCAGTTGGTAGAGCAACGCATTCGTAATGCGTGGGTCGGGGGTTCGAGTCCCCCATTCGGCTCAAGGTTAATAGGATAGGAAGACTATCCTATTTCTTTTGCTTCTTATCATGGGCGAACATGATAGGTGTATTGTCTATTATACTTGTATCGTAATGAGGATTAAATGATTTGAAAATGTGATGAAAAACGAAGGGCAAGCATTTGTTTTTATGCTTGCCCTATATGTTGTAATTTTGTATTTTCAGTTTACTCCTCAACTGCTGCCTGCGCGGCGGCGAGGCGTGCAATAGGTACGCGGAATGGTGAGCAACTTGCGTAGTTCATACCAATCTTTGCGCAGAACTTAACTGATGATGGTTCGCCTCCGTGTTCGCCGCAGATACCTGTGCGGAGATTTGGACGGATGCCACGACCCTTTTCTACAGCCATCTTGATGAGCTGACCGACACCCTTCTGGTCGAGCACCTGGAATGGGTCAACCTTCAGAATCTTCTTGTCCAGATATGCTGGGAGGAAGCTTGCGATGTCGTCACGTGAATAGCCGAATGTCATCTGCGTGAGGTCGTTTGTACCAAATGAGAAGTACTGTGCCTCTGTTGCGATACGGTCAGCAGTCAGAGCCGCACGTGGTATTTCAATCATCGTACCAATCTCAAACTCAACTTCGATTCCGTATTCTTCGAACACTTCCTTAGCAACCTTTTCGATGATAGACTTCTGCTGTTTCAACTCATACAGGATACCGATGAGTGGCACCATGATTTCCGGCATAGGGTTCTTGCCTTCCTTTTTCAGTTCGCATGCTGCGCTGAGGATGGCGCGTGTCTGCATGGCTGTGATTTCAGGGAAAGTAATACCCAGACGGCAACCGCGGTGACCGAGCATTGGGTTGTTTTCTGCCAATGAAGCAACGCGCTTCTTGATTTCCTTAACGTCAACGCCCATTTCTTTTGCCATTATTTCCTGACCTGCCTGATCGTGAGGTACAAACTCGTGGAGAGGTGGGTCAAGGAGACGGATGTTTACAGGACAGCCGTCCATAGCTTCGAGGATGCCCTTGAAGTCTGCTTTCTGGTAAGGGAGCAGTTTTGCAAGTGCTTTCTCACGACCTTCAACAGAGTCGGCAAGAATCATCTCGCGCATGGCGATGATTTTCTTGTCCTCAAAGAACATGTGTTCCGTACGTGTCAGACCGATACCCTTTGCACCAAATTCGCGTGCCAACTGTGCATCGCGTGGTGTGTCGGCATTTGTGCGTACCTGCAACTTTGTATATTTGTCGCAGAGCTCCATCAAAGCCTTGAAGTCACCACTGAGTTCGGCTGCCTTTGTCTGGATTTCGCCAGCATATACCTGACCTGTAGAACCGTTCAATGAGATATAGTCGCCTTCCTTATATACGTTACCGTCAATTTCTACGGTGCGTGTCTTGTAGTCAACATTGATGCCACCAGCACCGCTGACACAACATTTACCCATGCCGCGTGCTACAACGGCAGCATGGCTTGTCATACCGCCACGTGCTGTGAGAATACCCTCTGCAGATGCCATACCTGCGAGGTCTTCCGGACTGGTCTCAATACGTACCATCACCACCTTGTGACCGTCGTTGTGCCACTGCTCAGCATCGTCAGCAAAGAATACTATCTGACCGCATGCTGCGCCCGGACTTGCTGGCAGACCCTGTGTGATGACTTTTGCCTTCTGAAGTGCAGCTTTGTCGAATACAGGATGCAACAGTTCGTCAAGTTTCTGTGGCTCGCAACGCATGATGGCTGTCTTTTCGTCAATGAGACCTTGCTTGAGGAGGTCCATAGCGATTTTCACCATTGCTGTACCTGTACGTTTACCGTTACGTGTCTGCAAGAACCAAAGTTTGCCTTCCTGTACGGTGAACTCCATATCCTGCATATCATGATAGTGGTTTTCGAGTTTCGTTTGCAGGTCATCGAGCTGTTTGTAGATTTCTGGCATTGCTTCTTCCATAGAAGGATATTTTGCCACGCGCTCTTCTTCTGATATTCCTGCACGTTCAGCCCAACGCTGTGAACCAATCTTTGTAATTTGCTGAGGTGTGCGGATGCCAGCCACAACGTCTTCTCCCTGTGCGTTAACGAGATATTCGCCATTGAACAGGTCTTCGCCTGTTGCAGCATCGCGTGAGAAGCATACGCCTGTTGCAGATGTGTCGCCCATGTTGCCGAACACCATTGCCATTACTGATACGGCAGTACCCCATTCATCAGGTATTCCTTCCATCTTACGATAGAGGATAGCGCGCTCATTCATCCAGCTGCGGAACACAGCACATATAGCACCCCAGAGCTGAACGATAGGGTCTTCTGGGAATTCCTCGCCTGTCTGCTCCTTGATGGCTGTCTTGAAGAGAACGACGAGCTTTTTCAGAGATTCTACAGAGAGGTCCTTGTCAAGCACTACGCCCTGTTCTTTCTTTACGCTTTCGATTATCTTCTCGAATGGGTCAATGTCTGTCTTGTTTACTGGCTTCATGCCCAATACGACGTCACCATACATCTGTACGAAACGGCGATAGGAGTCATATACGAAATGAGGGTTCTGTGTCTTCTTACACATACCTTCTGCCACAACGTCATTCAGACCGAGGTTGAGGATAGTGTCCATCATGCCCGGCATAGAAGCGCGTGCGCCTGAACGTACACTTACCAACAATGGGTTTTCTGCATCTCCGAACTTGCAGTTCATCAAGCCCTCGATATGCTTGACAGCTGCCATAACGTCATCGTTGAGCAGTTTCATGATTTTTGTCTGTCCCACTTCGTAATATTCATTACAAGTGTCGGTAGTGATAGTGAAACCAGGAGGCACTGGTACGCCGATAAGGTTCATTTCTGCCAAGTTGGCACCTTTACCGCCGAGCTGCTCTCGCATGTTTGCATTTCCTTCGGCTTTTCCGTTTCCGAAGGTGTAAACTCTTTTTGTAGCCATAATAGTTGTAATATTATTATTGTTAGTGTAAAATTAAGTTTTCTTTTAAGACTTGCAAAGGTACTTATTTATTTGTTATTTCCGTATATAGTTGCCATAATTTTTGTCAAGTAATGGCCTGTTTGCGAAAACGGTTTGTATGTTGCTCTGCCTATTAAGTCTTTCAGAAGAGACATTATCAATTTCTATATCAACAAGTCTATTTTTAACCATTCCTCAAGAATTATATTGAATAATCATCCTCAATCTTTGCTATAGAATGAAGCTGACCAGCTGTCATTTTTGCTTTGTAGAAGAAAACTCTTTCTTCTCCTAACCTAATAAAGTCACCCAAAGAGAGGTGAAGCATCATAGTCTCTTTCTGATTTCCATCTGCATCCACTTCTTTTACGGTCTTGAACGACATGGATTTCACCTTGTAATAACCATCAACGAAACCATCCACCATAGGCATAAAGTACTTTACAGCCATGAGGTTGATGGAAGGGATGTACTTCATATCGAAGCGTTTGCCCTTGCACTCATTGAAACTATCAAACTCGCTATCAGTCTTTGGAACATAGCCCGTGAGAACGCATTTTTCGTTTTTATCTACAGACGAATCTGATTGATACAAATGTCCTTCTTCGTCAATAATTTTCGCCATTGCTGGCTCAGGATTCTCGCCAATTCCATTCTCCACTACAAAGAAATGCTTGCGCAGTTCTGTCAGCAATGCTTCGTTGTTTCCCTCTGGATCTTCTTTGTCAAGAGCCAGTGAGAAAACCTCATCATTGCCAAAGGGAGTATAGATTTTGCCGAGAGTCTGTTGGAAGTTTTCCTTCAGATAGGTCTTTGCATCCACATTTGGGTGCGCTTGCATAGCGTAGAAGTCGTATTGTTCCGTCAGCATCCTCTGTATCTCGGAGCGGAACTTGGCTCGTACGTCCTTTTTCCAGGCATCCTTCTGAAGACTGTTGTTTCGCGCATAGAGCGATATGACATATAAGAAATTCACATCATAGTGGCAGATGAGCAGCGTATCACGGTCAAAGAGCCTGTTTTCAAAGTGACTGTTGGAGAAGTGAGTTTTCTGCTTATCTGTTATCTCAACTTCATCCTTATAGCTCAGTTCCTTGTTTAGCCTTGCGCTGATGAAGAAGTTTGGTATCACGTTGTAGCCCTCAGTGACATCATCACGCAACTTTCCTACTTTTGTTTTCCATTCGTTATCCTCTGGCTCTCCATCCATAAACAGGTTCAGGTTCCACTGGATGACATTCCTTGCATATGTGAACTGCTTATATACAGACTCCTTGCCAATCTGGTTGCCACGCTTATAATACTTTGAGTCACCGATGTAGTATATAGGCTTATCCTCTTCGTATGTGGTCAATCCTTGGTAACTATACATGTGGTCAATACGCTTGCCATCATCTTGCTCCTTCAATCCAGCAGGGATGTTTCTGTCACCAACCAGCTCATCAATGATTGACTCAAAGACTATGTTAAAGTTCTTGACTAGGAGGTATTCCTTCTGTTCCGAACTTACATATATTTGCCGGGCAGAATCAAAGAAGGCGTAACACAAATCCCACAATTCCAGCGCCTTGTCAGAGAAATATTTGTACTTTATCTGCTTCAGACGCATCTTGCCCATACCGTTCAAATAGACCTTGAACTGTTTACCTGTTATCAGATCAAAGTTGCAGTTGATGTCAACGGGAAATCCGTAATGGTCATGGATATAGTTCAAGATAGAGAAGAAAATGACAAGTAATTCTTCGTCAAAGTTGATTTGTCTCTTCTTGTTTACAGGACAAAGATACACGGCGTTACCATCTTGGATGATAGCCGGAGTTGTCGCTATTGTGCGGTTCCAGTTTATCTTGTTGAAGCCAGCATGAATATTGCGTAGAACATAAAAGAAGAAATCCTGGTTGTCCTTGTTAAACTGCACCAATGACAATAGAATATCAAGAAAGGTGTTACTCAGATGCTTGCCTCCCTTGCCAACTTCAGCAATTTTCTTGTGATAGACGATGCTTGTCTTGTTCCGCTTGTCGTTATGGAACACAACGATTGCACGGTATATCCATACGGCAAACTCATAGATGAAGTCCTTCTCTTGCTGAGTGAGAGGATTATAGGCATCAAGATTGATAATCTCTTCTGGCGCATATTTGCCAAAGACAAGTTCCTTGCCATCCACATCCTCCAATAACACCTTGGGAAGGATAAACACGCAGTCACGAACATCCTTGTCGGTATTGTAGAAATAGCCGACATAGTTCACACTGACATATCCCTCAACGTTCTCAAGAGCGTCAATGCCCTTCAGGACGTCCTTCACATCAGCGGCTGCATATTTATGTTCTTCAATGATTATGCGCATATTATGCCTTATCTATATGATTTTTATTCAAACAAAACAACCCAGTAACCGTTTTTCTTTCCGTCTTGACGTTTCAGAATACCAAGTTCCTGCAAACGACCTATTGCAGAAATTGTACCACCTTCCGTGGCACCTTCTATAGCATTTACATAATCTTTTCTTGATGCTGTCGGGTGTTTGGCAAAATAAAGAAGTACAGACATCTGAATCTCGGTTATTGACTGATTGCGTTCTGTCAAAACCTTTTGTATGCCCTTTTGTATGGCATCAACGCTCATTTGTATGGTCTTTTGTATGTACTCTTCTCTCTTTTGTATGGCATCAACGTTATTTTTCTCTTCCTTTTGTATGGCAGAAAGATTCTTTTGGGTAGTTACTTCGGCAAAAATATCACTCTTTTGGGTAGCGAGCTCTGCCCGTTGGGCATCTATTACCTCCTTTTGGGTAGTACGCCAAATGATTACACGGAACTGGTTGGCATCGTCTTCATTAATGAAATCTATGACAACATTCTCACGCAAGGCTCTTACGATACCACTACCTAAACCTCGGTATATCATCGTCTTTGCTGCAAAGTCTGCCATTAACGGATTGCGTTGCTTTGAGGCACCAAGCCTGATGTCTTCTACTTTCAAACCACCATAAAGTTTGCCAGGATTTATTATCTCAATACGATTTTCAAAGACAAGCAGACGCACAGCGGCTGGATGAAGTAGGTCAATGTGTACCAATGCATTTTGTAGCAACTCCTCCAATACGACCTCAGGAATTTCAAGCACGCCAACACTGTTGAAGTTCTGGCCCTCTTGACGATGATGCAGCATGGATTTCAAGAATGCCATTCCCTCACGGAACATCCAAGGGACAGTGCCCTCTATGTCTCGACTGTCAATATACTGGCTTCCGCCAATGCTGTTACCGACAAATGCCACTGCCTTTATCTTGAAACTACGTTCAAATAACTGAGGGTGTTTACCAAAGTAAAGAACACCTGCACGAGTCAGTTCACCTTTATCATTCATTATGCTAAGACTGCGTAGCATCAATTCCAAAGGTTGGTCAAAATCTTCTATAGCTTTGCCGTAAACTTTCAGGAAATAGTCACGTAGGAGTGTCTTTTCGAGGTCGTCCACAGAACTTCCCTTGATGACAGCTTCCTCGGCATAATATGAGCCAGAATCTTGAAACAACTCCAAAATCTCAGAATTCTCAGTCACACGACGCTTATCTTGTCCCTGTTTCACCCATATCTCGCCATTGTTGGTTTTGTAGGGTTTATTGCGCCCTTCGGCTATGTGGCACACAAGAAAGCGATTCTCGTCAACCTTCACTACCTCAGTCTCGATGTATATGGCTGGTTTCACTTGCTCATTTGCTGTATTTCCTAATTCCAAGCCTATGTCTTGTAATTGCTTGAAGGAAAGTCCAAGCATATCACCAGTCTTATCCTTCACGCCAAAAAGGATAACCCCGCCATGTGTATTGGCAAAAGCCACCATCTCTTGTGCTATCTTCGTCTGAGTGGTGAAGCACTCTTTATATTGTACCTTCGTAGTTTCGCCACAACGGCATAACTCTATGAACTCTTCTTTTGTCATTGTTCTATTATCGTTGTAGAAATCTCTGCTTCTCGGTCTATCTTATCACTTTTTTCTGAAGATTCTACCTCAAGATTCGTTAAGAACAACTCTACCTTATCCTTCTGTACGATGGCATTACCTTTAGAGTCTGATTTGTAGAATTTTGAGAATGACAATTCCGTTCCATCAACATCCTTGAAGATAGGACCATCAAAACCGTTGTTCTTGAATACGTCATTCCAGAGATAGAAGATAACCTTTCCTACAAACTTCTCGGCAGAGATAACACCATCAGAAGCCTTGCAGAAGAAGAATCCCAGTTTCTTATCCTCCGATTGGGTAGCTTCACCAATCTGGGCATTTATCTTTTCGAGGAAAGACCACCAATCAAACTTTTTGGTGGCGCCTTCAATCGCCCACTTGATTTCCTGACCGCTGGCATCGTAGCCCTTGTCAATAGGCATATACTGCCATTCCCATCTGCGTTTGAAGGCGGAATCAATAGGGAACAGGCTTTGGTCACTGGTATTCATTGTTGCCCAGATGTAGAGGTTGTCAGGCAATAAAAGAATGTCACCAGAGAGTACTTGGCTCACCACATCTTTACCCTTATAAAGAGCATTTATTTTGTCAGCTCCTTCGATGGTGATAGTCTTGCCATCCTTCTTGAATGCCTTTTCCAATTGCTTCTTCATATCCTTATCAGCATTGATAGGATATACAGAGAAACCATAGTCGTTACGGTCAAGCAACTGGAAGAGGTCGCCGAATATCTGTGCACAGTTGCCACGGTTAATTTCTTCAATCACAAGATACTGTTTCTTTGCATCATCGCTATTCTCTGCATAGTATTTCCATGCTTGTACGTATGCTTGCAAGAAAGCCTGGTCAACAAACTCGTAGATAATCTGCTCCTTATGAAGGACTGTGCTGCCAATCTTCATCGGCTGCCCCAATTCATCACAGATAGGCAACAATCCCATTGTTGGCTTATATGCACCAACAAAGGTTGAATAATCACTATCAGGATGGAAAGTCGTACGAATCACGCTTTCGCCCTCTGTCAATTCATTGATGGCATGAGACTTTCCTGTGCCTGGAGCACCGTAGAAGATTTGCTGGAAAGGAATATTCGCTGATAACGGGCTTTCACATGAGTGTTTTTTACTTGAATTAAATAAAGAAAGAATATCTTCTTGGCTCAACTGACACATTTCATTGTCAAATTCGATATAAGAGGTATCAACATGGTTTACAGCATCTATATAAAGAGCATTACAAAAAATATTTGAAAAGGTATTAATTAATGATAATCTTAATCCATCCAAATTTTCTTCCCCAATTTCAGTAAAACGCAAAAGCCAAATTATAAAAGCCAATCTCAATTCAGAGGTTCCCAAATAAAATGAGAAAACATCAGGTAGATAATCAGAACGAAATATAAGCTCTTGATCCTTAACATCCATTACCGGTTGCCAACCTGATCGTTTGGGATACAAAAAAGTTTCGTAAGGATTTGTTCTCGAATCTTTTACCGAAGACTGTGAAAAGAAATTGCTACCGCAATCAAAATCCCGACCATTTGCCGAAACACCTAAAAAGAAATCTTTTGTGCATTGTTCGTTATTGATTTTTACGATTTCACCGACATAAGATGCAAACAAATCTTTATTTACCGATTGTTTTAAATTGCAATTTTGATTGTGAAACAGATAGTATCTGTCTAACGCAGATGCATATTTTAATGCACTGACCTTTTGAGTAAGTCCTTGACGTTTATCAGTATCAATATTAGAGAGTAATTGATAAGCTTTTAATACAGTTGATTTTGCCAAATATGCCATAATAATCCTTATTTATCTTGTAAATGATTCAACAACGCTGTTGCAACAACCCATGCCATTACGGGAGGGACAGCATTGCCAATAACTTTATACTGTGACTGCAACGGGATTGCGTTAAACCTAAATTCATCTGGAAACGATTGTATTCTTGCAATCTCACGGACAGAATAACGTCTATTTTCAACAGGGTGAGTAATACCACAATTTTCTGGTTGAGCAGAAGCTGTAATAGTGCCATTGATTTCACCGAAAGCAAACCGTCTAAAAAACTTTGGTGCATGATATTTTTTCGGGTCATCCGCTATCTTTTTAAAACGCGGAGAGAGCTTTTCGTATGGAATATTTTTCCATGAACGACCTTCAAAAACGACAGCTGGTAAATCTTGTTTTGAATAGCCATCATAAAAAAAATCCATTGCTTTCTGTCCATGTTGACAGCATCCAATTAGTTCAACTGTTTTTTGCGTTGTGGCACTATAATCCCACACGACATCATCCTCGTGTTCATGAACCCCTTTTAACACGTAGCCTAACAGTAATTTTTCATCATTTCCCATCAATTTAGATGGAATATGTGATTGTTTAACCACATCCATTAAAGAATTAAAATCGAAAGGACTCTTCCCCAATTGCTTATCAATGCCAATAATTAGCACTCTATATCTTTGTTGAGGAACACCGTAATCACTTGAGCAGACAAGTTTCATACTAACGCCGTACCCTAAAGATTCCATCCTTTTCTGAATTTCTTGTGGAACAGAGGTTTCTCCATCTGGCATTTTTGAAGAAAGAATTCCTCTAACATTTTCAAATAAGAATGCTTGGGGGCGTTTATTGGATTTTATTTTCGCTCGTATTATCCTTTCACATTCTTCAAACAAAGTTCCTCTACCATTGTCATCATTAACACCTTTTCTGTTTCCAGCATTTGAAAACGGCTGACATGGAAAGCCTGCAAGCAATATATCGAAATCAGGAATGCTATTGGCATCAATATCCCGAATGTCCTCTAATAAACAGGTCTCTCCATCATTAACCAATAGTTGATTCGCATTATAGCATTTACATGCGTCTGAATCAAAATCATTTGCAAAAACAATTGTTGTGTTTAGTCGTTTGTAATCATTTCCAAGAAAACTAAAGCCGCCAGAAAAGCCTAAATCAAGGCCTCCACAACCTGAAAACAGAGATGCTATTTTATATTTTTTCTTAGCCATAGTTATTTATTTATCGCCACCCAAGTATAATTACGCTGATAGGCAGGAATCACAAACTGTGTTCCCTGACTGCCATAGAGGAGCTCAAGCAATCCTACTTTTATTGGGATGTTCTCTTGTTGCATCATTGATTTGTGGTTTTGTTTTCATTTTCACTATTCGATGAACCAAATCAACTCCTACTTACGTACGAATGCAAAGTGATATTATATGTTACAACATCCTTCACCGACTTGATATGTAATCCACTCGTATAATCCATAACCTTTTACTTTGACTCTTGAGATAGGAGAAAATGTTTGTATTCTCTTACGAGTAGCTCTTTGATGTCAACCTTAAGAAGGTCCGCAATCTTAAGCAAGCTACCAAGGTCTGGTTGAGACGAGTTGGTGCACCACTTACTCACAGTCGAGGGATTGACACCCATTTCCTCAGACAACCACTTTGCTGTGCGTTTCTTCTCTACTAAAACCAATTTTATTCGATTAATATCTTCCATGTCATGGATAAATAACGCTACAAAATTAGTGATTTATATTCAATTACTTTCGTGTTTTTCTCATGAATTTTGATTCGTTGGTACCTTTTAGTATCCTATTATAGGCTTTCGTCAATTAATGAAATCTGTTCAAAAATAAATCTAAAATCATCTCAATATAATTTATGGAACCCACCTAAATGTTGGTAAAACACCTCAAATCCGATACTACTTTCGTGTGCCTAAAGCATCTAAAAACGACAAATGGATGTATGTTTTTCGACAAACGCACGATTGCTTTTCGACAAACGCTCGATTGGGCTTCGACAAACGCTCGTTTGGGCTTCGACAAACGCTCGTTTGTGCCTCCTCTTCCCATCGTTTGTGAGAGGTCAAACGCACGCTTGGTTTTCAGCCTCCGAAGTCGCGGAATATCTGTTCCAATCGAAGGGATTCCTCGGTGCTTTCTTGGGGGTGTTCTGATGCTGTCGAGAGGGTCTCCTGATGCCCTCTATGGCATCCCTTCGATGGTTATACGAGACCCCTTCGATGGTTATACGGAATCCCTTCGATGGGTATCCAAATTTCCCTTGATGGGAATCCGGTTTCCGTCTCTCGCTTTTCAATTTCTCGCAGTCCTTATTAATGTTTCTTCGACTATCGAAGTGGCAGAGCCAATGACTCGCAGAGCGAAGTAGCCTATCCCAAACCCTTCCCTAAAAGGAGAGGCTTCTCTCTCGCGCGCGCGTGCGCGCACGCACGTTTTAATAAGGTGTTAGAGAAATTTTATGCGTTTTTATTTTGTATTACTCTCTGCTTTCATTATTTTTGCACTATAAAATTTTACGCAAGGAGCGTGGCAAGGATAAAGGATGTTTTAGTGACCCTTGAGAAGTTCGCGCCTCTGCCACTGCAGGAAGACTGGGATAATGCCGGCTTGCAGATAGGATTGACAGAGACGGATGTATCAGGGGTATTATTGTGTCTTGACGTAAACGAGGATATCGTGCGCGAGGCACAGCGTGAGGGGTGCAACCTGATTGTGTCGCATCATCCTCTGCTTTTCCGTGGGGTGAAATGCGTGAGTGATGCGGATTATGTGCAGCGCACGATACGCATGTGCATAAAGAATGATATTTCCGTCATCTCGATGCATACGAATATGGACAATGCGCATGGTGGCGTGAACTTCCGCATGGCAGAGAAGATAGAACTGACTGCTGTCAAACCCTTGCAGGCGGTCTGTTCAGATGCTTCGCCTGTGGAAAACGGTGGCGGAGCTATCGGCATCCTGCCTCATCCGATGCCTACAGCAGAGTTTCTGCAGATGCTGAAAGAGCGTTTCTCGATACAGGCACTCATGACGAACCGTTGCAACCGTAAGGAAGTCAGGACTGTGGCGATGTGTGGCGGTGCAGGAGCATTCATGCTTGATGAAGCGATACGGCAGGGGGCAGATGCGTTCCTCACAGGCGAGATGCACTATCACGAATACTTCGGTCATGAGGATGAGATACAGATAGCCGTGATGGGGCATTATGAGTCGGAGCAGTTCACACAGGAGGTGTTCCGTGAGATTCTCGCTGTTGCCTATCCACAAATGAAAATAGTAATGGCTATAACCTGCACCAATCCTATAGTTGTGATATAATAAACCAATAAAAAATAAATAATAATGGAAACTACAAATGTGAATCCGACAGAGATGACTGTCGAGGAGAGATTGAAACTACTTTATAAACTGCAGCAGACACTTACTGCAATTGACGAGAAACGTGCTCTTAGAGGCGAATTGCCACTTGAGGTGCAAGACCTTGAAGACGAACTGGAAGGTCTCAATACACGCGTAGAGAAGATAAAGGCTGAGATAAAGGAAATAAATACTGCCATCAGCGAAAAGAATAATGAGATAGTGCTCTCCAATGAGACTGTGGAGCGCTACAAACAACAACTTAATGATGTCAAGAACAATCGCGAATACGATACGCTCAGCAAGGAGATAGAATTTCAGTCGCTCGAAATAGAACTCGCCCAGAAAAAAATCCGTGAAGGCAACAAACGTCTGGAGGTGAAGCAGGAAGAGCTGGAACAGGCAAAGGCGAATATGAAAGAGCGCAAATCAGACCTTGAAGTGAAGCGTAAGGAGCTGAACGAGATTGTGGAAGAGACACGTCAGGAGGAAGAAACGCTGAAAGCCGATGTCGTGGAACTTGAAGCAAAGATAGAACCGCGTCTGCTGACATCATTTAAGCGCATACGTAAGAACGTGCGTAATGGTCTCGGTATCGTGCCTATTCAGCGTGATGCTTGTGGCGGATGCTTTGCCCAGATACCTCCACAGCGTCAGTTGGACATAAAGATGCACAAGAAGATTATCGTCTGTGAATACTGCGGAAGAATACTTGTCGATCCGGAATTGGCAGGAATCTCAGTTCCTGCTCAGGAAAAACCAAAACGTAAGACGGTGCGTAAGACGGCAGAGCCAAAGGTGGCTCCGATAGTGCCTGATGCCAGTGAGGCTGATATTCCGTCAGAGGATGAGATGTAAACAGGTGTTTGACGTGTTGCGCCGTAAATATGTTGCTCTGACTCCAGAGGAAGGGGTTAGACAGCATTTTGTAGCTTATCTCATCGCCGAAAAAGGCTATCCGCAAGGGCTGATGGCAAATGAAGTGGAACTGAAATGCGGTGTGAAAAAGCTACGGTGCGATACGGTGTTGTATTCAAAGACACTCACACCATTTATGATAATTGAATATAAGGCTCCTACGGTTCAGTTGTCGCAAAAAGTGTTCAATCAGTTGCTCGACTACAACAGCATACTCGGTGTTAAATATCTTGTGATGACAAACGGGCAAAGCCTGATGTGCTGTGTTGTGAATGAGGGAAAATATGAATTTTTAACCACACTACCCGATTATGCAGACCTATAATGCCATGATGCGTGACCTACAGGCACAGCGATACTTTCCCATATATTATCTTATGGGCGAGGAGTCGTATTATATAGATAAGGTGGCTGACTATATAGAGCATAATGTGCTTACGGAGGAAGAGCAGGGTTTCAATCAGACTGTCGTCTTCGGGGCTGACATCACGATGGAGGAACTGCTGAGCATGGCCAAGCGCTATCCGATGATGGCAGAAAGGCAGGTCATCATAGTGCGCGAAGCACAGGGGATTAAGAATACGGATGCTCTGGAGGCATATATCGCTCATCCGATGCCATCGACCCTGTTGGTGTTCTGCCATAAGAACGGCAGTCTGGACAAGCGGAAACGTCTGACGTCATTGCTGGAAAAGAATGACTCCGTGGCGATGCTCGAAAGTAAGAAGGTGAAGGAGCAGGAACTGCCCGGCTTCATCATATTCTACCTTCAGGAAGATTCCATTGCTATAGATAATAAGACCGCAGGGATAATAGCCGATGCTATTGGGAGCGACCTTAACCGGCTCACGTCAGAACTGGATAAGTTGAAGATAGGACTGGACGGTGATAATCGGCGCGTGACGCCAGAACTCGTAGAGGAGAAAATCGGTGTCAACAAGGATTTTAATGCCTTTGAACTTCGTGATGCCATCATCTCAAAAAATGTGTTCAAAGCAAATCAAATAGCCGATTATTTCGATAAGAACCCAAAGGCAGGGAGTGTGTATTCCATCCTTCCTCTCCTGTTTCAGTATTTCGCCATGCTGATGCAGGCGCATTATTCTCCGGTGAAAGATGCCCGTGGGATAGGGGAGTGGCTCGGAATCTCATCATGGATGGCGCGCAATTATTATGACGGACTGCGCAACTATTCTGCAGGTAAGACGTTACAGATAATACATAAACTCCGCGAGATTGATGCCAAGTCGAAAGGACTGGACAACCCGAACACTCCGGCTGGCGAACTGATGAAAGAACTCTTGTTCTTTATCCTGCATTAAGAGATGGGGCAGACCGCCTTCGCGGTGTTATACTATCAGTCTCATTGCTTGTGACACTTTCTCTTCCATCTTCAGCGATGCCTCAATCCAGTGTATCTGCATGCCACGCCGTTGCATACCTCTAAACCATGTCATTTGGCGTTTTGCAAACTGGTGTATCGCTATCTCTAACTGAGAGAACATCTCTTCGTAGGTCAGGGTGCCGATAACGTATTCCGTTACATATTTATATTCCAGTCCATAGTAGATGAGTTTCTCAGCAGGTACTGTCTTTAGGAGTTCTTTGATTTCTTCCACCATCCCTTGTTCGAGACGTTCCTTCAGTCGCAGAGAAATCTTTTCCCTGCGCAGTTCGCGGTCAATCTGTAGGCCGATGATCACTGTTGGGATTCTCTCTCCTTTTTCTCCCATGCTCAACGGTCTGTCGCGGTGTCTGATCTGGCGTTGTTCCTCATTCTTCTTGTCGGGAATGATGAAAGAGTTGATGACGGACTCAATGTAAAGTCCGGAACCTCCGCAGAGTATCGGACGGACGCCACGTTGCAGACAACCGTTGTAGCATTCCCTGAAGTCCTGCTGATAACGGTATATGTTGTATTGTTCACCGGCATCGCAGATGTCAATAAGGTGATAAGGTATGGTAATGCCCTCTATGGTATAGTCATCAAGGTCTTTCCCTGTGCCTATTGTCATACCGCGATAGACTTGCCGTGAGTCACCGCTGATGATTTCAGCACTTTCACCTTCTGCAATCATTTTCTGTGCAAGATGTGCTGCAAATGTTGTCTTCCCTGATGCTGTGGGACCGATTATTGTTATCAATGGTTTCATCCTAATCGTGATATTTTCTTCAGACGTTCTTCATCAATGATGGCTATCATACGATTCGCTATCATGATGATGCCTTCGGCAGAAAACTCTGATAGTGTACGTATGGCATTGGCTGTGTTCATATTACTCATGTCGGCAATGTCCTGACGGGTGATGCGGATGTTGATTGTTTTTCCGTCTTCACAAGTGCTACACGCCTTGCGGAGCATGAGCAGTGAGTCGGCAACTCTGCCACGCATGTGTTTTTGGGTGAGATTAAGCAGTTGTCTTTCTGTCGCCACCAGTTCCTTTGCCAGTGTGGTGATTACCACGTTTGCAATACGGAGATTAGAGTGCAGCAGTTCGTCAATGGTAGTCATCGGTATGCGTGCTATGATGCAGTCTTCAAAAGCCATGGCAGTGTTCTGATGTGCCTCATCGGTGAGTAATGGTTCGTAGCCGAAATGTTGCCCTTGTGTCACTATGCGCAGAATCTGACGTCTCCCGCTTACACCTTCGCGGAATATCTTTGCCTTACCGTCGATGAGAAACATAAATTCGCTGGTGTGTTCCCCTATATTATAGATTATCTCTTTACGGCGATAGCGCATGACGCGTATGGCATCCATCACACTTGCGTGCATGAACGGAGGAATATGTCCGAACAGCCGTGACAGTTTTTGATAGATATAATCCTTATCGACGTATAATTGCTCCATAGGGGAAATGCAATATATGAACGGAGAAAGTAATGCTTACTATTCTTTGCGGTATTTCTTTATTATACCGTAAGCCGAATATATGCCCAATTCTCCAGCTTTACTGAGGTCGCGTATGCCTTCCTGTACTTGTCCGAAGAAGATGCGTGTGAGTCCACGGTTGTAATATGCTTCTGCCATACCCACGTCAAGAGCGAGTACGGTGTCGTACAGGTATAGGGCCTGCTCGTATTCCTTTGTCTTGGAGAGCGCATTGGCGCGATTGTAATAGATAGGTGCTTTCTCCCATGATGAAAGCAAGGAGTCTGGTTTCTTGATTGTGAGAGAATCAAGCTTTACGTCTGCTTTCAGGTCAAGAGAGACCTTCAGGTTCTGCACCTTGCCACGATTCTCACTTTCGTATTTCACCATCACATCCTTCTCCGGATCTTCCATCACGAGTTCATCATAGTTGTAAACATCCTTGTCACTTTTATAGCGTGTGCCCATAAAGACTTTGCGAACACGGTTGTGAGGATTGATACCAAGGTGCTTTTCCTGAACAGCTTTCAAAATGCGGAATTCATCCTGCTCGGCTTTTGCGATGTCTCCTAAACGTCTGTAGCAGTTAGCACGTGCCTGTAAGCCAATCCAGAAGTCAGGATAACGGCGGATGACAGATGTATAGTCGCTTATGGCACCACGCAGGTTGCCTGTCTTACTCCGCAATTCGGCACGGTTCATTATTGCCATCAGGTTATCCGGTTCCAGTTTCAGGACAAAGTCAAAGTCTTCAATGGCGCGGTTGTCATCGCCCACCTGCAGGCGGAGCAGACCGCGGTTATAGTGTGCAAAGAAATTGTTCGGGTCAAGGTCCAACGCCTTGTTATAATCTTCCATACACCCACGCAGGTCGGCAAGATGATAGCGTGAAATGGCGCGGTTAAGGTACAGGGGCACAAATTTTGGAATATAATGAATGGCTTTGGTGAGAAACTTGTCTGCGTCTCCCCATTCATCTTTATTCAGCGCTAATTGTGCTCTCGTAGCCCATGCTGGTCCGTTAAATTCGTCAAGTTCAAGGCTGTAGTCTAGGGCTTTTATACCATTGATGGTGTCTTTTTGGAGAAAATATACCTCTGCCTTAATGGCATAGTACTTAGCATTTTTTGCGTCTAATCTCAATAATGTATCAAGTTCAGTCATCGCCCGACTGTACTCTTTCTGTTCTACGAAGCACAGCATACGATTGTGCAGGACAGAACGGTTGTTTGGCGTCAGCACTAAAGCCTGATCGTAATCGCTTTCGGCACCATTGTAATTCTTTTGTTGGATACGACACAATCCGCGCAACTCGTAGATGCTTTCAATGAAAGGATTGATTTTCAGTGCCTCGTTGCAGTCCTGTTCGGCACCCTCATAATCGTCAAGATTATATTTTGCTACGCCACGCAGATACCATGACTCATAGAGATATGGCTTTGCGTTTATCACCTGGTTGAAATACTGGATAGCCCGCACATAGTCTTCATACGTCAAAGCCACTTTACCCATGAGAGTAAAGCGCTCGGTGTTGATTTGTGCTTTGATGGGAATAAAAAACAGAAAAGAGATGATGCACAGTAACCACCGTTTTGTACGTATGGTGCGTGAAATGTTCACTTCTTGAATTTTACTTTGTAGCGGCAGGTGATGTTGCCTTTGAGTAATTGGGTGAGTTTTTTCTTTATCAGTTGCTTGCGCAATGGGGATATAATATCTGTGAAGACACGTCCTTCGAGGTGGTCTGATTCATGCTGTATTACACGTGCCAGATACCCATCCACCCACTCATCATGCTCCAGAAAATCTTCATCCATATAGCGGATATGCACCTGCTTCGGTCGGACTACCTTTTCGCTGATTCCTGGAAGTGACAGGCAACCCTCCTCTGATGAGTCTTTTTCATCGCCATATTCAATGATATGGCTGTTGATGTACGTCTTCCGGAAATCTGCATATTCAGGATAGTCTTCTGCCAATTCATGCAAGTCAATGATAACTACTCTTATGGCTTTGCCTACTTGTGGAGCGGCGAGACCAATGCCACCGGTCTTTTCCAGTGTCTCATACATGTCGCTAATGAATTCCTTGAGATTGGGATAGTCTTTTGTTATGTCGTCTGCTACTTTTCGCAGTACCGGTTGCCCGTAAACGTATATTGGTAATATCATATTGAAAAATCGGATTTTATTATTCTTTCGTGGAAAATCTCCTGCTGTTCATATAGTCTTGCAAGATAATAGTGGCAGAAATCTCATCCACTAAAGCTTTGTTCTGACGGACTTTTTTCTTCAGCCCTCCGCTGATCATTGCCTGATGTGCTAGGACTGATGTGAAACGCTCATCATATAGTTCAATAGGAATATTCGGAAAGGCTTTACGCCACTGACTGATGAAGGTCAATACCCTTTGTCTGTTTTCGCTTGGCGAACCATCAAGATGCTTTGGGTCTCCGATGATGATAAGCTCCACACTTTCCTTGGAGATGTATTCCTTGAGAAAGTCAAACAACTCTATCGTAAAAACAGTTGCCAATCCTCCTGCTATTATTTTAAGAGGATCGGTAACTGCTATTCCCGTCCGTTTCTTTCCGTAATCAATAGAAAGAATCCGTGCCAAACCGTCTTTATCGTGCGTTATACAGAAGCCAAGCGTCTGCAAATTGAGAGCGCAAAGCATCGCGGGATGAAACAGCCTCACCCTTTGTGGCAAATGTGGACGCCACAACACGGTACATGTTTCTGTCGGCATTATATGTGAGCTGTGCTGCATAGCCACTGTTGCGCAGACGATTCATCAGACTTTCTGCATTTGCTTTTAGACCGAATGAGCCAACAACTACGCTAAACTCTTTCAAACCTTCACCATCCAGCACGTTGAGCTTTTCCTGACGTACGTTGACATTATCATAATTGTCAACAACCTGAGCTGTCGGTTCCTGCTCTACAACAGGAGTTGTGACTGTTACCTGAGGCTCCTGTGCAACTACGGTCTCTGTAGCCTTTGCTTTCTCATAGGCTTTTTTGTAAGCACTTTCGCTTGATTTACAACTGGAAAAACTGAAAGCGACGCATGCACCCATGCAAATAATAAGAATCTTTTTCATGACTTAAAAATATTTAATTATGTTATGTTTGTGCGGTAATATTATTTTTTGCGAAGTTAAGAAACTTGTGGCAATATAGCAACAAAAAATAATTATTTTCTTGATTTTTTAGAAACTTTATTTATTTTTGCCCCTGTATTATATAAAATCAAGAAGTATGAAAGGATTTAGTTTGTTTGCAGCATTTTTAGGTGGAGCCGTTGCTGGTGCTGCTATCGGGTTGCTTTTTGCACCGGAGAAGGGGGCTGACACAAGAGAAAAGATTGCTGATGCAGTGGATGATTTCTGTGACAAACACAACATCAAACTCAGTCGTGAGGCTTTAAGTGACCTTGTCGATAATATCAAGGGTGCAGTGAAGTGTGATTGCAAAGAAGAAGAGGTTTAAGGATATATCCCAAACATAGGCATGTTCTCAGTTGGTGAAAAGATAGGCATACTGTCTGCTTTGATTGATAAAATAAAACATTTTATCGAACTTCAGACAGATTACCTGAAGCTTAGTGCTGTGGAAAAGATGGTAAGGCTATTATCGCTTACCGTCTGTTTTCTGGTAGGCTTGATTTTGGTGTTGCCCGTTATTTTCTTTGCCTCA
Source organism: Candidatus Equicola faecalis (assembly GCA_018065185.1). Taxonomy (GTDB): domain Bacteria; phylum Bacteroidota; class Bacteroidia; order Bacteroidales; family Bacteroidaceae; genus Prevotella; species Prevotella faecalis. Next base: position 55,378 of record JAGHTU010000004.1, on the reverse strand, counting down.
CTTGCATTAGCATGTTTTCTGGGTAGCTTAATAGATTCTCTCATTGGAGGTTTCTGTATAGTGGCTGGTTTTTATTTGTTACTGCTTGTATTGTTCTACGTTTTCCGCAAACCGCTTGTGATGCGACCGGTATGCCACATGTTGGTTAATATATTCTTGAAAGACCATGATTAAAGATATTACAGATCTCAAACTCAGCAAGGAAATGGTGCGGACAGAACTGAACAACACTTCTGCCGATATTTTCGATACATGGCATAAGTTGGTCACTCCAAAGAAATGTGCAAACAGAGTGAGCCGCACAGTTTCAATTATTAATAAGTCGTTGTTTGTTTATGATGCTATTATGCTAATAAACAAAATTATAAGAATAAGACGCCGTGTGCGTTAGTCTTTGATTACCGCCTTAAAACGGAGGAGCGTCTCCTACATCATCATTCAAATCGTTCATCTTTGAGCCATATTCGTGGTATGCACCTTCTCCTGGTTGAGGTATATAGGATTGCTCATCATTTAGGAATGAGGTGTATTCTGATTCAAAGCGCAGTGTGACAGTCTTTGTTGCACCTTTTCTGTGCTTGGCGATGATGATTTGTGCTTTTCCTTTTGTGGAATTACCATTGTCATCTTTTGGAATCCCAAAATACTCGGGACGGTGTATAAATAGCACCATATCTGCATCCTGCTCTATTGCTCCCGATTCGCGCAGATCACTCAACTGTGGACGCTTCCCGTCTTTCCCGTCTTTTGAGTCGCGTTTCTCTACGTCACGGTTGAGTTGCGATAGGGCGAGAATAGGTATGTTCAGCTCCTTTGCAAGTCCTTTCAATGATTGTGAAATATTGGACACTTCTTCCTGACGGGAGGAGAAATGCTTACCACTGCCAGTCATCAGTTGCAGGTAGTCAATGATTATCATTTTTACTCCCTCATTCTTTACCATTCTGCGAGCTTTGGTCCTCAACTCAAATACATTTAGTTGTGGGGTGTCATCCAGTATTATTGGCGATTTATACAGACTGTCGATGCGTGCATCGAGTCTTTCCCAATCTAAGGGTGTGAGTTGCCCGGTAAGGATCTTGTGACCTGTTATCTCGCATACTTGAGAGATGAGACGGTTGGCGAGTTGCTTGCTACTCATTTCCAATGAAAAGAATGCGATAGGCTGATTCAAATCTACAGCCATATTCTTGACTAATGACAAGGCAAATGACGTTTTGCCCATTGCAGGACGTCCTGCCAAAATAATCAGATCAGATGGTTGCCATCCTGCAGTAACGGCGTCAAGTTTCTTGAATCCACTTGGTAATCCTGTCAGTCCGCCTTTGTTGGCATAAGCCATACGGATTGATTCCTCGGCATCTTCCAGCACAGGTGCGATATATTTGAAATCCTGTTTCATATTTACCTGTGAGAGTTGGAAGAGGTCGCTTTCAGCTTCCTGCATCAGTTCCTGTATGTCGCTCATCTCGTCAAAGGCGGAAGTCTGAACTTTTGCGGCATACGATATGAGTTCACGCGCAAGATTTTTATCTGCTAATATTTTAGCGTGATAGACGACATTTGCAGATGATGCAACATTCGATGTCAATTCTGCCAGATATATTGCTCCGCCAGCTGTTTCCAGTTCTCCGTCTTTGCTTAACTGCTCTGCCACTGTCAGCATATCAACAGGGTGTTGATTTTTGTTCAAAGTCTCAATGGCAGAGTATATTTTCTGGTGACGTGGCTCATAGAAAGAACTTGGAGAGAGCATTTCACATACGATGGAATAGGCATCCTTATCCATCATTATTGCACCAAGAACGGCACGCTCTATCTCCACTGCCTGTGGTTGCAGATGTCCATAGGCAGGATTGATAGTTTGGGATGTTTTCCTTCTTGTGTTTTTTGTATCTGGCATAGTAGTATATATTAGATCCTTTTGCAATCAACGGATTCTTACACCACCCACATTGTAACGGGTACCATTCTTCTCAATCGTGACTTGTCCGTCTCTAATAGCCTTACGCACCTGCACCTTATCGGCTGTGATGTCCCTGATAGAATTAGCACCGCCAGTGCCCGGACCTACATAGCTGGCAGTGACAGTTGAGCCAAAATAGGTTTTCCCCATTAGAGTCATCTTTACTCCAGCCGGGTCGTTCTCAACCTTCAGTGTGCCAGAAACAAGATAATATGACGTGTTGTAATACCATTCCCCATATTCTTCGTCATATTCGAAGTCGGTAGCAATGAAGGTAGGGTAGTCGTAGTATTCATCACCACCAGGAGATGCCTGAACTGTACCATCTTCATAAGTGTCGGTAATCTCGTATGTGCCAGGAGCAAGCACTGTGCCTTCGGCTAATGGTGCATAAACATACATTTCCATCTCATAATCGTCATGAGTGAAATATAGATCTAGAATATCATATCCGAAATATTCGGAATAGTCTTCATATTCCATATCATCAAAAGTGATGTTCAATGTAGTTGGAGTAGTAGGCTCATAATCATAATTGTATTCTCCTTCATCTCCTCCTCCTTCAATCTCAATGTCAGGATTTTCAACGAAATAGAAATCGATGTCGTAGCAACGCAACTGCTTTACACATTGAAGTGTCAGTGTTTTGCTGTTGACATTTTTGACAATCAATACTGGATTGCCTTCGCAGTCTTCTTCATCATCCCATGCAAAATCAATGTCACCGTGTGAAGCTGTAGCGTCAAAGTCTTTCTTCGTCAAACCATTTACTACGATGGCTTTGATGTTCTGAGTTGCAGTAAAGGTGATAGACTGATTGGCATAGCAACTGAAATAGTCCTCTGTGATGGCACCCTGATTGCACGACACCTTGATATTGTTCTTAATGAAAGAATAAGGAGATTGACTGCACGGCTCAATATTGGCAGCCACATTTGTAGGCTCAGAATAAACGTATGTCAAATCCAGGTCCTTGTCATCGTCTTTATCGTCATCGTCTGTACCGCTACCACCTTCGCCTGTAACAACGATAGATACCAAAACACGTTGTCCGGAACCATCAATGTTGAATACGACCTTGGAAACATCGCCAGTTTTTGGAGCATCCCAAGTGTCTGTTTTCTCATCGGTGTTGCTTGTTGATACACCGCCACTGGTCAGCGTACCGCAATCAGCATTAAGGTTAGCGTATGCTTTTGAACCCTGTTTAGTGAATTTCAGTAATACTTTTGTGATTTTGCTACCAGAAACAGTAATTGTATTGTTGGTATAAAGGCGCATGCTTGGGTCGTAATACTTTGGAGGATTATTTCCTTTTCCCTGTTCTACCTTGACGGTTATCCCATTTGTTGTTTGATTGAGCTTGCTATCTGAATCATAGGTAAACGTGGCAGTGGTGCTTTCTGCAAGCCTTTGTGAATGTAATGTCTTGAGAAAAGCAGCTCTCTCAGTTTTGAATGCCTTACGGGCATGTCCTAGATTGGTTGGTAATGTTACTTGTGCTGATAATGTTAGCACGATTACAAATGATGCTAATAAGGAGTAAAGTTTTTTCATGCTTAGAATTTTGTTTATTTGTTTATTTTATTGCCAATATATTGTGAATATCAGTACGTTATTATAAAAACGGAATGTTCTTATAATATAACGTTGCAAAGGTATAAATAAAATTTTAGAAACGATATGCTTGGTTGTATTTATCTGAAAAGTGATAGGGGAGAGAAAAAAGAAAAATAAAGCCTAATAACTCATCCGTTATCAGGCTTTACTTTGTACACCCTCAGGGGTTCGAACCCTGGACACCCTGATTAAGAGTCAGGTGCTCTACCAACTGAGCTAAGGGTGCAACATCAACTGCTTTTCAAAAGCGGTTGCAAAGATATAAATAATCTCTTTTATAAGTTAGATATGACGGTGATAAATTTCAGATTGTTAATATTATTTAACACTGTGCCATGTTAAAACCGTTCATCAGTCACAAATCTATTGCTTAAATAGTTCTTTAATACCTCCGATAGAGCCCATTAGGTTGCTTGCCTCGTATGGCAGGAATACAGTCTTGGTCTTGTCGCCACTTGCCACCTGCTGTAACATTTCAATATATTTCTGTGCAATGAGGTAGTTTGCAGGGTTACTTGTTGTCTTTACTGCTTCAGTAATCTTCTCTATTGCCTGTGCTTCTGCTTCAGCACGGCGGATACGTGCTTGAGCTTCACCCTCGGCAATGAGGATAGCGCGTTGCTTGTTTGCTTCAGCCTGATTGATGAGGGCAGCTTTCTTACCTTCTGAAATCAAGATGTCTTGTTGCTTGGTTGCCTCTGATTCAAGTATTGTAGCACGTTTGTTACGCTCTGCTTGCATCTGTTTCTCCATTGCCATGAGAACGGATGCCGGTGGGTTGATGTCTTGCAATTCAACACGATTGACCTTGACGCCCCATTTGTTCGTAGCATCATCAAGCACTGAGCGAAGTTTTGTATTGATTGTATCGCGTGAGGTCAGGGTTTCATCCAGCTCCATTTCGCCGATAATGTTACGCAGTGTAGTCTGTGTAAGTTTCTCTATTGCATTCGGCAGATTGTTTATTTCATATACGCTTTTGAATGGGTCAACAATCTGGAAATACAATAACGCATTGATCTCTGTCTGCACGTTATCTTTGGTGATAACATTTTGTTTGTCGAAATCATACACCTGCTCACGCAGATCAATGACTGATGAATAGTAATATCTTCCTCCGCGTAACGATGAAGCTACTACCTTCGGACGGTCAATGAATGGTAAGATTACGTTTATACCAGGCTGTAAGGTGGCATGGTATTTCCCGAGCCGTTCTACAACTTTTGTCTCACTCTGTGGTATGATGACAAGTGACATCTTTGCAAGTATCAGCACACACACCACGATAATTCCCAATACGTAAATCATAATAAAATGTTTTTTAGTTGTTAGTTATCTTTTCTACTGTTACAATGATGGATTCGCGCTCTATGATGCGCACGCGAGTGTCTTTCTCTATTTCTTCTCCGTCGTGGGAGATGGCTTTCCAGTCGTCTCCATCGACAGCAACACGTCCATAGCTTCCTTTTTCTATTGTCTGGCTTACGCGTCCCTCTCTGCCAATGAGTGCATCGGCATTACTGACCCTATCTTCGTCCTTATGCAGATACTTTAATGCTATCGGACGGACTGTGAAAATACTCAAAAGTGTGAAAAATGCAAAGATGGCAAGCTGCCAATATATACTCAGGTCAAACGCTGCTCCTATGGCTGCAAAAATACCGCCAAAGGCAAAACAGATGATAAAGAAGTCACCGCTACTAAGCTCTAAAATCAGACACAGGATAGCAATAATAGCCCATACCTGCCAAATGTTTGCTGAAAAATACTCTATCATATATAAATAAGGATTAAATGTTTTAGTGTTTCAAAGATAATGATATTTTTTGTGCGTTCCAAATAAAAAGTCATTTTTGCCACCTTGCGTTATGGAGTGATGTATTTTCTCCCTGATTTGATTATGATATTGCCGTGGCGTGGCAGAAAGTGCTTTCCTATCTTCTGTCCTTGCAGATTGTATATTGCATCCGAAGAATTGTTGCTTCGAGGGACTTCTCTTATGCCCGTGTCTGTCCCAATGACAGCCTGTATGCTGATTTCAGATGATGGCATCATAAACGTGCATTGTGTGCCTTGGATACTCTCTGACTTTCCTTCGGTTGTAATTATCCATCCTGTCACCATTTTTCCACAGCCGTTAGGGAGGCCTTCCAGATGCACCTCTCTGCCGGCAAAGTACTGACCGTTCATACTGCTGCCGTTCACTCTCACACCATTGAATAGGATATCTACAGTCTGGCAGTCTTGAGCAGAAAGCTCGGTATTTAGTTTTATATTGGTGATTGTTCCAAGTGAATAATAACCCTTCAGCATATTTAGGAAATATCCGCCACGGTCACGAGCCCATCTCTTGGCATTTTCCAGTTCTTCGTTATAGTTCGGCCACCATTGGTTGATGAGTTTGCGGTGATATGGATATTCCGTTTTAATCATGTTATACATCGGTTCCCACATCTTCCACAACTCGCCATAATTCATAAACGTACCCATATATACTGCGCAACGTGTTAGGAATTCGTCTTTTATTTCCTTGTCTTCCATCATATAGCGGAAGAGAACCGTTGCCTGCTCGGTATTACCCCAGTTGTTAGCAGGGTCGTATTTGTTATTATATATCCATTGTATGGTATTGTAACCTACAGGGCGTCCGTAAAGCCCAAGACCGAAATCGGTGTCTTTTGCTATCCATCGCCATTTTCCTTCATCCGTGTTTGGACGCCACATTACTATGTTGTTACCAGGAAAATCAAGGTTGCAATAATAGAGATTCATAATCATGAGGTTCAGGAATTCTGTCACATCCATCCTCTCTGCATATTCTGCTTTTGTGTGTCCTTTCTGTGAATAGAATGTTTTGAAGTCATTATATGTATTCCAATCACCACTTTTCAACTCGTACCAGTTTTCAAACATATCAAAGTCTTCGAGTCCATCATAATTGGTATATACATAGTCGTCCGTACTGCGTTCACGTATGTTGAGCATACCCATGTATGTCCCATTGAGATAGATGATCGCTGGTCGCCATGCCTGCCAGTCGATATCCACATTTTCTCCCATATTACGTTGTATTATGGCATCACGCATATATAGATAGTCGAAATCGTTGCCACCATTTCGTAGGATGACAGACTTATAGTCTGTGAGACCGGGCTTTTGGTCAGGGAAAAATTCATAATCAAACCGTTTTTCACCGAAGCGCTTGTTGGCATAGAGTGTGAGGGACTTTAATTGCGATGTCCGCGATTGTCCTCCCTGCACCCGTGTCTCGCAGAGTTGATTTATGACGCTCTCCTTTCCTTCTCCCTCAAATAGCTCTACGTTCAATGGACGACGCCAGTCATATTCGTAGTTCTTCTTTGCGCTACTATATTTCCCATCAACGTAAATTCCAATCTTTGAGTCATAGAAATACTTATTGTCGGTCACCAATGAGATGACAGGCAGTGTCACGGCGCGTGTGTGATAGATATATGAATGTGTGGTGGAGCGTGGTGACAGGTAACCATCGCAGAACAGTTTTGCCCGTATTACTTTTGTCGATGATATGGACAACGGAGCCGAATAAAGCGATGAAGATGTGGTAGGTTCTGTCCCGTCTGTCGTGTAGCGGATGACTGTTCCTTGCGGAGCATCGTCGGGGATGCTCAACGTAAGTGTGCGTGAGCCATTTGAGGCAGCATAGACACCACCAGCAAGGCTGAACAGTGGTTCTGTCAGCACTTTCTTTATGACTTTGCCACAGTTCGTTGCTCCCGGTGTGGGTGTATGCTGATAACCCCATTCCTCCGAAGCATCTGTTTTCCTTCCGTATGCAATGTTGGGTGCAGGCTGTTTCTTGATGTCTGTTACCTGATCAATGATTTGTCCGCCTTTGAACAGATATATGGCTCCTCCCTTTCCGGAATCCAGACGGAAAGAGGTGTGCAATCCTGTTCCCTCTTTGTCGCAGAACACTACAACGTACGCATGTGCACCTATGCTTTTCGCAGGCAGTTGCCATGCCTTTGTGGCATCTTCCTCATCACCTATCTTATATTCTGACAGGCTGCATGCGGAAGATGAAGCATTATATAACTCTACCCATGAGTCGGGAAATTCGTTCATATCGTCCATTATGCAGTCAATGTTTGACTGCATAATTTCGTTTATTATCAGTTGTGCATTGGCACAATGGAATGTCAAAATGAACAGAAGGGTAACAATGCTTTTTCTTGTCATGGATATAGTGACTTTTGTGGGTGATGTTTAGAATTTATATGAGAGTGTCATCAACACCTGATGACGGTTGTCTTTGACCTCGCATGCCGAAACGGTGTTGTCTAATGTGACATTCACGGGTTCGCCCTCTTCGTCCCAAGTCGTGAAATCATACGTTCCGCTTGAGAAAGGATAAAAATCACCTTTCCGCATACTGTACTGATAGGACAGGTCAAGCCCGAAATTATCTATCTGAAAACCGAGTCCGCAAGTGAAGCGGTTTGTCGCTTTCCAATTGGTATAGTCGGTTTGCGACATATAATAGTTGCCGATGGTGCAGAGTGTAGGGTCTTTCATTCCATCAGAGTTGTACATAGATGAAACGTAGTTGTAACCAACTCTTACCGCAAGTTCCGGAATAGGCTTTATCTCAGCTCCGACCTTTACGTTATGCACTCCCTCAAGCGTCTTTGACAGTTGGCGGCTTGTCTGCTTGTCTTTCAGGGTGTGTTCAGAAGAATAAGAGCCATAATAGTCGTAATAAGTGTCGTAACCATCACTGATGCGTGCTGTTGTTGCAGAGTAGTCTGCATAGTTGTATGATGCACCCAGTGCAATCTTGTCGCCTATGGTATGGCCGAGACTGATGCCGAAGTTCCATGGAGTGGAAAAGTGGTAACGGTAGCTCTCCTGCGATGTGTACCAATCTGTTATATATCTCGGTTCTTTTAAAGATTTATCAATATATGAATAAGCAATTTCTGAGAAGTTGCTTGATGTCAGTCGATACCAAGTCGGTGTAGATATGCTCAAACCTATACGGAATGGTGACTCTTCTATCGGGCGGACAATCGCACCTAGTTTTATGTCAAATCCCGTACCATCAAGGTCGCGTTCATCGTAGATGTTTGATGTCGAACCCAATGCCTGCCATTCGTAATAAGATGATGTGGCACGGTAAGTCAAATCTTTTATTCCGAATGTGATGCCAAGGAATATTCTGTTATTGATATTTCCGGAAAGGTTGAAATCGAAATTGTTCGTGTGTCCTTTCACGCCACGCTCCATGTCGTAATTCTCACCTTCATTGTAGAAATAGTCATATCCGTGCTTGTCACCGACTATGAATCCAGCCTGCCCATAAAGGTGGTCAACCTGATTGACGGAGTTGTTGTATTCAAAAATTCCAGTCATCCCCTTGCCACAGGTCTGTATCGTCTGCGATGCACCATACAGTTGTGCACCAGCTTCGATGAGTTGGCGATAGTTGCGTGACTTTGAGTAGTTGAATCCGAAATTTAGATACGATTGTTTCCTGAAACTCGTGTTGGTACTGATTACGACACCAGCTTGGTCAAAACTGACCATTGACGGTTTGATGCCTTCAAACTCACTGCCATTTTGATTGATGAATCCCAGTGACAATGAAACTTGATTTCGGCGGAACAGACCTATTCCTGCCGGATTTGACGACATTGTGGAAATATCTGCTCCGAGAGCATCCATCGCACCACCCATACCTATATAACGTGCTGTACCGTTCAGGTCCTGATGCATGATTTCTGATATTTCGTATGCTTCTTGTGCGGTAGCTGCAATACTTACAAACCATATTGCGCTGAGAATAAAAATCTTTTTCATATCGGTTGATGTTATGAATTAGCAATTATATGAATTATTGAGTTTGAGTTATCTTCTTCTTCCGCCACCAGAGAAACCTCCTCCGCCACCGATGCGTCCACCACCGCCGGAGAAGCCACCGGAATGTCCGCCACCGCTATGGAACCCTCCAGAGTGTCCTCCTCCGCCAGAGAAACTCCCTCCAGAGAAGTTGCCGCTCGATGGGTTGCGTGTGGAGTTGTAGTTGTTGCCTCCCCTGTTGGTGTTGAAACTACGGTTTGCAGGAGTGAAACTTCCGCGATGGTTGCCATTACCGTAATTCCCATTGTGTCCTGATGTGCCGTAACGAAGGCTACCGGCGTGATGCCTTGTGCCTGACGGACCGGTGCGGATGATTACTGTCGGACCATACCAATGTCCCCAACGGGTGCGCCACCATGGGTCAAACCAAGGATTGTACCACGGGTCGTACCAGCCTCCCCACGGACCCCACCACGGACCCCACCAAGGGTCATACCACGGATCATACCATGGGTCGTACCACCCATAATGCCATCCTGCAAAATATGTCGGTGTGTACCAGCCTTCATCAATATACAGAAAACGACGGCGCACCTTTAGTGTATCTACTATATCTGTTGAGTCAGGATATGCACCCATCCTCTCCCAGTCGATGATGTCATTGCCAAGTGTGTCTGATTTTAATGGGATATAGTTATTATAGAAATGACGATTATATTCATCCACATCTATGTCTCTTGTCTTTATTGCAGGCAATTCCACGTTGGCTTTCATCTCTTTCTTTCCGAAATACATGTCATCCTGTGCCATGCAGATGCCCATCTGCATACAAAGGATTGTGATAAAAATAATCTTCTTCATACTGTATATGATATGTTTTACCAATTGCAAATATAGTTCTTATTCATTCTCTATAGAAAGGGAAAACCCTATAAAACACTGGAAAATCCCTATTCCAAATCATTCTTTTACGAATATCATGGATGCCCATCCGTTGCTTTCTATCGGTGTGCCTTGTGCTTGAAGTCCGTTTTTGGCAAATGCCTCGCGTATCAGACTGCAGTCTTCAGTGTAGAAACCGCTGACGATGAGCCGTGCCTTCGGGCGCATCTGCCCTGCGAATGACGGTGCGTCAGCTATCAGCACATTACGATTGATGTTGGCACACAATATGTCAAACCCACCTGTTATCTCTTGTCCCAAGAGAGATGCATCACCCTGACAGACGTGGATGTTCTCAACGGCATTAAGTTTTGCGTTGTGCCGTGTGTTTTCCACACTCCATTCGTCGATGTCATAAGCATGAATCTGGCTTGCCCCAATCCGTGATGCCACTATTGATAGGATGCCTGTGCCGCATCCGCAGTCCAGCACACGCTCCCCACCTCTTAGCGTGTTGATGATTTGCTTTATCATCATCTGTGTGGTCTGATGCGTACCTGTGCCGAATGCCTGACGGGCATCAATGACGATATGATGCTTATAGGCAGAGACATCGACAGGATGTATCAGGTCGTGTATTATCATCTGTGAACCTATCACTATAGGGTCGAAGCCCTCCTGTTCCCACGCCTCGTTCCAGTCACGGTAATCAGCCTTGCGCCAAGCGTATGGCTGTCCGAGTGTTTTCAAGTCTTCTTCATTGAAATCTTTTTCTTCAATATAGGCAAGCAACTTACCATCCTGCTCAATGAAAGCCTCGTAGCCTATCTCGCCAAGAAGATATGGAAGTATTTCGTTGTTGTCAAAAGTGACTTCTATGTATTTCATACACATTTTTAGATGTAATAGGCAAAGATAATAAATAATTGTAGAATTATAAAAAATCAAACACTTTGAAAATGACAAAATGACGTTTTATAAGACATTGTTTCTCGTAGAGAAAATTTTGTTTTTATCTCTCCCTCCTCTGCATTGAGGTCGATGGATTTGGCGGTGACCATTTCTTGAAATGTCTCATCATCCACCTTGATGCGAACACAGAACCCGAACCGATTTATCACCTCTTCGCTCGTTGGGTCGAATGGCTCGCCTCGTTGGGTCGATTTCACCACCTCGTCAGTTTGACAGAGCAAGGTTGATAGGTCGATTTTTCCAGCCTTATAGGAAGCAAAGGCTTTGCGCTGTTCGGCGTTCTTTTTGAGAGTGTCTGCGTGAGCGTGCAGGAAGTAGAGAAGCAGAGAATGTCCGAACTGTGAGAAGCATGGGCGAATCTGTCCGAGCAAGAACATTTCGCCATCTGCGTTTTTCACCAAGAGCCGTGTGATGTTGTGATGTGCTTTCTTCAGCACCTCGTCTTCTGCCTGTTCGTGGAGGGCTGTCACGCGCTTCGTGGCGCGGAGCAGTTCAGATAATGCCTGTTTGTAATCTTTCAAGTCCATAATACCTATTTTTGAAGTTAGTAGCGATTTGTCGATGCAAAGATATAAACACGAATATGCGTTTTGCAAGGTTTTGCCACAAAACTTTTGATTTTTCCCGAACAGAACATACTACAAAGGCGATTTTTTGCAAAAATGTCATTTTGTCACTTTGTCATTTTGTCATTTTGCGAAAAATCGCGAGACTCTTATTGAAAAAAGTGGAGTATTAAAAAGAGAAAGAAAATATATATATAAATATATATACAAAAGAAAGAGAAAGTTTTTTGAGGGTTAAAATCGCTGAAAATGACAAAATGACAAAATGACAAAATGACAAAATAACATTTTGATTTTCAGCGTTTTTTACCGAAAAACTCCCGAATGACATCAATGAACGACATTCTGTGATAAATGCTTATTTGCATCGCAAAACCGATGAAATAACCCACAATCACTGCCAAAACTTTGCCCACAATCACTGCCAAAATCACCACCAAAATCTTACCTGCAATGCGTCTTGCTAAAAACGTCATTTTGTCATTTCCAAAGTGTTGACACCTCGTTCCTCAAGCTGTACGTTATGAAATAAGATGTAAGAGTGCGGGGGAGTAGTGTCGAAAATGTTAAAATATTAAAATATACGAAGAAAAAGACGGGCATTTTAACACTTTCTTTTAGATAGTCTTTATCTTTGCCCATAAGATGAGGAAATCTACGATATGGATTGTCAGTGCTGTAATGGGTTTATCGTTCATTGCTTTGTTGTTCCTTCAGTTGAGCTATATGAACGATATGGTGCAGATGAAGAAAGAGCAGTTGGACGAGAATGTCAACCGTGCATTGTATCAGGCATCACGTAAGCAAGAGTTGGATGAGACGTTGCGTTGCTTGGAGCTGAACCTGCGTGACTCGTTGCCAATGGATGTTACGGCGATGACTGTTGACGGTGTCGATTCGCTTGTGCAGGTGAACGATTGGAATGCGAAGATGTCGCGGATGAAAGGTGCCAATAAATTTTCCATCCTGCACCAGCCGAATGCGACAGAGAAAGACGAAGACGTGGAGCTTCATGAACTATTGCGTGACCGTTATGTCGGGCAGAAAGCATTGCTGGATGAGGTTATCTATTCGATGCTTTACGACAGCAGTGATAAACCATTGAATGAGCGTCTCAATTTTCGACAGTTGGATGAGGATATTCGCCTTGAACTGGCAAACAACGGGATAAACATAAAATATCATTTCTCTGTACAGACCTCTGACGGGCGGGAAGTCTATCGTTGTGCCGATTGGGAGGAAGAAGGGAGCCAGTACACTTATTCGCAACTGCTTTTCCGCAACGACTCACCGACAAGGATGGGAGTGGTGAAGGTTCACTTCCCAGAAATCGGCAGTTATGTGTTCAGTGGCATTTACTTCATGATTCCATCCTTGATATTCACGATTGTTCTTCTCATTACGTTCATTTTTACTATTGTCGCTGTGTTCCGTCAGAAACGCCTGAACGAGATGCGTAACGACTTTATCCACAATATGACGCATGAGTTGAAGACACCGGTGAGCAGTATCTCTCTTGCGGCGCAGATGCTTGATGACAAGGATGTGGCAAAGAATGAGACGATGATTGCCCATATCAGCAAGGTGATACAAGACGAGAGCAAACGTCTGCGTATCTTGGTGGATAAGGTGTTGCAGATGAGTATGTTCAAACGCCCTGATGGTGCTGCACTGAAGAAGAAGGAGCTTGACGTGAACGTGCTTATAGAGGGTGTTGTGGACACGTTCCGTCTGAAAGTAGGATACGGTGGGGGAGAAATCATTACCGACCTGCGTGCAAAACGTCCTCAACTGTATGGTGACGAACTGCATTTCACGAATGTCATCTTCAATCTTCTGGACAATGCCGTAAAATACAAGAAGCAGAATGAAGACTTGCGTCTTAATGTGCGCACATGGAACGACGACAAGCATCTGTTGATTTCTATCTCGGACAATGGTATAGGAATAAAGAAAGACAATCTAAAAAAGATATTTGAGAAGTTTTATCGTGTGCACACTGGTAATGTACATAACGTCAAGGGCTTTGGGTTGGGTCTAGCTTATGTGCAGCATATCATCGAGGCACATGGCGGTGTGATATCGGCAGAGAGCGATTTCGGAAAGGGTACACGTTTCATTATCAAACTGCCGAGAATGGACAGAAAATAATATGTAACTTTTATAAAACAGACAATTATGAAAACCAACAATGCAATGAATGAAGAAAAGGTAAATGTCCTATTGTGTGAGGACGATGAGAACCTTGGAATGTTGCTTCGCGAGTATCTGCAGGTCAAAGGGTTTAATGTGGACCTCTTTCCTGACGGAGAACAGGGACTGAATGCATTCCTTGAGAATAAGTATGAGATTTGCGTGCTGGATGTAATGATGCCTAAGAAAGATGGCTTTACGTTGGCTTCCGAGATTCATCATGCCAATCCAGATGTGCCGGTGATTTTCCTATCGGCAAAGAATCTCAAAGAGGATATTCTGGAGGGCTTCAAGATAGGTGCAGACGACTATATCACAAAGCCTTTCTCTATGGAGGAACTTGTGATGCGTATTGAGGCTATCCTTCGCAGGGTGAACGGAAAGAAAAATCACGAAGACACGGTCTATGCTCTTGGGAAGTATGTCTTTGACACTCAGAAGCAGACTCTCACGAATGGCGAGACGGTGACTAAACTCACTACGAAGGAGAATGAACTCTTGGCACTCCTCTGCAGTCATGCAAATGATATCCTGCAGCGTGAGTTCGCCCTGAAGAAGATATGGATAGACGACAACTATTTCAATGCCCGTTCAATGGACGTGTATATCACCAAATTGCGTAAGCATCTGAAAGAAGATGAGAACATTGAGATAATCAACATCCACGGAAAGGGATATAAGCTCATCGCTCCGAGTCTTGAAGAATAAACATTAGTAAACAAAATATCAAATCTTATAAACAGAACGATTATGAAGAAAGTTATTTTTACATTAGTTGCCATGTGTGTTATGACATGTGCAATGGCACAGCAGACTTGTAAGAAAGCAGAGTGTGCAAAACAGAAGATCGAATGTGCAAAGCAGTGTAAGAAGCAGTGTGCTGAAAAGCAGGCTGAATGTAAGAAACAATGTGTAGCAAAGATGGGCGACTGCAAGAAGCAGTGTGCTGAAAAGCAGGCTGATTGTAAGAAACAATGTGCAGCAAAGATGGGCGACTGCAAGAAGCAGTGTGCCGAGAAAAAGGCAGAGTGCAAGAAGCAATGCCTTAAGAAGGCAGATTGCAAGAAGCAGTGTGCTGAGAAGAAATGATGTTACAGTGTAGGTATTAATCAGTACATTTTACACGAATAAAAAATAAAGCGCCTGACAAATGTCGGACGCTTTATTCTTTCTATATAGTCTGTTATGTGTTAGGCGTTAACTTTTGCCATGCGCTTGATGAGCTCGATAACCTTGTGAGAATAACCAATCTCGTTATCGTACCATGAAACGACCTTTACAAATGTGTCTGTCAAAGCGATACCAGCCTTTGCATCAAAGATAGATGTACGTGCATCGCCAAGGAAGTCAGAACTTACGACAGCATCTTCTGTGTAACCGAGAATGCCTTTCAGTTCGCCTTCAGAAGCTTCCTTCATTGCCTGACAGATCTCTGCGTATGTAGCAGGCTTTGCAAGGTTCACAGTGAGGTCAACAACAGAAACGTCAAGTGTAGGAACACGCATTGACATACCTGTCAGCTTACCGTTGAGCTCAGGGATGACCTTACCAACAGCCTTTGCAGCACCTGTAGAAGAAGGGATGATGTTGCCACTTGCAGCACGACCACCACGCCAGTCCTTCATTGACGGACCGTCAACAGTCTTCTGTGTAGCTGTCGTAGAGTGAACGGTTGTCATCAAACCATCAGTGATACCGAACTTGTCGTTCAACACCTTTGCGATAGGAGCCAGACAGTTCGTCGTGCATGATGCGTTTGAAACAAACTGTGTACCCTTTACATACTTATCATCATTTACACCGCAAACGAACATCGGAGTGTCGTCTTTTGAAGGAGCAGACATTACAACATACTTTGCGCCAGCATCGATATGAGCCTGTGATTTCTCTTTTGTCAGGAACAGACCTGTTGACTCAACGATGTACTCAGCACCGATTTCATTCCACTTCAGGTCAGCGGGGTTGCGCTCTGCTGTTACGCGGATAACATTACCATTGACGATGAGCTGTGATTTCTCAATGTCAGCCTCGATAGTGCCGTCAAACTGGCCATGCATAGTGTCATATTTCAGCATATATGCCAGATAATCAACTGGGCAGAGGTCATTGATACCTACTACCTGAACATCATTCTTGTTTCCTTCTTCAAGAGAAGCACGGAAAACGAAACGACCGATACGGCCAAATCCGTTAATACCAATCTTAATCATTTTTTTCTTTGTTTTATTTAAGAGGTTAAATAATTGTCTTTATAGTAAAATTCCTGCACAAAGTTAGCAAATTGTCATCGTCTTTCTGTCGGTGATGAGAGTTTTTTCGTGTCTTATGGTAAAAAACTAACATAAATCAAACGCGAAACGGCTCTTTATTTCCTCATCTTGACACGGATAATGTACTCAGCC
This sequence comes from Candidatus Equicola faecalis, assembly GCA_018065185.1. Lineage (GTDB taxonomy): Bacteria > Bacteroidota > Bacteroidia > Bacteroidales > Bacteroidaceae > Prevotella > Prevotella faecalis. Next base: position 38,936 of record JAGHTU010000004.1, on the reverse strand, counting down.
ACAAGGATGATGAGCAGTATGCCAGCCGTGATGAGGACGCTCTCTGTCAGGTAGAGTATGCACAGTACAGAGATAAGAATAGCCAGATAATGCCAATGCCAATGCATTATTTTGCAAATGCTACGGAACGGATTTCACGTATGACGGTGATTTTCACCTGTCCCGGGTAAGTCATTTCGGTCTGTATTTTGTTGGCAATCTCTCCGCTGAGTGCTTCGGCTTCAGCATCGCCTATCTTGTCGGCACCTACGATGACGCGCAGTTCGCGCCCTGCCTGAATGGCGTAGGTCTTGGTGACGCCAGGATAGCTCATTGCGATGGCTTCAAGGTCGTTCAAACGCTTGATGTATGCCTCCACTATCTCGCGGCGTGCGCCCGGGCGTGCACCTGATATGGCATCGCACACCTGTACGATAGGAGCGATGAGTGTCTCCATCTCCATCTCGTCATGGTGGGCACCGATGGCGTTGCAGATTTCCGGTTTCTCGTGATATTTTGCGGCAAATTCTGCTCCCCATATAGCGTGTGGCTGTTCCAGTTGCTCGTCAGGCACTTTACCGATATCGTGCAACAGTCCGGCACGCTTTGCTTTCTTCACGTTCAGCCCCAGTTCGGCAGCCATCACACCGCAGAGGTTGGCTGTCTCGCGAGCATGTTGCAAGAGGTTCTGTCCGTATGATGAACGATATTTCATCTTACCTATGGAGCGTATCAGTTCAGGATGCAATCCATGGATGCCGAGGTCAATGGCTGTACGCTTACCGGTCTCGATGATTTCATCCTCAAGTTGTTTCTTGACCTTTGCCACCACCTCTTCGATACGTCCCGGATGTATGCGCCCATCGGCAACGAGCTGGTGCAGTGCCAGACGGCACACCTCACGGCGTATAGGGTCAAAACCGCTAATGACGATAGCCTCCGGCGTGTCGTCCACCACGATTTCCACTCCTGCTGCGGCTTCCAGTGCGCGGATGTTGCGTCCTTCACGACCGATGATGCGTCCCTTCACCTCGTCATTATCAATATGGAACACAGAGACGGAGTTCTCAACTGCTGTCTCGGCACCTACACGCTGTATGGTCTGAATCACGATTTTCTTTGCCTGCTGATTTGCATTCAGCTTGGCATCTTCCACGATTTCGTTGATATATGCCTGAGCATCGGTGCGTGCCTCGTCTTTCAGCGATTCCACAAGGCGTGCCTTTGCTTCTTCTGCTGTCAGTCCGCTGATTTTCTCCAGCTTCTCGCGCTCCTTCATCTCCATCTTCTTCAGTTCTTCCTCCTTCATCTGAAGCAGTTTCTTCTGGTTGTCAAGATTTGTCGTGAGCGTTTCCAGTTCCTGTTCTTTTTGGGCGATGGTCTGCTCTTGCTGACGCAACTGGTTTTCGCGCAACTGGTTTTCGTGATTGCGCTGGTTCTGTTGCTTTTCAAACTCAGTTTTCTTGTTGAGGAACTGTTCTTTTACTTCCAGTAGTTTCTTTTCTTTCAGTATCTCGGCTTCCTGTGCTGCCGAAGCAAGGATATTTTTTTTCTTCCCTTTTATGATATAGATAAAAAGGGCATATCCTATTGCGCATCCTATTGCGCATCCCACAAATGCAAATATGATATTCATAATTTTATTTTATTGTTTTGGTTAAATATTCATTTTTTCAATTTCAATTATCTTTTTCATTTAGTGCCGTCTCTATCTCTGCCGTTATATTGTTCAGTAGAGTCTTGAACGGCTCTGTATCGTTTCGTCCTGCTACTCGCTGGTAGTTTGTGGCTATGTCAATGAGTGCCATGCAGTAGAGTTGCTCTTTGTCGCGGTCGGAATAGGCTTCGGAATAGGCATTCAGTTTCTGGTTGATGAGCAGACCGGCCTTACGGTATGTTTCTTCTTCTTGACGCGGAATGGTCAACTGAATTTTGTTTCCACCGATGTCAAGCCTGATGCTGAGTCTGTCGTTCACTTCCATGATAAAGTCCGATTTATACGCCTGCCTTCACGAGTTCGATACATCTGTTCACCTCGCGCAGAAGTTTGTTCACCAGTTCTTTAGCATCGCGTGAGGTGTCGTTAGTACTTCCGATGGCGTGTGCTGTCTGTAGTGATTTGAAATCTTTTTTTATCTGCGCCATTTCTTCTTTCATGGCGTTGATCTGTCTGTCTTTCTCTGCCATTTGCTCACGCAACACCTCATTTGCGGCTTTCTCTTCTCCATAGTTGAGAATCAACTGTCGCACTCTGGTCTCAAATCGTCGTATCAGGGCTTCTTCGGGGGTCATTATGCCTTAGGCTGTTTCTCCTTCTTTGCCAGCATCACCACGCGGTGGATGAAATCCGTTGTCCACCTCTCCGAGAATTGTAACTTCTTATTCAGTTGGCGCACCTCAATACATTTCTTCATCACTTCTGCATCCTTGTAGTCAAGTTTATGGAAGATGTCGCCAACAGTTTTTTCTGTCATCTGATACATTGCCTTGCTGAGAAACGAAGGCATACGCAGTTTGAACTTCATCAGGTTTGTCGTCAGCATCATCAAGGTCTGTGTGTAGGCCTGGAACTGATACATATAAGCCTGAATGTCTTGTACTTTCCGACAGTTCTTCTTCACCGATGTGTCTATCTCCTTGCAGAATGAATCGTCCATCTTGTAGAGGTCTTTCATCATCTTGCGGCAGCGGCTCTTTTCGCCCACACCGAGTTTATTGTTTACCGTCGGCACTTTCAGCGTGCTCTTGAACACGCGCAGGTCGGGCAGCGCAGCCATATTCGTTATTCCGAGGTCGGCAGCCATCACCGCCTGGAAATATACGCGGACAAGAGTCATGAAATCCTCCATACCGCCTATTTTTATCTGCTGCTGTTTGCCTTTCCCGCCAAACAGTTTTGAAAAAATACTCATCGTCTTGTTTGTCTTTGGTTATAAAACGCTACAAAATTACAAAAACAACTTGAGAAATGTGCAATTCTCCATTGAAACTTTCAGTATTCCCTCGCGCGCGCGTGCGCGCGTATATAATAAGGTATAGGGAGGGCTTTTTGCTTGCCTTTCAGACAAACGCTCGTTTAGGCTTCGACAAACGCTCGTTTAGGCTTCGACAAACGCTCGTTTAGGCTTCGACAAACGCTCGTTTGGGCTTCGACAAACGCTCGTTTGGGCTTCGACAAACGCTCGTTTGTGCCTCGTCTTCCCATCGTTTGTGAGAGGTCAAACGCACGCTCGGTTTTCATCCTCCAAAGTCGTAGGACATCTGTTCCAATCGAGGGGATTCTCCGATGCCGTTGTGGGGGTGTTGTGATGTTGTCGAAGGGCTCTCCTGATGCCGTGCATGGCATCCCTTCGATGGTTATACGGGACCCCTTCGATGGGTATCCGAACTCCCCTTGATGGTTATACCGACTTCTTTGATGGGAATCCGAGTTGTCCTTGTTAGATGTGTGGTTTCCTCTTGTCAAGAGGGCGAAGATAATTATGTCTTCTCGTTTTTTTTGTTTTCAGAGTGTGCAGAGGGGCGAAAAGTATTTTTTTTGCTATATAGAAAAACTTATTACCTTTGCACCACAAATAGCAAGATACTTGAGCATGCTTTGATGGCATCGCTTGGTGTTATAGTGTAGAATTTAACTTATAAATGAGTTTAGATTTAAGACATTTATGGTCCTTGGTGTTATCAACGAGTAGTTTGTAACTTGCTGATAATCACTCGTTTCTGACGAGGAAAGGGGGGCGATACTCGTCTCTTAATCTATTACGACTCTTTTCACAGGCGCATTCGTGCCTGTGGCGGAAGAGGAATCATAATTTTATTGTTAATAATGCAACAGTTGTCATCTTCTTGATGCCGACTTGCTTTGTCGTAGGAATGCTTTATCCGTGTGATAATGTCTTCCTTTTCTATGTTTGATTGAATATATAATTACAAAATTTATCAATAAAAACTAACTAAAATGAAAAAAGAGTGTTTAAAGGTTTATGAAAGTCCGATGGTGTCAATCATTGACATTCGGAACGAACAGAGATTGTGTTCTACGAGCTTTGAGGTCCAGACAGAAGTTGGTACTGATACTGAGCAACAGGAGATTGGTTATGAAGAATTGACTGAAGACCAAAACGAAAACTGGGGCTTCTAATCTATTTTAATACATAAGAGATAAGAAGGATAAGTTAAAAGAGTTGTACAGATGTACAAGTGACAAACAACAGAAATTAAAAAAAGAAATAATCATGAAGAAATCAAGTTATATTTTGTTGTCGCTGTTAGCAGCATTTGTGATGATGGGTTGTTCAAGTGATGACGCATTTGAGGCTGTTCAGCCAAAGACTACTCCCACTCAGGACGTAAAGGGTGTTTATGAACTGACTGCTACTATTGATGATGGTGAGCGTACCGTATTAGGTGAGGGCAATAAGGTGTTGCTGGTAAATGGTCAACATGTAACATCGGTGCAACATCAGAGATAGAATTCGGTGATTATTTCGCATATGGTGAAGTGGCACCATATTACACATCATTGAATCCATTGACTTGGAAAACAGGCAAGGAGGGTGGTTATTGTGAGGCTTCTTACTCGGTTAGTACTTTCCAAGATGCTGCCACTGCAAATTGGGGTTCTGATTGGGCCATGATGTCAAGAAGCTTTTTCATCAACCAATTCGCACCAAATATTACTTATGGTTGGGTGTCCGATTACAAAGGAACGGGTGTTAGTGGATATCTTATCGAAGGCAAAAATACTTATAGTGGAAAAACCGTATTCTTTCCTGCTGCTGCTCATTTTAATAATACAGAAAAGAAAGATACTAATCATGGTAATTATTGGCTTAGTACTGACCAACATTTCTGGGGTTTCGATGCTACGCAAACGGGTGCTTTTAACGTTGGTGATCCTTGGGATGGTCGTTCTATCCGTGCAATGTAAATAGGAAAATAATTATAGAACACACATTCATTTATTTGTTACATTACGAACCTCAGGCGATGTGAATCGCCTGAGGTTTTTTTGATTGTTGGCATATTTTTTGTTAAATGAAAGAAAAACGTATATCATTATGAGTAAGAATAAGGAAAATAAAGCAAAGACAGAGGAGGTTAAGGTAGAAGCACAAGTGGATGAAGCACAGAAGAATGCAGACGTTGAGGAGCAACCGAAACCATCAGAGATAGATCCGCTGAAGGCTGCCGAAGAGGAGATTGCTGCACTCAAAGACAAATATCTGCGCTCTGTGGCAGAGTTTGACAACTATCGTAAGCACACGATGAAGGAAAAGGCCGAACTCATCCTCAATGGTGGAGAGCGCACCATCGTGGCTATGCTCCCTGTGCTTGACGATATGGAGCGGGCAATAGAGAACAACGCCAAATCAGACGATATCACAGCCATAAAAGAAGGCTTTGGATTGATTCACCAGAAGTTTGTCAAGATACTGGAAGGTATGGGTGTGAAGAAGATTGAAACCGAAGGACAGGACTTCAATACCGACCTGCACAATGCCATAGCCATGCTCCCTATGGGTGAGGAGAAGAAAGGTAAGGTCATAGACTGCACAAAAGCAGGATATACACTCAATGATAAGGTGATACGCCATGCCGATGTCGCAGTGGGCGAATAAAAATAAAAAATCTTATGCAGAAGAGAGATTATTATGAAGTGCTGGGCGTCAGTAAAGGCGCATCGGCAGACGAAATAAAGAAGGCATATCGCAAGATTGCCATAAAATATCATCCTGACCGTAACCCTGACAATAAGGAAGCGGAAGAAAAATTCAAGGAAGCGGCAGAGGCTTACTCTGTCCTTTCGGATGCCGACAAACGTCAGAAATATGACACCTATGGTTTTGAGGGGCTAAATGGCTTCGGTGGCGGGGCTGGTGGTTTCGGAGGTGCTGGAGGTTTCAGTATGGACGACATTTTCAGCATGTTCGGTGACATCTTCGGTGGTCGCGGTGGTGGCTTTAGTGGCTTCGGTGGCGGTTTTGGCGACATCTTCGGTGGTCGCAGTGGCGGTCAGGGACGTCATGCCTCACGCGGAAGTGATCTGCGCGTGCGTGTGCGCCTCACTCTGGCGGAGATACAAAGCGGAGTGACAAAGAAATTTAAGGTGAAACGCGACGTGCAGTGTGCCCATTGTCATGGCACAGGAGCAGAGGGTGGTAGTGGCGATGTGCAGCAGTGCCCGACGTGCCACGGTTCGGGATATGTGATGCGTACACAGCGTAGCCCATTCGGTATGGTGCAGTCGCAGAGCGTCTGCCCGACATGTCATGGCGAAGGACAAATCATCAAGAATAAGTGTCACGAATGTGGCGGTAGCGGACTTACAAAAGGTGAGGAAGTGATAGAGGTACAGATTCCGGCAGGTGTCTCAGAGGGGATGGTGGTCAATGTCCCCGGTAAGGGAAATGCAGGAATGCGCAACGGGATAAACGGCGACTTGCAGGTGGTCGTCACCGAAGAGCCGGATAAAGAACTCATCCGCGATGAGAATGATGTCATCTATAATCTCGTGCTGGATTTCCCTACGGCTGCTTTGGGCGGTACGGCAGAGGTGCCAACTATCGGTGGAGGAAAGGCGAGAATAAAAATCGCCCCGGGCACGCAGTCGGGCAAGACACTACGCTTACGCGGAAAGGGACTGCCTGCCGTGCAGGGCTATGGATATGGCGTTGGTGATGAGATAGTACATATAAATGTATATGTGCCGGAGACCTTGTCGAATGATGAGAAAAAAGTGTTGGAGAAGTTGCGCGGAAATCGTAATTTTGAAGCCTCGCAGAGTGCGAAGGAAACAATCTTTGATAAATTCCGCAACTACTTCAAATGACATACGAAGAGACCATAGCTTATTTGTTTGCTTCTGCCCCGCTGTTTCAGAACGTCGGGGCTGATGCGTATAAAGATGGTCTGGAGAACACTATGCTTCTAGATGCTCATTTCGGGCATCCGCACCGTAAGTTCAAGACTGTGCATGTGGCAGGTACGAATGGAAAAGGCTCATGCTGTCACGCTATCGCTACAGCGCTACAGGGCAAGGGACTGAAAGTGGGGCTCTATACCTCGCCACACTTGTTGGATTTCCGCGAGAGGATACAGGTGGACGGCAGGATGATAGAGCGCGAGTATGTCGTAAGGTGGGTGGACGACCTGCGCAAATGGTATCTCGACCGGATAGGGAAAGACCTTGCAGGAGTGTTCTCGTTTTTTGAACTCACCACAGCATTAGCGTTTTGCTATTTCGAAGATATGGGTGTGGATTGGGCTGTCATCGAAGTGGGACTTGGTGGCAGACTTGATTGTACGAATATCATCACACCGGAACTGTCGGTCATCACAAACATCAGTCTTGACCATACGCAGTTTCTCGGTAATACCCTTGAGGCAATCGCCACGGAGAAGGCAGGCATCATAAAGCGTGATGTACCTGTCGTGGTGGGGGAGACAACAGCAGAGACGTGTCCGGTGTTCCGTAGAAAAGCCGACGAGGTGGGCGCACCTCTATATCTGGCAGAAGAGGTGTCAGAGTCAGAACCAGTATATAGTATTGACCTGAAAGGCAGTTATCAGCAACGGAACGTCAGGACTATAAGTACCGCACTAAATGTGCTTTGTAAGTATCATCCTGAACTCTTGCCATTACCAATGTCGTTAGTCTGCGGACTGCGTGGCAGATGGCAGGCCATACAGGAGCGTCCGCTTGTGGTGTGCGACACAGGGCATAACGTCGGTGGATGGCAGTATCTCTCTCAGCAAATAAGCCACCAGCGATGTAAGACGCTAAGGATAGTCTTCGGTTGTGTGAACGACAAGGATATAACGTCAATAATGATGCTTTTACCGAAAGAGGCACAATATTATTTCACAAAGGCATCGGTGAGACGTGCGCGCAATGAGGAGGAAATTCTCGCGATGGCGCGCGATAATGGTCTTAGCGGGCGTGCTTTCCCGACCGTGGAAGAGGCGTATCAGACTGCATTGAGCGATGCCGACAAGGATGATTTTATTTTTGTGGGAGGCAGTACGTTCATCGTTGCAGACCTCTTGAAATATGTCAACGACCAACAAACAGAAACAGAGACGATATGAAAACTAATACTAAAACATCATCCTACCGTTGGGTGATATGTGCATTGCTGTTCTTTGCCACGACAATCAATTATCTTGACCGTCAGGTGCTGTCGCTGACTTATCCCGGAATGATTGAGAATGAGTTTCATTGGGATGAAGCGATGTATGGCACGATTACGGGCACGTTTTCTATCGTTTATGCCCTATCCATGCTGTTTGCCGGTAAGGTGATAGACCATCTCGGGAGCCGAAAAGGCTATCTGTGGGCTATCGGTATATGGTCAACAGGTGCTTGTCTGCATGCTTTGTGCGGTGTGGGTACGGAATGGATTGTCAGTAAGATAGCACTTCCAATAACTACTGTCAGCGTGTGGCTGTTCCTTTCGGCGCGGTGTATCCTTGCCATAGGTGAGGCAGGGAACTTTCCTGCAGCCATCAAGGTGACGGCAGAATGTTTTGAGCCGAAAGATCGTGCTTTTGCCACATCACTCTTCAACAGCGGATGCTCCATCGGAGCTCTCATCGCTCCATTTGCCATACCTCTGCTTGCCAAGTACTACGGATGGGAAATGGCTTTTGTCATCATAGGTGCGTTGGGTTATCTGTGGATGGCGATATGGCTTGTCATATACAGGGATAGCAGAAAGCAGACGAATGCTGAGATTTGTGATGTGCAGAAGGAGCCGGACGAGATGTTACGTCCGATATCATATAAAGAGGCTTTCTGCAGGAAAGATGCTTGGGGGCTGTTTCTGTGCCGACTGCTGAGCGATGGTGGTTGGTGGTTCTTCCTGTTCTGGACGCCGATGTATCTGAATACTCAATTCCATATAGCACCGACAGATACCGAAGGGATGGTGCTCATCTTTACACTCTATCTTATCACGATGTTGAGCATCTTTGGCGGTCGGTTGCCGAACATCTTTATCAGTCGTGGCAAATCGCCTTTCCAGAGTCATATCCGTGCGATGCTCATCTGTGCTTGTATCCCACTGTTGGGACTCTTTGCCCAACCGGCAGGACAGTATTTCTCTTCGCCATGGGCTCCGATAGTGCTGATAGGTATTCTTGGAGCAGCGCATCAGAGTTGGAGTGCCAATATGTTCTCTGTCATCAGCGATAGGTTTGATAAGAATTCCGTTGCAACGATAACGAGTCTCTCGGGAGCTTTCGGGGGTGTATCTAACTTCTTCCTGAACATCATTGCAGGATATCTGTTTGTTTATGCCGACAAAGTACAGCTAACGTTCTGTTCTTTCACGGGTAAGCCGGCAGGATATATGATAATGTTTTGTTGGTGTGGCATCGCCTATCTTTTGGGGTGGAGTTGCCTGAAATCGCTGATGAGGAAATGAATGCCACTATAACACTTCGTGACGTAAGTATAGGATATGGCAATAATGTCATAGCCAGTCATCTTGATGCCCATCTATATGCTTCGGAACTGGTGTGCCTGATAGGAAGTAATGGTGTGGGGAAATCCACCCTGTTGCGTACCATAGCAGGTTTTCAACCACCGCTATCGTCTGCTCTTGACGTAAGGAAAGAAGATATAGGCATCGTGCTGACTGAAAAGCCTGATGTCCGACAGTTGAGCGTCAAGGATATTATAGGACTTGGGCGTAGCGCTTTTACAGACTTCTTCGGTACGCTCAAGGATGATGACGTTGCTGTCATCAATCGTGCTATGGAGATGACAAACATCTCTCATCTATCTAACCGCAATTTCGCTCATCTCAGTGATGGTGAGAAACAGAAGGTGATGATTGCCAAGACATTGGCACAGATGACACCGATAATACTCCTTGATGAGCCTACGGCATTTCTTGATTATCCGAGTAAGATAGAACTGCTTTCGCTATTGAAACACCTTGCCCACGAGGAAGGTAAGTCTATTCTTTTCTCGACGCATGATGTGGAACTTGCTCTCGGTGCTGTTGATACGGTATGGTTCATGGACGCTTCCAGTGGGCTCTACACCTGCACCCCCAGTGAGATACAGTTGTCTTCACAGCCTCCTTATATATCTCTCATTAGGTAGCGGTGATATTCGCATGCTGCAAGCAGGAATGTTCCTGTGCCGAAATTTGTGACACTCCCAGCGCTGAGTTGCTGACCGGGTATGGCACGTTCTCCAATCGGTTGTACATAACCGATTGTGTTATCTGGCTGTAATGCCACTTCGGACAGGTAATGCCATGCTCTTTTGATGCAGTCATGATAGTCTTCATCATTCAGAAGTCCATTGTTTACTCCCCATGATATACCATAGCAGAAAAGTGCTGTCCCACTTGTCTCAGGACCAGGAGCCTGTTCCGCGTCAGCCATGGAACGGCTCCAATATCCCTCTTTGTCTTGCAGGCGTTTTGCACCTTGTGCCAGTCGGATGAATTTATCATAGAAGAACTCATAGTGGCGGTAAGTTTTTGGCATCTCCTGCAGGGTTTTTGCTAATCCTGCCAGCACCCAACCATTGCCCCGTGCCCAAAAGTCTTTTTCTCCTCTCTGGGTCTTGTGCTTGGGATAAACATATTTTGCGTCGCGATAGTAAAGTCCTTCTTCGGTATCATACATCAGTGAGTCAGTATATGAAATGTTTTCGTATATTTTATCAAGGTATTTCTCATCTGCTGTAAGAGTATATAACTGTGCTAGTACAGGCATCGCCATGTAAAGGGCATCTGCCCACCACCAGTAATCGTGTTGTGGCGATTCAGTCTCATGGTCCATTACCTCAAACACCCGTCTCGTGTCAGCATTAGGCAATGCCAGATAAGTCTGGAAACAGCATTGCCAGTCGCCGAATAGGACGTACTGCTGACTTTCACCATAATTCCTGTATTTCCATTTCTGTTTATCCTGTTCTGTTGCTCCCATCCAGTGGTTGTGTTCCGCCCAATGTTTCGAATAATTCAAAAACGCAGTGTCACCACACACCGCCCATGCCTGTATGTTGCCGGTATGATACACGGCATTATCCCAAAAAGCATTATGATCTGCCGTGTGCGTCTTCTGCCAATGAATATTTACACGTCGGATAATGCTGGTTACATCTTCATTTTGTGCATGGAGTGCGCCATATACAAAAAGCCATGTAAGAAATAATATGTATCGTTTCATGGGAGGAGGTTTACCATTTGTCTGTTGTCGTTATTCTGTCTTTCCATTGGTGGTCTTTCGGGAATGACTCTCCGCTCCATGCTTTCTGTTGTGTCCACTTCTGTGGGGCATCTGTCCAGAACTTGTTGTCAGCAGGCAAACCAAGTGGCATGAATACGAGCGATGTCATGTATAGTGAGCCATTGTTTGTGTACCAGTCGGCTATGTCGGGTTGTGAACCGCAGAATCCGATGGTAAGATATCCTTTGGCGTTGAAGTTCACCTGATGGTCAAACATGCGGTGGATGACGGCAGTAAGTGCTGCACGCACCTGTCCGCAACTGAGTTCCGCTGGCAGTTCTTCGTGCCATGCCATCAGTGCAAGCGGTTGCATGGCAGCAAGACGATATGGTATTGACCTTCCAAACACAGGGAATGTTCCTTCGGGAGAGATGAGACGCTCAAGGATGATGGAGTGTTTCTGTGCTCTTGCCAGTGCGCGTTCATAGTATTTTCGATAGTCTATGCGTGTGTTTGCCTTCGCATCCTGCATGGCTTGCAGGGTCTCCAGATACATTGGGTGGAATACGTACGAACTGTAATAGTCGAAGGCAAATGAAGGACCGTCTGCATACCATCCGTCGCCCACATACCACTCTTCCATCTTACGGCATGTGCTGTTCACACGATACTGGTCGTAGTCGTTCACTCCTGCCTTTGCCATAAAAGCCTCAATCGTAGATGAGAACAGCAGCCAGTTTGTGTAAGGTGGGTCTATCTTGCGTAACTTCTTGAACTCTTTGATATATCGTTGTTTCGTCACGCTGTCCAGTGGCATCCATAGTGCATCGTAGGCGCGCAGGAAACTTTCGGCGATATAGGCTGCATCCACAAGGTTCTGCCCTGCTATGCCCCAGCACAGGTAGTCGGGAGAAGATGGGTTGACGGCATTCCTGTAACTCTGTAATGCTTGTTGCCGTAGTTCATTGCGCATCTTTCCCTCTTTTGTCCCGTCATCGGGGAGTGCAAGCCATGGCGCGATGCCTGCCATCAGCCGGCCGAAACATTCCATATACGCCACACGGCGGTCACGCTTGTCGAAAGTAGGGCTAAACTCCGTCAACATAGTCTTCTGTAATTCTCCACGGCTCATGGCATCCAGCACAGGGTGTGCTATCCTGTAGGTTATATCACACCAATAACGGCGGTCGGCTCCGCCTTCAGCCATACCATAGAGGCTTGATAAAAACAGCATCAAAAACAAAATTTTACGCATCACTGATATTTTTTAAGGTTGTTTTATCGCAATAATCTAAAATACAGATGCAATATTAGTAAAAAATCTGTAAACTGTTTGCCAGATAGATAAAGTTTCGTACCTTTGCTCCCCGCTGTACCGATAGGTATTGCGAAGTGATTTTTTACTCAATATAAAGTCAAACGTTATTAAATTAACAAACAATTATTAATTAACATTATGTCTAACATTAAAGATTTACAGAATGTACAGCCACTTGAGGGCTTCGATTGGGATGCTTTTGAGGCAGGTAGTACAGTGACAGATCAGAGCCATGAAGACCTTGAAAAGGCATACGATGAGACTCTGAACAAAGTGACGGAACATCAGGTAGTAGAGGGTACAGTCATCGCACTCAACAAGCGTGAAGCTGTGGTGAACATCGGCTACAAGAGCGATGGTATTATCCCTATCAGTGAGTTCCGCTATAATCCTGACTTGAAGGTCGGTGATAAGGTTGAAGTTTACGTAGAAAATCAAGAAGACAAGAAAGGTCAACTCATCCTCTCACACAAGAAGGCACGCGCAAGCAAGAGTTGGGACCGTGTCAATGAGGCTCTCGACAATGAAGAGATTATCAACGGATTTATCAAGTGCCGCACTAAGGGTGGTATGATTGTTGATGTATTCGGCATTGAGGCATTCTTGCCAGGTAGCCAGATTGACGTTCATCCAATCCGTGATTATGACCAGTTTGTGGGCAAGACAATGGAGTTCAAGATTGTAAAGATCAATCAGGAGTTCAAGAATGTTGTTGTTTCTCACAAGGCTCTTATTGAGGCTGAGATTGAGGCACAGAAGAAAGAGATTATCTCACGTCTTGAAAAAGGTCAGGTGCTTGAAGGCGTCGTAAAGAATATCACAAGTTATGGTGTATTCGTTGACCTCGGTGGTGTGGACGGACTCATCCATATTACTGACCTGTCATGGGGTCGTGTAAGTGATCCGCATGAGATAGTTACTCTTGATGAGAAGATCAATGTTGTTATCATTGACTTTGATAATGAGAAGAAGCGTATTGCTCTCGGTTTGAAGCAGCTTACTCCTCATCCTTGGGATGCTATTGACCCGAACATTAAGGTTGGCGATAAGGTGACTGGTAAGGTTGTCGTAATGGCTGACTATGGTGCATTCGTTGAGATTGCTCCTGGTGTAGAGGGGCTTATCCATGTTTCAGAAATGTCATGGAGCCAGCATCTGCGTTCAGCACAGGACTTCCTGAAGGTCGGTGATGAGGTAGAGGCAGTTATCTTGACTCTTGACCTTGAGGAGCGCAAGATGAGTTTGGGTATCAAGCAGCTCAAGCCAGATCCATGGGAGAATATTGATACTAAATATCCTGTCGGTAGCAAGCATACAGCAAAGGTTCGCAACTTTACTAACTTTGGGGTATTTGTTGAACTTGAAGAAGGTGTTGACGGTTTGATTCATATCAGCGACCTGAGTTGGACAAAGAAGGTTAAACATCCAGCAGAGTTTACACAGGTAGCAGCTCCTATTGATGTTATCGTACTTGAGATAGATAAGGAGAATCGCCGTTTGAGTCTCGGTCACAAGCAGCTTGAGGAGAATCCTTGGAATAAGTATGAGGCTCTCTATACCGTAGGAAGTGTACATGAGGGTACTATTAAGGAAATCATGGACAAGGGTGCTGTCATCACTTTGGAAGAAAATGTTGAAGGTTTCTCCACTCCTAAGCATCTTGTAAAGGAAGATGGTACAACTCCTGTAAAGGGTGATGTATTGCCATTCAAGGTGATAGAGTTCAACAAGGATTCAAAGCGTATCATTCTCTCTCACTCCCGCACTTTCGAAGAGGAGAAGGAGACTGAGAAGAAAGCTCCACGTAAGCCAGCAAAGAAAGAGGCTACTCCTACAATCCAGAATCAGGCTGCAAGCACTACTCTTGGTGACATTGATGCTTTGGCACAGCTCAAGGCACAGATGGAAGCAGAGAAAAAAGCTCCTGCTCCAAAAGCAGAAGATAAGGCCGCAGAATAAGTGCAGCATCACTATAAGTAAAAAGGCTTTGGGAAGAAACCCAAAGCCTTTTTTGTTGTCTTTAGACTTGATTAAAACCCATTTTGTGGGGGGCTGTTCCCATAAATGCCTCGCCCTCTTCCGCTCGTTACCTACAAATCATCGTGATCATTTGGGCAAATCATCGTGATCATTTGGGCAAATCATCGTGATCATTTGGGTGAATGATCGCGATCATTTATAGGCTCCGTTGGGTTGACACCGAGGCTTCGGTCGCTCGGCATCGAGGTGTAGTATGGTCAGAGGCAACTTTTATATGGTTGCAAAGTGTCTCAGGGGGGTATTACTGTTGTCTGTTATCAATTTGTGTAACATTCAACATATTGTTTCGCTACTTTTAGATGGTCGTGATGACGGCGTATGTATTCCATTGACTGAGCTTTCAGGGTCGGTATCCTTTCTTTATGCTTTACCAGATCTTCGAGTTTTGAATACACATCTTGTTCGTCAGGTAGCACATTGATTATCGGGCGCAGTTCTTTCTCACCGAGAATCTCGTAACCTTCTTCTTCACCGCCACCCACGAGCACCTTGCCTTTGCTCATTGCCAGAAGCCCGTTCATGGCTGGAGTGTAGGAATATAGTTGGTCAAGCACTACATCGCAGTTGTTCATCATGGTCTCGTACTGCTTGAAAGGAACTCCTTCTGCTTTCATTAGTTCCACATCATCAGGATAGTTCTCTTTTAGATGAAGAAGCGCGCGCAGCATTATGTCAGTACCTTTATATTCGCTACGGTCCTTGCTGATGCCGATGAAGAAGCGTATCTTCTCCGGTGTTTCAAGTGATATGTTGCTCTGTTCTACCTTAATCGGATAAGGTATGAACGTGGTCTTGTTGGGATAATTAGGTCTGTAACAGACATCATATTCATAGAGTCCCGTTATTATCTTGTCGCATCCCATAGCAATGTCAATGTTCAGGCTTTCCTTTATTGTTCCCATCCATTCGCGGAGATATTTCTGTGCAGCCACATCTTCACGTAGTTTTCCTGCAATGGTGAAGTCGGAATATCGCAGTGGTTTGTTCCTGACGCACTCATGCACCCAGTAGTAGTCCATGCCGAAAGCCCCAAGCACCAACTTCCTGTTGTGCCGACGCAAATAGCGGAAGAAACGGAATATACGTTCCGCCCTCAGTTCAAGGAACATCGGGTTGATGAATTGCACGATATCGTAGTCGCGCATCCGGTGCAACAGCCACCATGCCTTTATGTAATAACGCAGTCCTCCGAAATGACCGTATGTGCGCTGCAGGTCGATGTCGCGTGGGTAGTCTTTCCAAAAATCACCATTTGAGATGAGCGTAACGTCATGTCCTAGTTGTCTCAATCCTTCGGATAATGTGTTGTGTACATTGCTGTATTCACCGAGTAAAAGTATTTTCATAATCGTGTCAATAATGCAAAAATATAGTATTTCAATGTGTAGGAACGTAGTGGCAGAGGATAGAGATGATGTTGTTTCATTTCGGCAATTCTCTGGCGCAATTCCGTCCGTTGTCTATTCCTTATTATATTATATATATAGTCCATACTGAGTTGTGCAATGCGCCGTTGCAGAGCCCTGCGATGTTTTTCATCGTGTAAAGATGTGCAGTGCGATTGCAGTCGGATGATAATGTCACGGAAATCGTTCAGGCGTTGACGGATGTGGGTTTCGTCTGTGGAATGTGTTATCGAGTGCTCCGTCTTTCGGTAAAAATATGCAATCCGATTAGTGTTGAAGACGTTTTGGGCGTTAAGAAAGAGTAATGGTGTGAACTCTTCATCTTCGTGCAGTATGCCTTGTGTGAATGTTAGATTTCCAAGTATGCTGCGTCTGAATAGATATCCGCAGGCGCTGCCATGCAGGTTATGCCGATACATATATTCAGCCCCACTTCTGTATTTTGTGTGTTTTATTATGCCTGTATGTTTCTCCAGAGTGTCATTATTGCTTAATCCGAAGCAGAATATATCTGGCTTTTCCTTTTTTACTATATCCGCAATCTGATGATAGATGTCTGGCAAGAGCCTATCGTCGGCATCAACGAATTGGATGTAGTCGGCTGTGGCTTTATGCAACCCGAAGTTGCGGGCAACAGAAAGCCCGGCATGTTCTATGTGGACAATGTGATATCTCTCTTCATAAAGATTTGTATATGCCGCTTTGCTGCCATCATCAACGATGATGATTTCCTTCTCCACATTTATCTTGGCGATGCTCTCAAGACATTCTTCAAGCAGTCCCTGTGGCGTGTTGTACACTGGAATTATAAATGCTATTAGAGGAACTTCCATAATCTGCAAAGTGTTTTGATTCCAAATGTACGGTACGTTGCGGCTTTTAACCGCATTTTCCAGTTGCCCTGAATGTGCCTGATAGGGTAGGGAGGAAGGATAATGTTCTTACCGGTTTTACGATAGACTGTAATCTGTATGTTGATAAGATGAAGAAAATATGTTTCAAAATTCTCCTTGATACTCAAATCCCATTTCGTTATGACATCATTGTGCAGTTGAAGTAATTGCAATAGGTCATTTCCCGTAGCATGCGCACATATCCCATTGCTGTTCCAGACATAATGATAAAGCCCCTCAGGAATGGTAATAAGCACCTTTGCCTGTTCCAGCAACTCAGGTAACGTATATACATCTTCAAATTTTCTGCCCTTGGGGAAACGGATGGTGTCGAACAGCGCGCGGCGGAACACTTTGTTACATGCGTAGGTGTGGTCGTAAGCCTTGCACCCTAACCAATAGTCGTTCTGTAGGTCAGTGTATTGTTTCTCTCCGAAAGTGATGAGATGTTCATCTTTTGCTCCTTCATGAACGATGACGGGAAACTCGATGATATCTGTTGTAGGGTATTTGTCAATATAGCGGGAGAGTACGGCAAGTAATCCGTCACTGACATAATCATCTGCATCGATGAAAAGGAGATAGTCGCCTTTCGCCTTGGCAATTCCTGCATTGCGTGATGAACTCAGGCATTCGCCTTCTGTAGAAATTATCACCTCGCAGTCTTCATACTTTCCATTGTTAAGGCTCTTCACACACTTTTCAAGTGAGGCGCTCATCTGTGTGTCCTGTGTCGCACTACCAAAAAAAGGTATGATGATGCTAAATCTCATAGTGTATGAATCTTGGGTTATGGGTTGTGAATTAAATATTTCTTCCCCTTGCGGATGCCGATACCTTTTTTGTGCGTCATCTTCTGTCCCGCGATGTTGTAAAGTGGCGTTCCGTCATCTTGCGCAGACTGGCTGATGCTGACAATCTTCAACGTAGAATCCACATCAATCCTGTTGCTCCAGTCAGACTCACCGTCCTTATTCACTCCTTTCACACGATAAGAGTATTGGTAGTCAGGAGAAAGAGACGTGAATGTGTAGGATAAATTATGGATATCTTTCGTTTCTTCAATAATGGTCTGTGCTCCACCACCGGCTATGATTTCTATATAAGAGAGATAGTACCGTTCGCCTTTTTCTGTCGTGAATGAAACCTTGTAATCTGTGTTTATATCGTTGAAAGCAACTGTATGTGTGGTGATTTTTTTCTCGGCAGGGATATCTTGTTTCGCTACTTCCTGTCCATCGCTGTTCACAATGGAAATGGTGATAGTCGTTGCATCGTTATTATATGCTATTTCCGTAAATTTCACTATGACATGTCCGCTTGGATTTGTGAGGAGCGGTGAGGTTAGAGCACTGGATTTTTTGCTAGAGGCAAGTTTGATACGACCACCTGTTGGATAGATGCCGGCACCCGTCCAACCTGTGTTGTCCATATATTTGTCGCAATCGTTGTTATCTGTGTTGCCGTCTCCCTCACATTTTGCAAATGTCTCCGTCATCACTGTCATATCTTCACTCGCACCCTGTTGTGTCTTTCGTAGTTCGATGGTGTATGAGTTGGAATTGTCGGCATATTCCCAATTGGCAGTGAACGAAGTTGCAGTTATGTTCGTTGCAGCGATAGCATACGGTGTCTCAGGCAAGAGGATAGGTTCCGGTCCTACATATTTGTCATAACTGAATGCCCTGTCTTGGCAGTTGCCCCAAATGTATTGCTCAAGTTCGGGATAATCTACAAATGGGTTTCGGTTGCCCTGACAGTCAAATACAGCCTTGTTGCGGTCAATCTCCTTTTGCGAAATGGGGTCGTTCTTTGCCCATCGCAGCAACATCTCCAGAAACCACGGCCTGAAAGAAGGATACTGTTTTCCGTCAAAACAATAATTTCCATTACTTTGAGTGAATAGACTCATTCGGCTTTCATAGCATGTTGCCATGTAGAAGTATATACGAGCAAAATCGCCTTTATACTCGTCATTTGGTTCAAAACATGTTCCACTATAGCCTTCTACAGAGCAAGTGCCACATTTAGAGAATCCGTTTGCCGAAGTTTTTTTTGGATTAGCCGTTTCACCGAACGGGTAGTTGCCGCGCATGCCATTGATGTATGCGTCTGTCGGGATGACATGCATAATATCGCTTTTCATCGGTGATGCTTCGCCAAACCAACTCTGCGGTATGGAGTGTTCTTTATTCCAGCCTGCTCCTTCTTTGGAATTTCCGCCAGTGGAACTGAAAGAATAATTGGTAATGTTTGAATACATATCCCATAGTTTGCCGTCGGCCCTTGCATCCGTCTTTGAATAATAATCATTAAGGCTCGAATATGGTATGGTCTTGTGGGAAGAGATAATCCCGCTCAGTGCTGTCTTGAGTGCTGCACCTTTCTTGCCATCTGCATTTTTGTAGTATGTACCAGTATTATGCGGTCCTTGTGCATTTGCACATACTAATATAGCTACGCTGAATGTGAGTGTAAATATTCTTTTCAACATATTGTAATAAGTTTTATCCATAATTGGGTATCTTATGCAAAGGTACGCATAATTTCTCAATTATAGTCCCATCTTTTGGGCAATCCTTGAAGGAATGACTTTCTTGTTAATCATAATGCTTATAGTCTTTGCTCGGAAGTATGCTTCGCTTGCATAGAAGAATCCTCCATAAATCTGGTTGTTATCCCAACTATTCTGGACCTTGAAATATCTGTTGCCTTTCTGATCTTTGGCAGTACCAATAATCACCATAACATGGTCATTTGTCGTCTCCTTATTGTCAAACATCTCCTGACGTTCAATCTGAGTGACATATTTCTCCTTGACAGGACCCTTTATGTCCCAGATAGCATTCTCACGGTCAGCATCGTTCATCTTTGCCCAATGCTCCATATCACTGCCCGCCTTGTCCTCCAGGTCTTTCTCCTCAGGCAAGATGGCATAACCGTTATACCATTTGAAGCCCTTTTCGCTGACATCGGCAACCCAGGCGACGGTATGTCCATTATCAATAGCGTTATAAACCACTTCTACAAGTTCATCAATGGGGATATTTTGGAAGCTATACCACAACCAGTTATATGGGACTTCAAGAATAAATGGTTCGTAGAAAGGGTGGTGATTAAAAGAACTGATGCTCAGATAGTCATCGGGATTTATTTGAAGGGATGCAGCAAATGTTTTAGGTGTGTATTCCTTGTCCTGATAGATGAACTTATTTGGAATCTCACCCATGAAAGCCTCCAGAATACCTTTGTAGCCTTGTTGCCATGAAGGTGAAATCTTGCCGAGTTGGTGCTTGTTGATTACATTCAGATAGCCTGAAAGTGCATCTGTCAATTCATGGGTACTGAATTTCCTATCGCCATTCTGCATGCCGGTATATGCTTCGTGTGGCATCATACCATAGTCCTTCCATACATGAACGACATTTGTTGGGTCGCCCCCTTCTGTGAAAAAGGTGTTACCATCCATACGGACATTCATCACGGCTTTGTCAATGTAGCAGTGGTTGACCACAAAACCTTCGCTCAGATGAACTTCTTTTCCTGTCTTACGCAAAATTTCGTTTTCAAGGAAAGAGCAGGTCGCATAGCACCAGCATGTCCCAGACTTGTGCTGATCCTTTACGGGTGTTGCATTTACGACTTTAATGTCAGTGAACCTGAAGCCTGTACGGTCCGGATTTACAATCTTTGCATTTGCCGATGCAATATTTGCGAGGCAAACAAGTAGGTATATAAATGTTTTCATCATTTGACAAAATTACTGCAAGACGAGAACAAAACAAAAAAAATTTGGCATTTCTCTCCTCTTGCAGTAATTTTGCCATTTGTATGGATTTATGGTATAATTCAGTCAGTATTTTTGAATTGTTGCTCAAGGGTATGGCAATCGGTGTATTGGCATCATGCCTGATGGGGCCTATTGGTATTTTGTGCATACAACGGACACTGAACAAAGGGCGTTGGTATGGCTTCGCCACTGGTATAGGTGCCACCGTGAGCGATTTTTTTTATGCCGTGATTACGGGTTTTGGAATGAGTTTCGTAGCTCCGCTCATAGAAGATGCCGAGAACATGAAATGGATGAAGATTATCGGAGCAGTGACCCTCTTCATATTTGGCATAATATCTTATTTCAGTAATCCGACAAAGAACAAGAAAGAACGTGCAAGGAATGGCAAGGGCACATATTGGTACAATGGTTGGACATCATTCCTCGTCACCTTGTCCAATCCGGCAATAATCCTTCTTTTCACAGCAGCTTTTGCAATGTTTGCATTTGTTGTTCCCGAACATCCGTTTGAGGTGTGTGTCGGTTTTCTGGGGATAATAATAGGTGCATTGCTGTGGTGGTTTGCTTTTACGTTTGCTATTGATAAACTGCGCGACAGGTTTTCCGATCATACAATCATTCTGATAAATCGTGTCATGGGAATTATTGTGGTGTTGCTGTCGCTGTATATATTGATAGGCACCTGCACCGATTTTTATTCACTGCCCGACACATCATTGCCTGCACATAATATCCTGGATGCATAAATGATGGGAAAGGGTTAATAGTCAGGAACTGATGGAAAGAGCCTTTGACCATAATCCGATAACACATAACTCATTATATAATACGGGATGTATATAGCCGAAAAATTACGTAAGACCAACATTGCAGAATATCTGCTGTATATGTGGCAGGTGGAGGATATAATACGCGCTTATAGGTGCGACCTGCTGCGCATCAGGCGTGAATATGTTTCGACGTTCCATCTGGAAGGTGATGCCCTTGATGAGGAAGAGACATGGTGGCACAATCTTGTGCGTATGATGAAGGAAGAAGGCATCACGGAACAGGGGCATCTGCAGATAAACAAGGTGACGATGCAACTGCTGTGCGAACTCAACGATCTGTTGCTGAATTCAGGCAAATATCCTTTCTATGTGGCACAGTATTATAAGGTGTTGCCATATATCGTGGAACTGCGCCGTAAGGCAGGTGAGATTGCTCATGGTGAAATCGAGACCTGCTTTGATGCTTTGTATGGTGTGATGATGCTGAAATTACAGAAGAAAGAGATAAGTGAAGATACCCAACGTGCGGTGAAGGAGATAACCACCTTTATCGGATTGTTGAATGACTATTATTTCAAGGATAAGGAGAAACCGTTGGAATACTAAATAAAATTGATAATTGACAATTGATAATTAGTTGTTGACTATTGACAATCGAACAGATGATGAAAGACGAAATATCAAGACGGCGCACCTTTGCCATAATATCTCATCCTGATGCTGGAAAGACAACACTGACAGAGAAGTTTCTTCTCTTCGGCGGTCAGATACAGGTGGCGGGTGCCGTAAAGTCAAACAAGATACGCAAGACAGCCACAAGCGACTGGATGGATATCGAGAAGCAGCGTGGAATATCGGTATCAACCTCCGTCATGGAGTTTGACTATAATGGGTATAAAGTAAATATTCTGGACACACCGGGTCATCAAGATTTCGCGGAAGATACTTTCCGCACACTTACGGCAGTGGATTCTGCCATTATAGTAGTGGATAGTGCAAAAGGTGTGGAGACGCAGACGCGGAAACTGATGAATGTCTGCCGTATGCGCAAGACGCCTGTTATTATCTTCATCAACAAGATGGACCGTGAGGGGCGTGATGCTTTCGATCTGTTGGATGAACTGGAACAGGAACTGCAGATAAGCGTGCGACCTCTGTCGTGGCCTATCAATCAGGGCGCAAGATTCGAGGGAGTGTATAATATCTATGAGAACAACCTTAATCTTTTCAAGTCCGACAAACAGCGCGTGACGGAGAAGGTGGAGGTGGACATCCGCTCTGCAGAACTTGAGCAGATGGTGGGTGAGGGCAATGCGAAGAAACTTCGAGAGGATTTGGAACTTGTCGAAGGCGTGTATCCAGAGTTCTGTGTTGACGACTATCTGGCGGCTGATGTGGCACCAGTGTTCTTCGGTAGTGCACTGAATAACTTCGGTGTACAGGAATTGTTAGACTGTTTTGTGAAGATTGCTCCCTCACCACGACCGGTCGAGGCAGAAGAAAGAACAGTCTGTCCAGAAGAGGATAAGTTCACGGGGTTCATCTTCAAGATAACGGCAAATATAGACCCAAATCATCGCTCATGTATCGCTTTCTGTAAGGTGTGCAGTGGTAAGTTTGTGCGCAATGCCCCTTATCTTCATGTGAGACATGGCAAGCAGTTGCGTTTCTCCTCACCTACACAGTTTCTTGCCCAACGCAAGAGTACGGTGGATGAGGCTTATCCGGGAGACATCGTCGGCTTGCCAGACAATGGTACGTTCAAGATAGGCGACACGCTCACGGAGGGCGAACAGTTGCATTTTCGTGGTTTGCCATCGTTCTCACCGGAGATGTTCAAGTATATTGAAAATGATGACCCGATGAAGGCAAAGCAGTTGAATAAGGGTATCGACCAACTCATGGACGAAGGTGTGGCGCAGTTGTTCGTCAACCAGTTCAATAATCGCAAGATTATAGGTACTGTCGGTCAGTTACAGTTTGAGG
This sequence comes from Candidatus Equicola faecalis, assembly GCA_018065185.1. Classification (GTDB taxonomy): domain Bacteria; phylum Bacteroidota; class Bacteroidia; order Bacteroidales; family Bacteroidaceae; genus Prevotella; species Prevotella faecalis. The sequence continues at coordinate 15,558 of JAGHTU010000004.1, read as the reverse complement.
TGATACAATACCGTTTGGAAAACGAATACAACGCTCGTTGCCGTTGGGAGCCAGTTCATCTTTACAAGGCTTGTTGGATAGAGAGTGATGATGCGGAGGAACTGGATAATTTCAAGAAACGTAAGTATCAGTATCTTGCTAAGGATAAGGATGGGCGTGATGTGTTTCTTGCCGATAGCAGTTATATGTTGCAGATGGCTCAGGAGGATTTCAAGAACATACGCTTCCATTTCACAAGTGAATTCTGAACGTCATGAAAGAAGAAGAGGATATAAGGAATGCCGTCAAGGTGCTGAAAGAGGGAGGGGTGATACTCTATCCCACGGATACGGTGTGGGGCATCGGTTGCGATGCGACGAATGCCGAAGCAGTAAGGCGAGTGTATGAGATAAAACATCGTGATGATTCGAAGGCAATGATTTGCCTTGTTGATAGTGACGTGCGTATGCAGCGTTATTTCCGCAATGTGCCTGAGGTGGCATGGAGCATCATTGATATTGCAGACAAACCGACGACAATCATCCTTGACGATGCCGTGAATGTGGCTCCGAACCTCGTGGCAGAAGATGGTAGTCTTGCCGTGAGGGTTACCCGCGAGAGATTCTCACAGCAGTTGTGTTACCGTTTCCAGAAGCCACTCGTTTCCACCTCTGCCAATATCAGTGGCGAACCTGCGGCACAGAACTATCGGGATATAAGTCAGGAAATTCTCGATGCAGTAGATTACGTGTGCTTTGCACGCCGACAGGAACATGAACCGCATCAACCATCAAGCATCATCAAACTTTCCTCTAATGGTGAGGTGAAGATAATAAGACAATAAAAGCATGATGCAACCGTTTGAACAATTCAACAACTGGCAGAGAAAGCATCTGACGCAGCAGCAACTGGTGTTGTTGCTTTCATTTGTTGTCGGTTTGTTGTCGGGTGGGGCAGCATTGCTTCTGCATTTCCTCATCCGTCTTGTTCAGCATCTGGTGCAGTCATATCTTGCCGTGACGAGTGTGAACTGGGTGTATCTGGTGTTGCCCACAATAGGTATTCTCATCACTGCACTCATCGTGCGCTATGTGGTGCGCGACAATGTGTCGCATGGGATAACGCATATCCTCTATGCCATCTCGCGCCGTGGTGGACGCATACGCCGACATAACACATGGAGCAGTATGCTCACTTCCGCCATCACCATCGGCTTCGGTGGTTCGGTGGGTGCCGAGGCACCGATAGTGCTTACGGGTTCTGCCATTGGTAGCAATCTAGGCAATTTCTTTCGGTTGGACTCAAAGACGCTGATGCTTCTTGTCGGTTGTGGTGCTGCCGGTGCCGTGGCTGGCATCTTCAAAGCACCGATAGCCGGTCTTGTGTTTACCGTTGAGGTGCTGATGATAGACCTTACCATGTCATCTTTGTTACCGCTACTGATATCGTCTATCACCGCAACATCACTGACATATTTCTTCACTTCTTCGACGGCGATGTTTGCCTATGAACCATCACACGAGATGTTCCGTCTGCAACTGGGAAGCATAGCTCTTGCCATACTGTTCGGAATCTGCTGTGGGTTAATAAGCCTGTATTTCGTCCGCACGTCGGATGTCTGTGAACGGATGTTCTCAAAGCTCAGTCATCATTTCTATGTGCGCATCATATTTGGCGGAGCCATATTGAGTGTACTGATATTCTTCTTCCCTACGTTATATGGGGAGGGGTATCAGACTATAATGATGATACTCAATGGTAGGACTCCGACTGACTATAACTCGATGATGGATGGCTCGCTGTTTTCTGGTGAGGGTGGAATGCTGGTGTTCTTCGTTGCTATGACGATTCTTCTAAAGGTGCTTGCCACCTCGGCAACGACTGGTGTCGGTGGTGTGGGTGGTATCTTTGCCCCATCCCTGTTTCTTGGCGCACTCTCGGGATTTCTGTTTGCACACCTACTGAATGATTATCAGTTGGGGCAGTTCGTTGCATACGACACATACGCACTGCTGGGCATGGCTGGATTGATGAGTGGCGTGATGCACGCACCGCTGACAGGTATCTTTCTTATCGCCGAACTCACAGGGGGGTATGAACTGATGCTCCCGCTGATGATTGTCAGCGTATGTTCTTATCTGACGATAAAGATATTTGTCCCACACAGCATTTATGCAAACCAGTTGGCGCGGAAAGGTATTCTGCTCACACACCATACAGACCACACGGTGCTGACGCTGATGAATCTGGAGTCCGTCATTGAAAAAGATGTTGACAGGGTGTTGCCTGAACAGAATCTGGGACAACTCGTGAATGCCATTTCCAATTCGCAGACGTTTGTGATGGCAGTCGTCAGTCGAGATGGGCATTTGCAGGGTGAGGTGGATGTGCGTGAGATACGTCATATCATTTTCAGGACAGAACTTTATGGGCGTTTTACGGTTGCCCAACTCATGCACGCACCAAAGGCGTTGCTCAGCATCAACGACCCTATGAATGACGTGATGCGTATCTTTGATGAGACGCATGCCGAATATCTGCCGGTGGAGGACGAGAACGGTATGCTGAAGGGCTATATCACGCGTGAACGTATGTATGGCATGTACAGAAAGATAGTTGCAGATTTATCGGAGGAATAGATGGAAAAGAAAGACTTGAGAGTTATTTTCATGGGCACTCCTGAGTTTGCTGTGGAGAGCCTGAAAGCCCTTGTAGAAAGTGGGTTCAACGTAGTGGCGGTGGTGACACAACCAGACCGCCCTGTGGGACGGCACATGTCGGTGTTGCATCCGTCGGAGGTGAAACAGTATGCCTTGTCACAAGGGTTGCCGGTGTTGCAGCCAGAGAAGATGAAGGATGAGGCATTCCTCTCGCAGTTGCGTTCTTTTCATGCCGATGTTCAGGTGGTCGTAGCATTCCGTATGTTGCCGGAAGTGGTGTGGGCAATGCCACGTTTTGGTACTTTCAATGTCCATGCATCACTTCTTCCGCACTATCGTGGGGCTGCTCCAATCAATTGGGCTGTCATAAATGGCGAGCAGGAGACAGGGGTTACGACATTTTTCCTCGACCATGAGATAGATACCGGCAGGATAATCATGCAACGCAAGTCACCGATTTTGGACAGCGACAACGTGGAAGACGTATATGAACGACTGATGAAACTTGGTAGCGAGGTTTGTATCGAGACGCTGGAAGAGATTCTTGCGACTGACGGCAGGGTGAAGACCATAGCCCAGCCTGTCGGTGATGATAGCTTGAAACCTGCTCCGAAACTTTTTAAGGAGAATACGCGCATTGACTGGAATCGCTCTCCGCGTGAAATCTATAATTTTGTGCGTGGCCTTTCGCCTTATCCTACGGCATGGACAGAACTTGTTGATGCTATGGGCAGGCGACAGTCAGTGAAAATATTTTCCGTTGAGCCTCATGAGGAGAGCATTGAGATATTGGAACTGCAGGTGGCGGGCAAGAAGCGTATGACGTATCGTGAGTTCCTGAATGGTCAACATGGTAGAGAGTTTCACTTTGAATGAGTTTGAGTAAGTTTTTCGATAAGATGTTTTTTTTGCTGATAAAATGTAATAAACGCACCCTTTGCCACGTTACATTTATGTAAATAAAATACGCAAAGCCTATGATATATTTTACTCAACCAAATTCCTTACTTAATGCAACCCCACGCCCAAGTCAGCATACTTTGGACTTTATCCGTCGGTATGCCTATTCTTTGAATGAGGTAAAGTCAGTACCGAATGCATAAATTATAATTCTTATGGTCAAGATTGCACCTTCACTACTTGCTGCTGATTTCCTGCATCTGGACAGCGAAATGCAGATGATAAATGCCAGTGATGCCGATTGGCTTCATATTGACGTGATGGATGGTGTGTTTGTTCCGAATCTGTCATTCGGACCTCCCGTATTGCAGTTTGTGGCGAAGGCGTGCAGAAAACCACTGGATGTTCATTTGATGGTGGTGCATCCTGAAAATTATCTTGATAAGGTGAAGGCTCTTGGGGCAATGATGATGAACGTGCATTACGAAGCATGTGAGAATCTTGGTAAGGTCGTAAACGACATTCATGATTCAGGGATGAAGGCAGCGGTGACGATAAATCCTGAGACACCTATCAGCGTATTGGAAGATATAGTGAGAGATGTTGATATGGTGCTCATCATGAGTGTCCATCCCGGATTCGGTGGGCAGCTGTTCATCGAAGATTCCATCACTAAGATTTGTGACCTCCGAGAAATGATTGCCCGCACCGAAAGCAAGGCTATGATAGAAGTCGATGGTGGTGTACAGAATGAAACAGCACCGCGTCTTGTTAAAGCCGGTGCTGATGTTTTGGTCAGTGGTAGTTATGTGTTTCGTAATGCTGACCCGATAGGGTGCATACGCTCTCTTAAAGAGTTGGCATAGAAATGTTGTGTGCGCGTGCCATTTTGCGCATATTTATGGTTGCGTAGCGCATACGTCCTAGCGCAGTGTTGATACTGCATGAGGTGACTTGAGCAATCTCCTTGAAACTCATATCCATAAAGCATCTCATATAGACCACTTTCCTTTGGTTCTCCGGAAGTGAGTTCATCAGTATTTTCAGTTCGTTTACGGATTGGTCGTGTACGTAAATATCTTCACGATTGATGTCCATGTTTTCTCCACTTTTGTAGGAGGTAATGGCGAGGTCTTCGTCAGACTCCACCACTTTTCTGTTTTTTGCTTTACGGAAATGATCCATCACAAGGTTGTGTGCTATGCGTATCAGGAAGCCCATGAACTTGCCGTTCTCGGTATAGTGTCCGTTGTGCATACTGTCAATGACGCGGATGAAAGTGTCCTGAAAGATGTCATCTGCCAATTGGGCATCTTTCACCATAAAGAAGATGTAATCGTATAGTTTGGATTGTGTCCTCTTTAATAACTCATCAAAAGCCTTGTTGTCACCATCAATATAACGAAGGGCAAGTTGCTCATCCGTTACTTGTGAAAAATTGTTCATTACACTAAAATTTAATTCAATAGATGTAATGTTTTTCCTATAGGCAATTGTGTTTTGTTTGTTATTAAAGATTTTTATCGGGGGACAAAGATAGGCAAAGAATGACAATCAGTGAAAAAGCATTAACATAAATTAACTACGATGCGGTTCAATGAGTGCTTGACGTACATGTAAGCCTCTGGTTTTTTATGGTCAAAAACTGCCATTTGTCCCTAGAATCTGACGTCTCGAAATCTTCAAACTGACGTATGTTTTTTGTCAAACGCTCGATTGCCTTTGCCTTTCCATCGTGAGGAACGAGTCTAACCATCACGATGTACAACGAGACAACTCGATTCACTCAAGTTGATGGCTCGATTCGCTCATGTTGACGGCTTGATTTGCCCATGTTGATGGGTTGATTTTTCGCAAGCAAGCGGAAGCATGATGATGCCATGATGATGTAATTAATTTCTCTTGAAAATTATAAAATTATTTTATGATAATGTTCGGCACACCTTATTAAGGTACGCGCGTGCGCGCGTGAGAAACATTAAAAAGTAAAATGTTTTCTTAATCGTGCGTACTTTGTCCACTTTTTCTTATCTTTGCGCATTAAATTTTATAAATTATGGAGAAAATACTTAAACTAGCCATTTATGGCATCGTAGCAATCGTAACACTTTCATCCTGTTCAGAGAGCGATGACTCCCCATCACAAAAGGAAATAGAAACCAAGATTATCGGAAAGTGGAAAAAGATTGTAAATGATGGGACGGATGTCTTAACAAACAACAGATTAGTCAAAACATTTTTTACAAACAAAGAAGGCACCTATTCTACATCCCGTTATTTTGAAGGTCAATACCTATGGCAAAACAAACTCAAGTTCCAATATGAAGTTAAAGGAAGTGATTTATATGAGAGTTTTGTGGATAAGGATAAATCTTCTAAAATCAGATCTAGAATAACATCCATTGACGAAAACAAATTATGTGAAGATGACTACGGATTAATAGGTGATGAATATGTCCCTATTAAAATGAGTACTATTTTCCAGAAAGTCACCGCTGATTATTCCAAAGACATCATCGGCATGTGGGAAGGCGTGGAGATGACTGGAGAAGAGACATTTGGAGACATAAACCACCGCATCGAATATAAGGCAGACGGGACATATACATACTACGACAAGTATGGAGACAGTTGGAAACCGAGTACAGATGTGGATAACGAATACAACATTGACGGCGATTGGCTCACTTCCCGATGGCGTATAAAGCCAGGAGCAGATTACGATTACGAGAGTTGGGACATCATTGAAATGAAGAACGGCATAATGAAATGGTCTGGCCTCCGCGAAAAAACAGACCACACACGCTACACCGCCACTTTCACATGGAAGAAGGTACAGTAATTGTCTTCTGCCATTAAGGACTAAAAAATACGTCAAACAAATGGGCTCAGCATCAAAAGATGCTGAGCTCTGTTTTTTCTGTTTCTCACTTCTTTTTTCATCGCTGAACCTCTTGAAAGGTGAGAGTATTTTTCTTTATAAAAGGCATCTTGAACAATACGACACTTCAAAGCCGAGCAACCGAAGCCTCAAGGTCAAACCAACAGAGCCTCCAAATGATCGCGATGATTCGTCCAAATGATCGTGATGATTTACCCAAATGATCGCGATGATTTACTCAAATGATCGCGATGATTTGTAGGCAACGAGCGAAAGACGGCGAGGCAAGGATGTAAAAACTTCGATTTACTGACAGTTAAAAAATGATTTTTAACGTGAAGAGTTCACGGGTGAGGCATGAAGTCATTGTGGCAGGACTTGAGTGTCTGCCCAGTCATCAATCATCTGTCGGGCGATAGAGGCCTTATCGGGTAATTCTGGCAGTTGGTCTTTCCTGTACCACTGGGCTTTCGTGAGTTCCGTCTCTTGCAGACGGATTTCGCCCGAGTCATATTCAGCAGTAAAAGCCACCATTAGTCCGCACGGGTAGGGCCATGACTGCGAACCGAAATACTGCAGATTCTTTATTTTCAGTCCCACCTCTTCCATCACTTCGCGATAGACGGTTTCTTCCAGACTCTCGCCTGTCTCGACGAAGCCGGCAACGTGGCTCTGAAAGTCTCGCTTGAATGTTTTGGCGTGTACCAGCAGTATCTCATCGTTCCGAACAGGACTGCCGGGGGAGGTGCGTGTGATGCGCACGATGACAGCCGTGGCAAGTAGTGGCCACACTTCGCGCCCACATTGTGAACAGCGTTTGCTTATTTCACTACTCTTTTCCATCTTTCCTCCGCAAGCACTGCAGAACAGCGTGTTTTCATTCCAATAAAGCAGTTCGGCACATTTACCTGCCATACGGTAGTCTGCCTTATTGATAAGGAAGAACGACTGGCGTAGCGGTACTGCCGTCAGTGGGCTGAAGTCCTGTGATTCTATTCTTGCTGTTGCCACTCCGCAAATGGTGTTTATACATTCTTCCTTCAGTGCGTGTACAGGACAGGAGTCGCCTTGTGGCACAGAATAAGTGCCGTCTGGAGCCTGCATGAGTAGCAATTCATTCCGATGGAAAAGAAACCACTTCATTGACTTATCACTTTTTCTTTGTTCTGGCGCACGTAGTCGCCCCATCCTCGATATGATGCTGTGCTCTCGGGGCGTCCTTGTTGCATGAAATGACAATAGGCAGCCCCTAACGCATCTGTAGCATCAAGGAATTTGCCCATTTCTTCTTCCTTTATGTTCAACATCCTCTGTAGCATTCCTGCCACCTGCTCTTTAGAGGCATTGCCTTGTCCGGTGATGGCGAGTTTTATTTTTGTTGGCGCATATTCATGAATAGGTATGTCGCGGTTGATGGCAGCAGCGATGGCAACGCCCTGTGCACGCCCGAGTTTCAGCATACTCTGAACGTTTTTCCCGAAGAAAGGTGCTTCTATTGCCAGTTCGTCGGGATGGAAAGAGTCTATAATGCCTGTGATGCGTTGAAAGATATGTCCGAGTTTTAGATATGTGTCTCCTACTTTCCGCATATCTATAACTCCCATTGTTACCATTTTTGCCTTGCGGTCGGCAATGCTGATGATTCCGTAGCCCATGACGTTTGTGCCGGGGTCAATGCCCATAATGATTTTTTCCATAATAAAGGATTATGCGTTGTGAGTTAGAGCTATTGACCTTCAAAAAAGGGATTCATGAGTTTTTCTTCGCCCATCGTTGTGGATGGTCCGTGTCCCGGATAGAGTTTTGTGTCGTCAGGTATGATTTGCTTGAGTAGGGCAATGGATGCTTCAAGTTCATGATAGTTGCCTCCTTCAAGATCTGTGCGTCCGATGCTGTTCTGGAACACAGTGTCGCCCGTGAAAGCAATCTTTTCTTCCGAGCAGAAGAAGACAACGGCATCCTTCGCATGTCCTGGGGTGTGAATGACCTGAAAACGATGCTCGCCAAAGCTGATTTCTTTTCCCCCGTATCCTTCAGGTGTCAGATGATATGTTTCCAAGACAAAACTGTTCCCAAACGTGTGGTCGAAATGGCTGTGTGTGAGTAGCAGATGCTTCACGTTAAGCCCTTCCTCGCGGATGAAGTCTTCTATTTTTGCTTTCTCTGACGGGAAGTATGCACCGCAGTCAATGATGACGGCTTCTTTGGTCGCATCGCTCACGATGTATGTGTTCTCCTGTATCGGATTCACGACAAAGCATTTGATGTTGAGCATTGTTCTCCTTTCTATTTTAGTGATAAAACATATTTTTCAATGAACCAATCTTCCGCAAAGTAGTCGCTTATAGGTGTCATCTGTATGCGTGACTGAAAGTCTTTAGTCTCCTCTTCCAGATTGCCGCCTTTCAGGCAGATGAGTGGCGAGTGTGGAAAAATCTTTATTATCTCGCCCAGTGGCATCACAGCACGCGATAAGATGAGGTCAAACGGTTCCTTTTCATCCTGTCCGCGCAGATGCTGGCAACGGCAGTTCTTCAATCCGATAGCGTCTGCCACCTCTTGTGCTACACGTGTTTTTTTCCCGATGCTGTCAATGAGTTTGAACTGTATATGTGGGAAGATTATGGCGAGCGGAATACCCGGGAAACCGCCTCCGCATCCAAAGTCAAGCACTTTCCTAACGCTTCTGTCAAGTCCGTCATCTTCCATCTTTTTTGCTATTGCCAACGAATGTAGGACGTGGTGCAGGTACAGGTTGTCAATGTCCTTTCTGGAGATGACATTTATTTTTGCGTTCCATTCGCGGTAAAGCGCATCAAGAGCGTGAAACTGCATCTCTTGTTCCTTGCTTAGTGAAAAGTATTTCTGTATTATCTCACACACATCATTATGATTTTGAAATGCTAAGTTAGGGTATTCTGAATAATTACACAAATAAAATTTCTTTTTACATTTGATTTGCACTAATTTTCGCCTTCGCTACGCTTGCCGCAAATTAGGCAGCATCAAGATAAAGCAAAAATCTAACGATTTAACGATTTACTTGTGAGTGTTAATCAGAGCAAGCTCTATTCACACTCGCAAGCTAAATCTAAAATAACATAAGTCATTTTTTTGCTTTATCCTTGATTTGCACTAACTTTGTCAAAACTTAACAGATTACTATGAAACGCAGTTTAATGTTGATATGCACTCTGCTTTTTTGTCAACTGACCTTTGGTGTCGGTTTGAATGAAATAAAGCAGACGATGAAGCGTGCCACCATGTTCATGATGGATTCCGTGAGTCATGACGGTGGATTCGTATGGAGTTATTTGCCTGATTTCTCCCGTTGTTGGGGCGAGATGGAAGCCAATGAGAATATGGTGTGGATACAGTCAACGAGCACTCCGGAAGTGGGGAACATTCTCCTTGAGGCGTATGATGCGACAGGTGATGAATACTACTACGAGCAGGCGGAAAAGGTGGCGCACGTGCTGATGAGGGGGCAGCATCCGAGTGGTGGCTGGAATTATTGTTTCGACTTGCGTGGTGAGGAGTTCCTGAAGCAATGGTATGCAACAATTGGGCAGAGCGGTTGGCGTCTTGAGGAGTTTCAACATTATTACGGCAATGCGACATTTGATGATGAGGTGACGGCACATGTGGCGCATTTCTTCCTGAATCTGTATCTGAAAAAGAAAGATGCGACATATAAGACGGTGTTGGACAGGGTGATACAGTTTATTTGTGACAGCCAGTACGATAATGGCGGTTGGCCACAACGCTTCCCATTGATGTACGACCATCCGTTCCGAGGCAATGCCGACTATTCTTCCTTCATCACACTCAACGATGAGGTGCTCCTTGAAAACATAAGTTTCCTTGAGGAATGTAGCGAAAAACTTGGTCGTGCGGATCTGATGGAGCGTGCAAGGAAAGCGATGTACCTTATACCGAAACTTCAGCAACCGTTGCCTTATGCTGGTTGGAGCGACCAATACACCCTTGATCTAAAACCGGCACATGCACGCTCGTATGAGCCACGTGCCGTAAACACAGCAACAACATTGAAGATGATACGCGTCTGCAAGGATTTTTTCGACAAGACAGGCGACTCGCTCTTTATTCGGCGAATCCCTGAAGCCATCGCTTTTCTCCAGTCGCAGAAACTTGGTGAAAGTGACTTGAAGAAATGGCGACAGAAGCAGTATGACCCGAATTCATTCCTCGCCCCACGTTTTGTGGATCCTGATACGGGGAAACCTCTTTATGTACATCGTAGAGGGTCAAACATATATAATGGAGAATACTATACGGATCAAGACCTCTCAAACACAATCATACACTATAGTTCTGCGGCATGGATAAATATTGACCGAATAAATCAGCCACGAAACAGAGACCGTGGCAACAGGTGGATGCCGAAAGTTGATGCTGATGCCATCGTTTCCTCTCTGACGCCACGTGGCTGCTGGCTGTCTCCGATAAGACAAATCTCTCATCCGTATAAGGCACCGACTGCCAATATGCAGCCGAGTAAGGAACAGGCGTATGCCGCAACAGATGTCGGCGATGAGTACGACACATCTCCTTATACGCCTGATTCTCCTATTATGGCTATTGTTACATCAACGTATGTCAGGAATATGTCTGCGCTCATAGCTTCAATAAAGGAAAAGGAACAGCCCGTGCTGTATTCTCTCACCAATCCTGTCGGCATGAAGATGGATGTTACGAACTATGGCGGACGCATAGTCTCTCTGGAGGTGCCGAATGGGAAAGGCAAAAAGTTAGATGTTGTTCTCGGCTTTGATTCATTGGATGCCTATTCCAAGGTAAAGCAGAATTTTGGTGCTGTCGTAGGGCGTTACATAGGACGTGTCAGGAAATCTGATGGCACTATCGTCTCTCATGGCGGAAAGCCAGGCTTTGCTAATCGCTATTTTGATGTCGTATCGAAAGATGACAACAGCATAAAACTGTGTTATGTCTCTCCCGATGGTGAGAGCGGATTCAGTGGTGAACTGACGCTGTTTGTGACTTATACCCTTACCTGTGACAATGCTCTGCGTATTGACTATGAGGCGACGACCACAAAACCGACTGTGCTGAATCTCTCAAATCACAGTTTCTTCAATCTTTCAGGGCGACACGACCGCGACATCCTCTCCGAGGTGCTGTGGGTGAAGGCTGATAGTGTGCTGGAATATGATGACAATAAGAATGTGACCGGCAGTCTGCTACCTGTCAGGAAGACGCGGTTTGATTTTACGCACAAACGTGCGATAGGCGAGGGGTACGACCATTGTTTCAAGTTCTCTCATCATACTTTGGACGATGCTGTAGTGAGATTGAAAGACAAGTCCTCTGGTCTTACTATGGAGGTCTATACCACAGAACCTGGTGTTCAAGTTTATACTGCCAATGGCCATCGTGGCAACATCATCGGTAAGGGAGGCGTGGCTTATCCTGCCAGAAATGCCGTATGCTTTGAGACAATGCATTTCCCCGACAGTCCTAATCACCCTCAATTCCCATCAACGCAGTTGAATCCTGGCGAAACATTCCGTTCAACCACCATTTATAAGTTTAGATGAAAAAGATAATATTTCTTCTTGTTTTCGTGCAGTCTTTAATGATGAATGCACAGACTTATACTAATCCTATTTTTGGTGGAGATTTCCCTGACCCGACGATAATGCGTGAGGGTGAGGATTATTATATGACGCATTCTGCTTTTGACTATCAGCCGGGACTTGTGGTGTTCCATTCGCGCGATCTGGTGCATTGGGAACCTATCAGTTTCGCGCTCAGGACCTATCTCGGTTCTGTCTGGGCTCCAGATATCAGTAAATACAATGGAAAATACTATATCTATTTTACTGTTGCTCATCCTTCTGGGCGGAAAAACTTTGTGACTTGGGCTGAATCGCCTTATGGTCCGTGGAGTGACCCTATTGATCTGAAGATAGGAAACATAGACCCGTGCCATGTCGTGGATGAAGATGGTAGGCGTTGGATGTTTATGAGTGGCGGAAAGCGCGTGCGTCTTGCTGATGATGGGCTGAGCATCATCCACGGAACGGAAGAAGTCATCTATCATGGATGGCAGTATCCTGATGACTGGATCACTGAAGGCTTCTGCCTCGAAGGGCCGAAACTACGCAAGGTGGGCGACTATTATTATTTCCTTAATGCTGAAGGAGGTACGGCAGGTCCACCGACAAGTCACATGGTGGTGTGCGCACGTTCAAAGTCTATCAATGGTCCGTGGGAGGATTCACCGTATAATCCACTCGTTCACACCTACAAGGATACAGACATGTGGTGGTCGCGTGGGCATGGCTCGCTGATAGATACACCGAATGGAGATTGGTGGATTGTATATCACGCCTATGAGAATAGTTTTACGTCCCTTGGTCGTCAGACGTTGCTTGAGCCTGTGGAATTCACCGCTGATGGTTGGTTTCGCTCAAAGGGAACCGACGTGGCGCGCCCAGTTCCAGTGCCAGATGTGAAACCCACACCAGAAGTTTCTCGTTTCACTCATCTCGGGGAGTTTAGGATAGGCTATGAATGGAAGTTTTACAAGAATTACGAACCGCAGCGTATCAGTGTTTCTAATGGTGTGCTAACGATGCAAGGTAAAGGGATAACACCAGCTGATTCGTCTCCGATAATGTTCGTGGCAGGCACAGAAGCCTACGAGTTTGAGGCTGAAATAGAACTTCATGGCAATGTGACCGCGGGACTTGTCCTTTATTACAACAGCGATTTCTTTATGGGGACAGGCTTTGATGCTTCGCGTCGCTATCGCTACCGCAAGGGTGCGGGCTCTCGTGCCGGCATGAACAATACTTCGCATCTTTGGCTCCGTCTGCGGAACAATCGTCAGGTGGTTACAAGTGAATATAGTCTGGACGGACAGCATTGGCAACGTGAGACGTGGGGAATGAATTGTTCTGGTTACAACCATAACACTCTGTATGAGTTTCAGAGCGTATTACCAGGACTTTTTGTATGTGGTGAGGGCTATGCCACGTTCAGTCATTTTGCATACCGCAAATTGTGAAAATAATAAGGAGTAAAGGTTTCGCTTTACTCCTTATTTCGTAAAAAGATATTATAAGGTGTTTATTCGATTCCTAACGACTTGATGATGACAGCGCATTTTTCCTCTGCCTCGTGGCAAGCCTCGTCATAGTCGGCAGGTGTGGAGAAGTGTGCTCCTGTCTCGATATAGAACTTTATCTTCGGTTCTGTTCCTGAAGGACGGATGCTGACCTTTGTGCCATCTTGGCAGAAATACTGCAGTACGTTGCTCGTGTCTGGCATTACGATGTCTTTCTCTACGCCGTCCTCTATTGCCTTTAACGAGCGGAAATCTTTGTACGTCACCACCTTGCTACCTGCAATCTCCCTTGGTGCGTTCTTGCGGAAGTCTTCCATCATCTGCTTTATCTCGTCAGCACCACTCTTGCCCGGGCGCACCACGTTCACAGCCTTGTTGTATGAGAATCCGTATTCGGTGTAAATCTCCATCAGTATTTCCCAAAGGCTCTTACCTTGATCTTTCGCCCATGCACATATCTCGGCTATCAGACAGCATGCAGATGGTGAGTCTTTGTCACGGCAGAAGTCCTCTGCAAGGAAACCAAAGCTCTCCTCACCGCCACCGATATATTTCTTCTTGCCCTCGTTGATTTTTATCTCGTTGGCAATCCACTTGAACCCTGTATAGACATCACCCATGTAGATGCCGTATTTATCAGCAACTTTCTTTACCATTTCTGTTGTGACGATGGTCTTGACGATAAATTCGTCGCCTTTCATGAGGCCTTTATCCACGCGATTCTTTATGATGTAATAAAGGAAGATGAGCATCGTCTGGTTGCCGTTGATGATAGCCCATTCGCCTTTGTTGTTCTTGCATGAGATGGCTATACGGTCAGCATCAGGGTCGCTTGCTATCACGATGTCGGCATTTTTCTCCTTTGCCAGTTTGATGGCGAGTGTCAGAGCCTCGGCGTTTTCGGGATTAGGGCTTACCACTGTTGGGAAGTTTCCGTCTTTTATCATCTGCTCTGGCACGCAGTGTACGTTCTCGAAGCCCCACATCTTTAATGCCTGTGGCACGATCATCATGCCTGCACCATGTAGAGGGGTGTAGATGATGCCAAGGTCTTTTTGGCGCATGATAGCTTCTGGGTCGATGGACAGAGTCTTTATAGCATCAAGGTATGCCTTATCCACTTCTTCGCCAATGGTGATGATGAATTTCTCGTCACCGCCCGTCTTTACATCTTCATACGAGCATTTCTCCACCTCTTCGATGATACCTTTGTCGTGTGGCTTGAGCACTTGCGCGCCATCTTCCCAATAGGCTTTGTAGCCGTTATATTCACGTGGGTTGTGTGATGCTGTGATGTTTATCCCGCTTTGGCATTTCAGGTGGCGTATTGCAAACGATACCTCCGGAGTTGGGCGCATCTCGTCGAAGATATAGACATAAATGCCGTTGGCAGCCATAATATCTGCAGCTCGGCGCGCAAACACGTCAGAGTTGTTACGGCAGTCGGTGCCTATCACGATACTGATTTTCTCACGGTCGGCAAAATTCTTTTTCAAGTAGTTTGCCAGTCCCTGTGTGGCTGTCCCCACGGTGTATATGTTCATGCGGTTCGTACCTGCACCCATCACGCCACGCAGACCACCGGTGCCAAACTCCAATGTCTGATAGAAACTATCGATGAGCATACTCTTATCGTCATCTTCCATCATGGCTTTCACCTCAGCACGTGTCTGAGGGTCAAATATCTCACTTGTAGCCCACACCTGAGCTACATCCATACATTGTTTCAAAAGTTCGTTGTCCATATTGTGAATTATAAATTATTAATTGTCAATTATCAGTTCGCCAAAAGTGTCTATTTCTGTTTTCTCGCAGAGCAAATCTTGCCTCATGTGAGGTGTTGCCTGAAAGTAAATCCCTTTCTGCAAGTAAGCTTGCAAAAGGCATTTCCTTTCCGTCAAGCCATCTCAAGGTGGCTCAAGATTTGTACGCAGAGGGCAGAGACGCACCTTGCAGGTGCTACGCAGAGTTTTTTCGAGTGATGAGGGATAAATGATTGACAAATTAACTGGCAAAACATTTTT
>JAGHTU010000050.1 GCA_018065185.1 Candidatus Equicola faecalis | reverse complement strand
CTGGAAATAAGTGTCTTAAAATTTGGTCAAGTCGCTAAAAAATAGTAAATTAGCAGTTGCTACACAAACCAATTTGCTAATGGAAAATCAGCCACTTGACCAGCTCACCAAGATCATCAGAGATGCCCTTAATGGCACTGCAAATTTACGAAAAAGTTTTGAAACCTTCTTCATCACAACCTCAATTCTTTTCCTGAGCATGACGAAACGTAAGAATTTCACCCAAATGGCATTGTTCAGCGACTGCTGCGAGAGCCGTTTCAGACAGAACTTCCAGAAGAAGTTTGACTGGGTGAGATATAACCTTGCGTACTGTAGGGAGAAGCTCCAGCACAGGATTGCAATCGCCATCGACCCGAGCTACATTCCCAAGTCGGGCAAGCACACCCCCGGCACGGGATACTTCTGGAGTGGAAGCGCATCTGCCGCAAAGTGGGGCCTTGAGATTCTGGGCATAGCGCTTGTTGATGCAGATGATCGCGATGCTGTACACCTCAGGGCTGTGCAGACGGTGGATACCGTGTCTAAAGGCCGTCCTCCCAAGTACCTTGCGGGAATGGACGACCCGAATTCCCTGCTGGCATGGTATCTCAAGGTTGTTGCCTCTCAGAAGGATGCGCTTCTGGAAGTCTGCAAGACGATCGTGGCGGATGCCTATTTCTCGAAGAAACCTTTTGTGGATGGACTCATTGCTTTAGGATTCAACCTTATAAGCAGATTCAGGAGCGATGTAAGACTGCGCTATCTTTACGATGGGCCAAAGACTGGCAAGCGTGGAAGGCCTAAGGTGTATGGTGACAAGGTGGACATCAAGAATCCCGACATGAATGTGTTTGTGAGTGAAGACATCATGTCGGATGACAAGACGGTTACACTCTATTCTGCGGTGGTCTGGTCGGCAGGTCTCAAGCGCAAGGTCAAGGTGGTCATTGTTGACTGCCCCGAACCAGGCAAGAAGACTCAGGAGAGGAAGGTGTTCTTCTCTACTGACACCTCGATGTCTGCCAAGGACATCATGGACATCTACAGGACACGTTTCCAAATTGAGTACCTTTACCGTGACGCAAAGCAGTTTACCGGACTCGCACATTGCCAGTCACGAAAGACGGAGTCTCTGGACTTTGCTTTCAACATGTCACTCTCCTCCATCAACGTGGCAAGGGCATTTGCACGGAGCTGCGGTGCTCGTCTTTCAGTCTCTAATGTGAAGACGCTGATTCACAATGCGGATATGATACAGAGATTTATTCGCATGTCTGGAATGCGCCCACACAGGCTATTAAATACCAACGATTTCAAAGAACTATTATATTATGGCGTCTCGGACGCTGCGTGATTATTCAAATTTTTAACGAACTATTGT
>JAGHTU010000059.1 GCA_018065185.1 Candidatus Equicola faecalis | reverse complement strand
TTTGGTAGCATCAAGACAAAGTTCGTGCAAACTGGCGGAGAGACTGAATGTCTCTCTGCTTGCGACAACTGCGGGTTTATCCGTACAAAGGAGCCCCTGTTTACAGGTAGCAGAGATAAGTTCACTTAATCTATGCCGAGGTGCAGCCGATATTGCAGAAACTGAAAAGCCATAGACTTGCGTCTTTAATGAGTCCAAATATATTTTGTAAAATATCAAGCAAACTTGAATTTTCTAAAATATTTATCCTCTTTTTCTTCGAAAATTTGGCTTTCCTCTCGCCTTGCACTAATTTTGTATCGCGTTTTGCACCACCCTGTGCGTAGCAAATGAAAGAGGCACAACGAGCGTCAGGGAAGGGCATAAAAAAAAGGAAGACCGAAATCTTCCTTAAGTGCGCTCCAGGATGGGCTTGAACCAACGACCCCCTGATTAACAGTCAGGTGCTCTAACCAACTGAGCTACTGAAGCAATAAAACCAACCTATCTTCGCATAGGCGGATGCAAAGGTAAGGAATAATTATATTTAGGCAAGAGGAAAATAAGAAATTTAGTATCTTTTAACAAATGAAATCAATAAGACTTTTATTCTCTGCGCTGTTTGCAGCAATGTGCTACATGGGCATAGGAGCACAAAACACGACATCACATAATTTTGAGGTGATGAAACACTTGGACATATTCAATTCCATCTACAAGAATCTCGATTTGATGTTTGTCGATACGCTGAACGCTGGACAGGTGATAGGAAATGCCGTAAAAGGTATGTTGTCGCAGATGGACCCATACACGGAGTATTTCCCGACAGAGAATGCATATAAAAAAGGTATGACAGGAGCATACGCCGGCATGGGAGCGACGGTGCATTACAGTTTCACCAAGAAGTGCGTGGTGGTGGATGAGCCGTTTGAAGACTCACCGGCAGCAAAGGCAGGACTGAAAAAAGGCGACGTGATAGTGGCTGTGGATAACGAGAAAATGGAGGGTAAGGAACTCTCGTACGTCACCTCACACCTGCGTGGAGAAGCAGGCACAACATTCCTGCTCAAAATCCGCAGAGGGGACAAAGTGATGAAGAAAAAGATAACACGCGCCACGATAACGCAGGTGCCTACAATACTCGCTTCGGAAATACGTGATGGAGACGTGGGCTATCTATATCTAACGTCGTTTGTGGAGGGCGGATGTGCCAAAGAGGTGCGCCACGCTATGGCGAAGATGAAAGCCGACGGGGCACGCTCGTTTGTGCTCGACCTGCGGAGCAATGGTGGAGGATTGGTGAACGAGGCAGTGGATGTGGTAAATATCTTTGTGTCGAAGCACACCGAAATCGTCAATACAAAAGGCAAACTGCCACAAGCCAGCAGCAGTTATTCCACCACTATGGAACCACTGGACACCATCTGCCCGGTGGTGGTGTTGGTTAATAAGAATTCGGCATCAGCATCGGAGATTGTTGCTGGGTCGCTGCAGGACCTTGATCGTGCTGTCATCATCGGTCAGCGCACCTTCGGCAAAGGACTGGTGCAACGACCTATAGATTTGCCATACGGTGGCAATCTGAAACTGACTGTCGGCAAATACTATATCCCATCAGGACGGTGCATACAGGAACTTTCGTATAATCGTACGGATAAGGCAAGGTTTGAGAAAGATGAAATCCCTGATTCGCTCACTCATGCCTTCCTCACCCGTGGAGGACGCATGGTGCGCGATGGGCGTGGCATCATGCCAGACATCAAGACAGAACCGGACACGATATCCAACCTCGCTTTTTATCTGTCGGAGGTGGTGGATTCCACAGACACGTTCTTTGACTGGGTGTGCAACTACTGCGCCTCTCATCCACAGGTGGCATCACCTACAGAATTCGAACTCACAGATGCAGACTATGAAGGCTTCTGCACACGTTGCATAGACAATGGCTTCAAGATGAGCAGTTTCACAAGCGAAGTGCTGAAGAAACTGAAAGAGGCAGCAAAGGCAGAAGGATATCTGGAAGATGTCAACGGAGAAATTACGGCAATGGAAAACAAACTCAAACATAACCTCCGTGCCGAACTGATGAAATACAAAGATGATATTAAGGAACTTCTCGGTTCGCAGATAATGACTTATTTCTATGGTCATCGCGGTGCTTTCCGCTTCCGCCTCCGTTACGACAAGGATTTGGCAGAGGCAATACGCCTTCTCCATTCTGAGGATGAATATAAAAAATTACTTACACCTAAAGACTGAGACAATGAATAAGACATTTTCTATTCTCCTATTCGGAATTTTGTTATGCGCTGTATGGACGACATCAGCCAGAGCCGAAACCGTAACCGGTCCGGATGGGCGTCTGTGCGTGGAGCTCACTATCAGTAATTCACAGCCGACATACAGCGTCACATACGATGGCAAGGCGATACTGCTTTCTTCACCATTGGGACTTGTGACAAACGATGCCGACTTCTCGCGTTCCCTGCAAACGGTGAGTGCAGTCTCGGGCAAGCGTGAGGAGCATTACACCCTTAACCGCTCGAAGTGTTCGGAGGTGAATTACATTGCAAACACCCTTCTGTGGACATTGAAAAATGAGAAAGGGCAGACTTTCAGCATTATGTTTGCTGTGAGTAACAACGATGTGGCTTTCCGTTATGAAATACCATATCAAAACGATAGAGCAAGCGTGCGCATAGATGATGAGTTGACGGGTTTCCGTTTCCCGGATGGCACGACCACATTCCTCACTCCGCAAAGCCATGCCATGATAGGATGGAAACGCTCAAAACCAAGCTACGAGGAAGAATATGCATACGATGCACCGATGGCATCACGCTCTTTTTATGGGCATGGCTATACTTTCCCATGTCTGTTCAGAATAGGCGAAAGCGGATGGGCACTTGTGAGCGAGACGGGCACCGATAGAAATTACTGCGGTTGTCGGTTGAGCGATACACAGGATGGCAACCTCTATAGTGTTGAGTTCCCAATGATGGAGGAGAACAACGGAAACGGTACTATCTCCCCTGCTTTCTCTTTACCGGGGAGCACACCTTGGCGTACCATAACGGTAGGAAACACGCTTAAACCTATAGTCGAGACCACAGCACCATGGAACACTGTCAGCGAACTATATGACGTGCATCCGTCCATCTCCTCTTCTTCATTCGGCAAGAGCACATGGAGCTGGATAGTATGGCAGGATGCCAGTATGAACTGGGACGATCAGGTGGCGTACATAGACCTTGCGCATACGCTCGGATATAAATACATCCTCATCGATGCCGGTTGGGACAAACAGTTAGGATATGAGAAGATGGAGAAGCTCATCCGTTATGCGCAGAGTCAAAAGGTGGATGTCTTCCTGTGGTACAGCAGTAGTGGCTATTGGAACGATATCGTGCAGACACCCGTAAACATCATGGACGACCCTATCGCCCGTCGGCGTGACATGAAGTGGATGCAACGCTTGGGCGTCAAAGGTATAAAAGTGGATTTCTGGGGAGGCGACAAGCAGGAGACCATGCGTCTGTATGAAGATGTCTTCGTTGATGCCAACGAATATGGACTGATGGTGATCTGTCACGGTTGCACCTTGCCACGCGGATGGGAGCGTATGTTCCCGAATTATGTGGGTAGCGAGGCTGTGCTTGCCTCTGAAAATCTTGTGTTCTCACAGCATGCTTGTGATATAGAAGCATTGGCTACAGCCACCCATCCTTTCATTCGCAACGCAGTGGGATGTATGGAATGGGGCGGTTCGTTCCTCAACAGACGTATCGGTCGCGGTAATCAGAGAGGAAATCACCGTCGCACTACCGACTGCCACGAACTGGCGCAGGCTGTGCTCTTCCAGAACCCGATACAGAACTTCGCCATCACCCCTGAAAACCTGAAACCAGAATCGGAAGGTGGCGCACCAAAGGTCAGTCTGGATTTTATGAAGGAAGTGCCTACCACATGGGACAAGACCTGCTTCATTGACGGATACCCGGGGCGGTTTGTCGTGCTCGCACGCGGGCATGAGGGCAAATGGTATGTCGCGGGCAACAATGCTGAAAAGGAAACGAAAACACTGACGTTGGATTTGAGTGGGATGTTCAAAAAAGGCGACCGTGCCGTGCTCTATAGCGACCGCGATGACCGTGAACCACAGCGCATGGAAATAAAAATTTCAAATCCGAAAAAGGTAAAAGTAAGAATGCTCAGTGCAGGCGGTTTCGTCATCGTTTCTCTTTGAAGAACGCCTGAATAAGTTCTTTACATTCCCTCTGAAGTACGCACCCGATGATTTCTGTCTTTGGGTGCATTGCTTTGGGGGCAAACAATGAAAAGCCACGTTTCTCATCAGGGGTGCCATACACCACACGTGACACCTGACTCCACCCTATTGCTCCGGCACACATTACACACGGCTCGACCGTCACATATAGCGTACAGTCATGAAGATACTTACCGCCTATGGCGGATGTTGCTGACGTTATCGCCTGCATTTCAGCATGTGCCGTGGCATCGTTGAGTGTCTCGGTGAGGTTATGCGCACGGGCAATGATACGTCCGTTATGGACAATTACAGCACCGATAGGCACCTCACCCTCGTCTGCCGCCAATTGTGCCTCAACGAGAGCCTTACGCATAAATTCTTCATCTTGTTTAGTCAACATACTCAAAGTCTTCAAGATCGTCAGCCTCACGGTCTATATTATCCTCTTCCCAGTCATTGTCATCATCAAAGGCGATATTTTTCATATCCATATCGCGATGAATCAATGCTTCCGCTGATGTGATGCGTTGTAACTTGTTGCTCTCGCTGTTCAGTTCTCGCCACAGCACATCTTTCAGTTCATCCAGTCCTGTTTGTGCCACAGAAGAAATAAAGACAGTGGGCAGGTCCTTCGGCAATGTCTGGCGTAACATTAAGATGAGTTCGTCATCAAGAAGGTCACATTTCGTTACAGCCAATACGCGGTGTTTACTGAGCATCTCTGGATTGAACTGACGCAATTCGCCAAGCAGGACCTCATATTCCTTATTAATGTCGTCCGTATCGCACGGCACCATGAAGAGGAGCAGGGAATTACGCTCTATATGTCGCAGGAAACGCAGTCCCAGTCCGCGTCCCTGACTTGCTCCTTCGATGATACCCGGAATGTCAGCCATGACAAATGACTTATTATCCCTGCAAGCCACGATGCCCAACGATGGTTCAAGTGTAGTGAAAGGGTAGTCGGCTATCTTTGGCCGTGCTGATGACAAGGTGGAAAGCAGTGTGCTCTTCCCTGCATTTGGAAAACCGACAAGACCCACGTCGGCAAGGAGTTTCAGTTCCATCACGACAGTCATCTCCTGCATCGGTTCACCAGGCTGTGCATAGCGCGGTGCTTGATTTGTGGCTGTGCGGAACTGGTAGTTGCCCAGACCTCCACGCCCACCTTTAAGGAGCAGTACCACCTGTCCGTCTTCGGTCACGTCACACACATATTTACCTGTCTCGGCATTGTAACAGATTGTGCCACATGGCACGTCAATGTATATGTCCTTCCCGTCCGTGCCATGGCATTTGTCGCGTCCACCATTGCCACCATGCTCGGCAAAGATGTGCCGTTGATATTTCAGATGAAGCAGTGTCCAATAGTTATGGTTTCCACGAAGATAGATGTTTCCTCCGCGTCCACCATCGCCACCATCAGGACCACCATTAGGCTGGTATTTTACATGACGCAGGTGCATAGAGCCCTTTCCGCCCTTACCTGAGCGACAATGTATGCGGACGTAATCTGTAAAGTTTGATTCCATTAGCCGTTGTCTCTCATTCTGTCAAGGAAATCAAAGATTCCCTCTAACATTTTCTCCTTTGAACCTTCCCAGTGGAATGTATGACGCATGCCTTCCTTTTCAAACCATTTGATGAGTGGTTCTGTCTGCTGGTGATACACGTCGAATCGTGCCTTGATGGTGTCTTCATTATCATCGGTACGTCCTTCCTTTGCTGCTCTGGAAAGGAGGCGTTGCATTAGAGTCTGTTCATCCACCACGAGTTCAATCATATATCCCATATCATGCCCACGCTCTGCAAGCATCTCCTTCAAGGCTTCTGCTTGCGGAATAGTGCGAGGGAAACCGTCAAAGATGACACCTCGCCCCATAGGCTGTTGGTCATATATGTCAGCCAGAATCTTTATTATCAACTCGTCTGGCACGAGCTGTCCCTTATCAATCAGGGCAGCAGCTGTTTTGCCAAGTTCCGTCCCACGTCCGATTTCAGCACGCAACACTTCGCCCGTGGAAATATGACTCATTCCGTACCGTTCCTTTATCTCTGCACTGTATGTGCCTTTTCCCGAACCAGGAGCACCAAAGATTATGATATTCTTCATGATGTTATATTATAGAAAAGATTTCTTTCAGGTTGCGTCCCTGCTGGTCGTAGTCCAGTCCATAGCCGATGACAAACCTATCTGGTATTTCAAATGCAACATAATCGACCTTAATGTCCGTTTGGAGTTTTGATGGTTTCTGCAACAGTGCACAGATGCTGACAGAAGCAGGATGGAAGGCCATAAGCCTGTCCACCATCATTTTCATAGTGAGACCCGTATCAACGATATCTTCTACGATGATGATGTGTCGCCCACTGATGTCCTGATTAAGACCGATGAGCTCGTTCACCACTCCTGTAGATGCCGTTCCTTCGTAGGATGCCATTTTAACGAATGATATTTCACTCGGAATGGTGATTTCTCGGTAAAGGTCAGCAGCAAAAATGAATGCCCCGTTAAGTATTGCCAGAAACAAAGGATTCCTATCGGCATACGCTGTGTTAATATCTTTAGAGAGTTCTTTTATCCGATTACTTATCTCATCTTTTGTGATAGAAGTCTCAAACGCTTTATCTAAAACCCTTACCTTGCTCATTACTGTATGATATTATTATAATAATGTCTGCAAAGGTAAGTTTTTTTTATAAAAATTTGCTCTCATTTTGACTTTCACTATATTTGGCTTCGCCAAATTGACTTTGCCAAGCGTAGTATTCAACGTGAACTTGACGAATTTACAGTTTGTAACTGCCCATAAATCGACTTTTTCCCATCTTTGCCTCGCCGTCTTCCGCTCGGAGCCTACGAATGATCGTGATCATTTGATCAAATCATCGTGATCATTTAGGTAAATTATCGCGATCATTTGGGTAAATCATCGTGATCATTTGGAGGCTCTGTTGGTTTAATCTTGAGGCATCGTATGGATAAAGGTGATTCTTACATAGTTGAAGACCGTCGCATTTTGGATTGTTGATGACCTCTGCTTACTTTATTTTCATCGAACTCACATTATTTTAGGCTTCGGTTCGGCAAAACTTCAATAAATTTGGCTTTGCGCTCGCCTTGCACTATATTTGCAACAGTATGATTTATGTACATTGGCTGATATTGGCAGTTTATTTCTGTCTGTGTGCCGCCACGATGGTGGCGATTGTCATGGACAAAAAAGAGCCTGTGAAAACAATGGCATGGCTGTTGCTACTGTTTTTTCTGCCACTAGTTGGGTGCATATTGTATTTCTTTTTCGGACGCAACTATCGCCGTCAGTCTCCGCAACGCAAAATCGTGGGATACAACACAAGCAAGAGTGCTGAGGAGCGATACAATAGTCTTGGGGAAGTATCAGTACCAACAAAGTACAGTGAACTGATAAAAATGTTTTCTGTTCAGAACCATGCATTTCCGTTCCCTGACAACGAAGTAGAGATATTCACTCACGGAAAAGATTTCTTTGAGCGTTTATTACATGATATTGACCATGCAGAGCATCATATTCATTTGGAATTTTTCATTTTTGAAGATGACAATATTGGTTCGCTCATTGGTGAACATTTGGTGCGTAGGGCTCATGATGGTGTGGAGGTGCGTGTGCTCTATGATGATGTAGGATGCTGGAATGTATCTAACCGCTTCTGGGAGCGTCTGCGCGAAGGTGGGGTGGATGTCCATAGTTTCCTGCCTGTGAGATACCCGCTGTTTACTTCAAAGATTAATTACCGTAATCATCGTAAGATAATCGTGATAGACGGAAAGATAGGTTATCTTGGTGGAATGAATGTTGCAGACCGTTATGTGATTGGTACACGCCGTCAGGGATTTCGCGACACACAGGTGCGCATCACTGGTTGTAGCGTGTATGGCATTCAAAAGGTGTTTCTCTCTGACTGGTTTGCCATGGACCGCACCTTGTTGTCTGGTGAAAGATATTATCCCCACACCCTGATACACACCTGTTCTTCTTCGGCACTTATACAGGTGGTCGCTTCAAGTGCCGCATCGCAATGGCCTGATATCGAACAGGGATATGTCAAAGTGCTTCAGCTAGCGAAGCGTTATGTATATATTGAGACGCCTTATTTTCTGCCAACGGAACCTGTGCTTTTTGCCATACAGACAGCGGCTCTCGGTGGGGTGGATGTGAGAATAATGGTGCCTTCACGATGCGATAATATGCTCGTGAATTGGGCGTCGCATAGTTTCTTTCCGGACATTCTCAAGGCCGGTGCCAAAGTGTGGCTATATGAGCCACAGACGTTTAATCATTCCAAGGTGCTTGTCTCAGATGATGAGCTGGCAACCGTTGGCTCTGTGAATATCGATTCGCGCAGTTTTGAAACCAGTATGGAGGTGCAGGCATTCATTTATGATAAGGATATAGCCGTCCGCTTCCGCCGTATGTTTGAAGAAGATATGAGACACTGCGAACAGTTGAATGCGCAACAGGCACATAACCGAAATTTCTTCATCCGTCTGTGGGAATCTGTTGTGCGTATGCTTTCTCCGCTTCTGTAATGTCAACAATCGTAAATATTATTACCTTTGCAGAAATAAAGCATCATTACCGTGATTGACAGACAATATACCATAATCACTATTACGTTTAACAACGCTGATGGTCTCCGTCGTACGTTGGATAGTGTGCGGAAACTCCGTTACAGACATTTTGAACTCATTATCATTGACGGTAATAGTCAGGATAATACCCTTGAAGTATTGAATGACTATACAGACATCGTCACAAGGATAGTGTCGGATAACGACAACGGAATCTATGATGCCATGAACAAGGGAATCTCCCTTGCTATGGGCGATTACGTGGTTTTCATGAATGCCGGTGATGTGTTCGCTTCACCTGCCACACTTGACGAGGTGAATGCCCTTGAGGGGGATATCATTCTCGGTTCTGCCATGTATGGTGGTGAGTTACGGCATATTCCATCACAGATGAGTCTGTATGACGTGCTTTCCGTAGGAATAAATCACCAGTCAACCTACTATAGAACAGAAATCATTAAGACTTATCCGTTTGATACGTCATATATTTATATTGCCGACCTGAAATCAGTTGTTGAACCGATGGCAAAACATAGTATTGTACCGACCTGTACGGATAAGATTCTCTCGGTGTGTGAGGGCAATGGAATGAGTCAGCAACATTGGCGTGAAACCAAGACGGAACGCGACCGTATAGTGGAAGAGGTGATAGCACCTTATTATAAAGCCGACTATCGTAGAATGGTGCGGATTGACAACAGTATAATAGACACATTTGCCGTGCTGTCACAATTCAGGATACTCTTCCCCCTGTTGCGCTTGCTTGCCAAACTAGCACGCATGTATAATTCGAAGATTAAGAAAATTCCACTCTGATGAGAATAACCATACTTATCCCAGTATATGGTGTTGAGAAATACATCGAAGAATGTGCCGTGTCGCTTCTTTCGCAGACGTACATGGATATTGAGTATGTATTCTGTGACGATTGTACTCCCGATAAGAGTATAGAGATTTTGCATGAGGTCATTGAGAAATACCCCCTACGCAAAGACGATGTACGTATCATACGCAATGAACATAATCGTGGTTTAGGTTATACGCGAAAAAGACTCACGGAAGCTCTGCGGACGGATTATTTCATGATTGTAGATAGTGATGACGTGTTGCCATACGATGCTGTAGAAAAGCTTGTCTATGCCGCACGAAAGAATGATACTGACATCGTTGAAGGAGGTTTCTGCTATTATGCCAACGGCAGGAAAGGAGAGATGGTCACGCCTTATCATGGTTCCCATAAGACATACATAAAGAAGATACTGTGCCAAAACATAGTGAAGGCTCAAGTATGGGGCAAATTGTTTAAGGGAAAAGTACTGCACGATGTGGAGAATCTGTTTGTGGAAGGCATAGACTTTTCTGAAGATCTGTGTGCGATGAGTCGCCTCGTGGCTGTTGCGAGCATATCGTCTGTCGCAGATGAAGTCTATTATTATCGCACAGACAACCTCTCGTCATATACGAAAAACATCAGTGAGAAGAATATTCTGTCTTATCTGCGTGCCAGCAGAGTTATGTACAGTTTCTATCATCAGCGCAGTGAATTGCCTGTTGCTCTTGAAATCGGTCTGCTCAACGCCTACAGGGAATGTCGCAAGTCAGGTATTTCTACCGAGAAAGCAGATGAAATCATACGGTATATACCCGAACACACTACAACAAAATTGCTTCTTGCCATGTTCCGCAACGCATCAGTACCATTATCCGTTACAGATGTATTATATAGGTGCGTGAGGTCTTTGATATGTCTAAAGTAGAATAGTGCAAGGCACAAAAAAACACTGCAGCCTATATTAAAGCTGCAGTGTTTTTTTGCTATATCGCTATCTCTCCAATAAGAAGATTGAGGTACTCTCACCGAGAATCGAACTCGGATCTAATCTTTAGGAGAGACTTATTCTATCCATTGAACTATGAGAGCCCTATACCTTAATCTTTATTTAGCAGCTTTTTTCTCGTGCTTTTTCAAGAATTTATAAGCAACAGGAGAAGCCACGAAGATAGATGACAATGTACCGAAGATAACACCGAGTATCATCGCAAAGGCGAATGAGCGGATGCTCTGACCACCAAGGAAGAAGATACACAACAATACGAGTAATGTCGTAAGTGAGGTGTTTACGGTACGTGCCAGTGTCTGGTTCAATGACTCATTGAAGAGTGTGAAACGTTCGCGGTTAGGATAAAGTTTCAAATTCTCACGCATACGGTCAAATACAACCACCTTGTCATTGATAGAGTAACCTACAACGGTAAGGATGGCACCGATGAACGTTTGGTCTATCTCTAATGAGAATGGCATCCAGCCCCAACAGAGTGAGTAGATACCCAACACAAATACTGTGTCAAAGAACAATGCTACCGTAGAACCTACAGAGAATGCTACATTACGGAAACGTAACAGAATGTAGAGGAAGATAGCAATCAGCGCGATGATGACTGATACAATAGCACCATACGTGATGTCCTTTGCAATAGACGGACCCACCTTTGTGGAAGAAATGATACTGCCACCATTACGCACGTCTGGGTCTTTGAAAGTTTCAAAGTCTTTCTGTGTTGTCAAACCAGCTTTGAGCAATGACTCAAACAAGCCCTGTTCCACCTGTCCATCAACGGAAGGGTCATTTTCTTCAATCTTATAGTTTGTGGAAATACGGATAGTCTTATGGTCAGTACCAAGGGCAATAGCCGACGTGTTTGCACCCTCAAAAGTATTTTCCAATGCTGCACGTACAGCCTCTGGCTCAACCGGGTTTTCAAATACCACAACATAGTTGCGACCGCCCGTGAAATCAATGCTCTTGCTCATGCCACGGATGCCGAAACTTGCAAGACAGACAATAGTAAAGATTCCAACAATGATGGACATTTTCTTTGCCATACTCATAAAGTTCACATTGACATTTTGTAGGAAGTTACGTGATATTCCTGTGACGAAAGTAAGACCGAGCCATTTATCGTGCTTCATCTGACGCTCGTAAACAAGACGTGTGAGGAATACTGCTGTGAAGAATGAGCAGACGATGCCGATGATCAAAGTTGTGGCGAAACCGCGGATAGGACCCGTACCGAACATGTAGAGGATGACACCTGTGATGATTGATGTGAGGTTAGAGTCGAAGATAGCCGAGAAAGCATTGCTGTAACCGGCAGCCAGTGCCTGACGCACGTTCTTGCCAGCGCGAAGCTCTTCTTTGGTACGCTCATAGATAAGCACATTGGCATCAACAGCCATACCAAGAGTAAGCACGATACCGGCAATACCTGGCATCGTCAGTGCAGCCTGGAATGAAGTCAAGATACCGAGAGTGAAGAAGAGATTGAGCAACAAAGCTGTGTTTGCCACCATACCAGGGATGAAGCCATACAGGCAAATCATAAATATCATCAGCAATACGAAAGCGATGATAAACGACATGATACCTTGATTGATTGAAGCCTGACCGAGTGATGGACCTACCACCTCTTCCTGTACGATGCGTGCTGGAGCAGGCATTTTACCTGATTGCAGAGTATTGGCAAGATCTTTTGTGGTCTCAACGGTAAAGTTACCAGTGATTTGTGAATTACCACCATCAATCTCACTGTTTACACGTGGAGCGCTATATACAGCATCATCAAGGACGATGGCAACAGCCTTTCCGATATTGTTCTTTGTGAGCTGTGCCCAACGGCGAGCACCATCAGAGTTCATACTCATTGATACTGAAGGATGACCGAAGTTGTCAAACTCGTCGCGTGCTGAAGTTATCACATCACCTTCAAGCGGAGCGCGACCATTGCTCTGTGTCACTTTGATAGCATAAAGTTCAAATATCTCCGTCATTTTGTCACCACCGAAGTCGGCTGGTGTTGCACCCCAAAGGAGTTTCAAATCTGACGGAAGCACCTTGTGTGCGATATCGCTATAAATGACTTTATTTACCTCTGCTGTATCACGCCAGTGAGCATAACCTACAACTGCAAGCGAATTTCCGTTGGTTGGCTGGAACACAGCAAGGAGAGGATGTTCCTTGAGAGCCTTCTCGCGTTCTGCAATCTTCGACGCCTTGTTCTGTGCTTTAGCTTTTACATCGTCTTTGCCGAGAGCAGCAGCAAGACTCTGCTTTGCATCTTTTGTCACAGCGGCTGTATCAGCAACTGGACTTTGAACGGTTTCTTCTACGGCTGTAGTGTCTTTCACGTTCTCCTTGCCAACATTTGCAAACTGCTGGTCAAGTTGTGTGAGAAGCGGTACAATCTCAGAAGCATTGAATGTCTCCCAGAACTCAAGGTTTGCACTACCCTGAAGCAACTTACGGATACGCTCAGGCTCTTTAATACCCGGCATCTCTACCATGATACGTCCCTGCTGACCTTCAAGTCGCTGGATGTTTGGCTGAACCACACCGAACTTATCGATACGGCTACGTACAACATTATAAGAATTGGCAATGGCAGCCTCAACTTCTTTCTTCAAAGCGGCTATTACCTCACGATCAGTACTCTGCGTGTTTACCTCACCCTTCAACTGCTGTGTAGCAAACACCTCTGCCAATCGTCCATTAGGTTTAACTTCCTTATAGGCATTAGCAAAAAGAGTAACGAAATCACTCTGTGATGTCTTTGCCTCTTCCTTAGCCATCGAGAGAGCCTTTTGATAGTCAGCATCCTTCTTATGGTCTGCTAGAATATCTATGACATCAGGAACAGACACTTCTAGAATGACATTCATACCTCCCTTAAGGTCCAGACCAAGGCCGATACCTGTCTCACGGCACTCCTTGAACGTATAGCCTAACCATACCTTCTCATTGGCAATGGAATCAAGATATTCCTGTCCTGCCTCTTCACCCATAGCTGCAGCCTTGTCTTCATAATGACTAGTAGCAAAGGTGAAAGAAAGATAAAAGATACAAACCAACGCCAGAGCGATTGCAATAAACTTTACAAGTCCTTTGTTTTGCATGATTTTTTAGTTTTATTTATTATTGTTTATCTCCTTATTTATTTTTAGCGTGCAAATATAACATTTTTTTCCCACATAGTGCATATTTGTATTTTTTTATTTACTTTTGCAGTCGCAAAAAGCAAGAGTGTCCTATGGTGTAATGGTAGCACAACAGGTTTTGGTTCTGTTTGTGGTGGTTCGAATCCGCCTAGGACAACTCTTTAAAACAACGTAAGCCATCACGAAGATGGCTTTTTATTTGTTTAAGCTAAAATAAACAACAGCAGTTGGTAAAGAACCGAAAAAAGCACTATCTTTGTGCACTGATAAATTCCAAAAATAAAATACACTTATATGAAAACTAATTATGAAGTCCGTTATGCGGCTCATCCGGAAGACGCAAAGAACTATGACACGAAGCGTCTGCGTCGCGATTTTCTTATTGAAAAAGTATTCACAGCCGATGAGGTAAATATGGTATATTCCATGTATGACCGTATGGTCGTGGGTGGTGCCATGCCTGTGAAAGAAGAGCTTATACTGGAAACTATTGACCCTCTAAAGGCTCCATTCTTCACTACACGTCGTGAGGTGGGAATTTTCAACGTAGGCGGAAATGGTAAGGTAAAAGTCGGTGATGAGGTGTTCTCACTATCTTTCAAAGAGGCTCTATATATTGGTAGTGGTGAGCGTGATGTAACTTTCATCAGTGATGATGCCGAGAAGCCTGCAAAATTCTATTTCAACTCCACAACAGCTCACACCTCTTATCCTTGTAAGAAAGTGACAAAAGAGAATGCCGTGGTGGCTCATATGGGTTCGTTGGAGATGAGCAACGAGCGCGACATTAACAAGATGCTCGTAAATCAGGTGTTGCCTACATGCCAGTTGCAGATGGGTATGACCGAACTTGCAACGGGAAGCGTATGGAATACTATGCCAGCACACGTACACTCACGTAGGATGGAGGCGTATTTCTATTTTGAAGTGCCGGAGAATCAGGCAGTATGCCATTTCATGGGTGAGGTGGAAGAGACACGTCATATTTGGATGAAGGGTGATGAAGCTGTGCTCTCACCGGAATGGAGCATACACTCTGCAGCAGCAACACACAACTATACATTCATCTGGGGTATGGGCGGAGAAAATCTTGATTACGGCGACCAAGACTTTTCAGAAATCACAGACCTTAAATAATCATAATCATGGCAAACATATTTTCATTGGAAGGTAAGAACGCATGGATTACTGGCGCATCTTACGGAATAGGATTCAACATTGCAAAGGCTTTTGTAGCAGCCGGTATAAAAAACATTATTTTCAACGACATTAACGAAGCGGCTCTTGAGCGTGGCATTAACAACTATAAGGAGGCTGGCATCACAAACGTGCATGGCTATGTGTGCGATGTTACAAAAGAAGATGATGTGAAGGCTTTAGTAGAGAAAATACATGAGGAAGTGGGCCAAATTGACATCCTTGTGAATAATGCCGGAATCATCAAACGCATACCGATGCACGAGATGAAACGCGCTGAGTTCCAGCAGGTGATTGATGTTGATCTCGTGGCTCCTTATATCGTCTCTTCTGCTGTATTGCCAGAGATGATGGCTAGACGTGAGGGCAAGATTATAAATATCTGTTCGATGATGTCGGAACTTGGGCGTGAGACAGTATCTGCCTATGCTGCAGCAAAGGGTGGACTGAAGATGCTGACTCGCAATATCTGTTCAGAGTATGGAGAATACAACATCCAATGTAATGGTATAGGTCCGGGGTATATAGCGACACCACAGACAGCACCTCTGCGTGAACGTCAGGCTGACGGTAGCCGTCATCCGTTTGACTCGTTTATATGTGCCAAGACACCTGCTGGACGCTGGCTCGACCCATCAGAACTCGGAGGTCCTGCCGTGTTCCTTGCATCACATGCTTCCGATGCTGTCAATGGACATGTGCTCTATGTTGACGGTGGTATTCTTGCCTACATAGGGAAACAACCATAAAGAAAGCGTATGCGCAACATCCCGGCCATCACAAAGAACCTGCTGATAATAAACATTATAGCGTTCTTTGCATTATATGTATTCAGCATGAGAGGTGTAGACCTGAACGATATGTTCGGTCTACATTTCTTTAAGGCGTCGCATTTCCATCTATACCAGTTCGTCACCTATATGTTTTGCCATGCCGGTTTCACACATCTCTTCTTTAACATGTTCGCATTGTGGATGTTCGGCATGACGATAGAGAATGTGATGGGACCAAAACGCTTCCTTACTTATTATATGGTGTGTGGTGTCGGTGCCGGTATCGTTCAGGAACTTGTGCAACTCGTCACGTTCTATGCCATGGGACTGGGGGCATACGAGATGGCAAATACCGGTATGGGTATCGTGCCAATAGGTGAGGTGCTTAACTCGTGGACGACAGTCGGTGCTTCAGGTGCGGTGTATGGTGTGTTGTTGGCGTTTGGAATGATTTTCCCTAACGAGCGGATTTTCATTTTCCCGATACCCGTACCGATACGTGCAAAATGGTTTATCTGCATCTATATCGTCATTGAACTTTTCTCTGGCTTTGCAGGCAATTCCAACGTGGCGCATTTCGCACATTTGGGTGGTATGTTGTTTGGCTTCCTGCTCATACGTTACTGGCAGCATGGAGGCGGAAGAAACAATCATTTCTTCAATGGCAGGGGGCCGATAGGCAGATTCTTTAGAGACAGACAGGATTTCTGATGCAGAAAATAGGGAAATATACTTGTCGAATCATTTTCTATGTAAACATCCTTCTCATCTTCGCTATGGTGGGGGTGGCTTATGCAGGATATGTAAGTCCTGTTACATGTGGGTATTGTTCCACCATAACACTTTCATTCCCTTTCTTTGTCATCATCAATATCCTGTTTCTTGTGTTATGGCTGATAGTACGCAGAAAATATAGCTTTCTGCCTATTTGCGGAATGTTATTGTGTGCTGGACCTATCAGGAGTTACTGCCCGTTGAACCTGCCTACTGACGTTCCCGATGATGCACTGAAAGTGCTTTCGTACAACACTCTTTCATTCGGACACAGTAGAGATGCAGATACTGTCTTTCCCATATTCGACTATATTAAAGCGTGCGATGCCGACATTGCTTGTCTGCAGGAAAGCGGTGGTACATCTGTTTCGCTTGAAAAGGCAATAAAACACATCAGTATCTACGAACATTATGACACGGCTATGGTGGGAAAAAGCAATTACCATAGTCTTTTGACGCTGAGCAAATATCCAATAGTAGGACACTATAATATTCCGATGGAATCAAACTCGAATGGTGCCTTGGCATCATGGGTAAAGATGAAGGATGATACGATCATTGTCATTAACGTGCATCTAGAATCGAACTCATTGACAGAGACAGATAAAAAAGAATATGAGGAAGTGTTGCGGGAGTTGAAAGACAATGAGGTCAAGGGAGAACAGATAAAAGCCCAGTCGCATAAGATGATGGGTAAACTCATGGCAGCATCTGTCATACGTAGCAGCGAAGCTGAAGCTTTGGTACGATTCATAACACAGCACAAGGGAGAGGACATCATCCTGTGTGGAGATTTCAATGACAATCCGCTTTCATACACCAATCATCAGATTGACAAGGTGCTGAACAACTGCTATGTAGCCTCCGGTAACGGACCGGGGATATCATACTATGCTAAAGGGTACAACGTGAGAATAGACAATATATATGCTTCCGACGGTTGGAAATCGTATGGAGCAAAGGTCGATGACAGCATCAAGAGCAGCGACCACTACCCAATCTTCTGTTACTTAAGCAAACAATGAAATACGGAAAAAATGAATGTATTATATACAATCCTCTTGCTAATCTGCAGTAATATCTTCATGACATTGGCATGGTATGGGCATCTAAAACTTCAGCAGAACGGCACATCCGCCTCATGGCCATTGATTGGTGTGATTGTCTTTTCATGGGCAATAGCATTCTTCGAGTATTGCTGTCAAGTGCCAGCCAATAGGATAGGTTTTGCTGGGAATGGCGGTCCTTTCTCGTTGGTGCAATTGAAAGTGTTGCAGGAGTGCATCTCCCTTGTGGTATTCACGATCATTGCCGCTTTCATGTTCCAGAATGAGCAGTTGCACTGGAATCATTATGTCAGTTTCCTTTGTCTCGTAGCCGCTGTTTATTTCTGCTTCTTGAAGTAAAAAATGAACTGATACAATAAAGAATTGTAAAAAATCACTACCTTTGTGCCAAAACAATAACTTAAACTTAACATCAATATGATTAACTCACAGGAAATAAAAAAAGGAACTTGTATCCGCCTTGATGGTCAGATATACATCTGCATCGACTTTTTACATGTAAAGCCAGGAAAAGGAAATACAATCATGCGTACTACGCTGAAGAACGTTACTACCGGTCGTGTATTAGAACGCACATTCCAGGTAGGTTTCAAACTGGAAGATGTACGTATCGAGCGTCGTCCTTATCAGTTCCTTTATATAGACGGGACTGACTATATCTTCATGAATCAGGAGACTTATGAGCAGGCTCCAATTATGAAAGAGCTCATCACAGGTGTTGACTTCATGAAAGAGAGTGACATCGTTGAGGTTGTTACCGATACTACTGACGGTAGTGTGCTCTTTGCAGAAATGCCAGTGAAGACTGTTCTTCGCATCACTCATTCTGAGCCAGGCATCAAAGGCGATACGGCAACAAACGCTACGAAGCCGGCAACGCTTGAGACAGGTGTTGAAATCCGCGTACCGCTCTTCATCAACGAAGGCGAACTTGTAAGGGTTGACACACGCGATGGTTCATACATTGAGCGCGTAAAGGAATAGAAGTGCGTTTCTCGCTGATAGTACCGGTATATAACCGTCCTGATGAGGTGGACGAGTTGTTACAGAGTTGCACACGGCAGACATTCCGCGATTTTGAGGTAATCATTGTTGAAGACGGTTCCACTAACAAGTGCGATGCCGTCTGTGCGAAGTATAGCACTTTCGCAGAGGGAACAGAACCCTTCAATATACATTATTTTTATAAGAACAATTCCGGTCCGGGGCAAAGCAGAAACTATGGTGCTGAAAGGGCAAAGGGTGAGTTTCTGATTGTTCTGGATTCTGATGTGGTGTTACCCGACACTTATCTTGCATCGGTAACAGAAGAGTTGGAGCGTGAGGACACGGATGCTTTCGGGGGTCCTGATAGGGCACACGCTTCTTTCTCTACGATGCAGAAAGCCATCAACTATTCCATGACAAGTTTTTTCACTACCGGTGGCATCCGTGGCGGAAAGAAGAAACTTGACAAGTTCTATCCTCGTTCTTTCAATATGGGTATTCGCCGTGAGGTGTATAAGACGCTTGGTGGCTTTTCAAGGATGCGTTTCGGTGAGGATATAGATTTCAGCATTCGTATCTTTAGAAATGATTATCGTTGCCGACTGTTCCCAAAGGCATGGGTGTGGCACAAGAGGCGCACCGACATGCGAAAGTTCTTCCGTCAGGTGTTTAATTCCGGTATTGCCCGCATCAATCTTTACAAGAAATATCCTGATTCTCTCAAATTGGTGCATCTCCTGCCGATGGTCTTTACTATCGGTGTCGTCTTATTGGTACTCACGTCGGCTGTCGGGCGTGTGTTGATGCAGTATGCTGGTGGGATGAAGTGGTATCCGCTTGCAGCACTGCCTTGGTTGCCTATTATTTTTTATGCGCTTATTATCTTTCTTGACAGTCTGCGTCAGACCAAGAGCCTCCGTATTGCCATCTACTCTATCGGTGCGGCCTTCGTACAGTTGATAGGTTATGGTTTCGGTTTTATTGTAGCATGGTGGAAACGCTGTGTCTGCAGGAAAGACGAATTCAGCGCATTCAACAACACCTTTTATAAATAAGCGACAAATCTAGAAACAATAAAACCCACCTGCAGGGCGTTAATAGAATGTGTCAAGGCGCAAAATCTATTTGACCGTGTTCTGTCTCCTGTCGGTGATGACGGCAAGGGCGCAGTATGATGCTTCGTTCTCACAATACTGGGCGGTGCAGCCTTTCTATAACCCTGCTGCAGTGGGGAAAGACCCTAAGATAAATATTCAGGCAGCCTATAACATGTCGTTGACAGGATTTACTCACAACCCGAAGACGATGTATATCGGTGCAGATATGCCTGTACAAATCCTGAAGACTTATCATGGTATAGGTGTTGGAATTATCAACGACCAGATAGGTCTGTTCCGTCATCAGAGCATCAGTGCGCAGTATGCTGCCACAGTGCGTCTTTTCGGTGGAGAATTGAGAATCGGAGCACAGGTGGGGCTCATCAGCGAGAATTTTGATGGTTCAAAACTTGATCTTGACGATGCTGATGACCCTGCATTCATCAATTCCGAACAGAACGGCAGTTCGCTTGATATCGGTGCAGGTCTGTACTATAAACACCGCAATTTTTATGTGGGAGCATCGGCAAAACACCTCAATTCGCCACTTATCGAACTTGGGGAGCGCAACCAGATAGACATCGGCATGTCATATTATTTTCTTGGTGGATGCAATATCAGGACAAGAAATCCGTTTTTTAATATACAGCCCTCATGTATTTTGAGGACAGACCTCACGGCATACAAAGCAGATATAACCCTCAGGGGTGTTTACAACAAAGATGGAAAAAGGCTTGAGGCTGGAGTGTCATACAGCCCGAAGACGTCATATACTATATATCTCGGAGGAGATTTTCATGGGATAAATCTTGGATATAGTTATGAAATATACACGTCTGCACTGAAAATTGGCAATGGGGCACATGAACTGACGCTTGGCTATCAGACAGACCTGAATATGTCAAGGAAAGGAAGAAATCGCCATAAAAGCGTAAGACTATTGTAATTGATAATTCATAATTAAAAGTTGTTGACTATCGACATTAAAACATTAAAATATAATGAGGAAAACAAAATTGATACTGCCTATTGTTGGCTTAGTGTTGTCTTTATTACTGACTGGATGCTTCAGCAACAAATCAGCGATGGCAGTAGGAGGCGAACTGACTGGTGCCAGCGGACAGAACTATACAGAACCGACTCCATACGGAATGGTGAGAATCGACCGAGGAGCACTGAAAATGGGTATTGAAGACCTTGACACTCTATGGGGGAAGAACACTCCACTCCGCGAAATATCTGTTGACGGCTTCTGGATGGACGAGACGGAAGTGACAAATTCCGAGTATCGCCAGTTTGTCAACTGGGTGCGCGACTCTATCTTTCGTGAACGTCTCGCTGATCCTGCATACGGTGGTGATGAGACATACCGCATCGAGGAAGATAAGGAAGGAAATCCGATAAAGCCAATGATAAACTGGAAGAAAGCCCTACCGAAGAAGATGGATGAGGACCAGCAACGTGCTTACGAGAGCCTGTTTGTCACCAATCCCGTGACCGGTGAGAAGATGCTTGACGCAAAACAGATGAACTATCGTTATGAGATATATGATTATACTGCAGCAGCGTTGCGCAAGAACAGGATCAATCCTACAGAACGTAATCTAAATACAGATGTACAGGTCAATCCTGAAGACGTGGTTATGATTTCAAAGGATACTGCATACATCAATGATGAAGGACAGATTATCCGTGAAACGATTAACCGACCATTGAGCGGTCCTTGGGATTTTCTCAACACATACATAGTAAACATCTATCCTGACACTACGTGTTGGGTAAACGATTTTCCGAATGCACTGAACGAGGTATATATGCGTCAGTATTTCTCAAGTGCAGTATATAATGACTATCCTGTGGTGGGAGTTACATGGGAACAGGCGGAGGCTTTCTGTGCATGGCGCACTGAATACCTGCTGAAAGGGCTCGGTGGCGTGGCACGTTATATACAGCGTTACCGTCTGCCGACAGAAGCAGAGTGGGAGTTTGCGGCACGTGGCAAGAACGGAACGGAGTTCCCATGGGATAATAAGGATGTGAAGGACGGACGCGGATGTTTTTATGCCAACTTCAAACCTGACAATGGTGATTACACTCAGGACGGCAACCTTATCACATCGCGTGTGGGTAACTATTCGGCAAATTCAAATGGTCTCTTTGATATGGCTGGTAATGTGGCAGAATGGACATCAACCATCTACACCGAAGCCGGAATTAACGCAATGAACGACATCAACCCTCAGTTATCATATAAGGCAGCAAAGGAAGACCCTTACCGCCTGAAGATAAAGAGTGTGCGCGGTGGGTCATGGAAAGACCCCGAATCATATATCCGTAGTGCATGGCGTTCTTATGAATATCAGAATCAGCCACGTTCATACGTAGGTTTCCGTTGCGTGAGAAGTCTCGCAAGCACAACAAGTAAAAAACAGAAAAAGTCGAAGAAATAATAACACATAGCCAAATGAGTAACAAGAATAATAACATAATCTCCCGTCTCCAGAAATGGATGGACAGCATTGCGGGAAAAACATTCCTCAACTACGCATATTCATGGGGAGCAGCAGTCGTAATTCTCGGTACACTGTTCAAGCTCACGCACCTGCCTATGGCAAACGTGATGCTGTTCGTAGGTATGGGTACTGAGGTGTTTGTGTTCTTCATCTGGGGTTTTGACCGCCCGTTTGATGTCAAGGAGGCAGAAAAGGATGACGAGACGGAAGAAGACGAAGAGAAACCACAGAAGCACAATGCCACGAACATGGAAATCGAACCTC
Organism: Candidatus Equicola faecalis; assembly: GCA_018065185.1. Classification (GTDB taxonomy): domain Bacteria; phylum Bacteroidota; class Bacteroidia; order Bacteroidales; family Bacteroidaceae; genus Prevotella; species Prevotella faecalis. Next base: position 8,197 of record JAGHTU010000059.1, on the reverse strand, counting down.
TGGAAACAGGTACGGGCAACGTGTCGATACAGATTGGCGATATTTCTGACACAGTAGTGGAAAAACTCCAGAATGTGCAGACAACGGCATCCGAACATAGTGGTGCAGATGTGGCAGAGGCTCTCTCTGTGCTTCGCAACCCAGACTGGTTGCAACAGCAGGCACAGATATCGCCTGAAATGGTAGATGCACAAAGCCGATATGTCAGTGCCCTGAACACTCTTACCGAGATGCTGACAAAGGTGAGCGAACAGAGTGAGCGACTCACGAAAGACTCACAGGAAATGGAGAATCTGAATCGTACCCTTACAAGTATATGTAAGATTTACGAAATGCAACTTAAGAGTGCCAGTTCACAAGTCAGCGTCATTGACCAAATAAATGAACAGACACGTAAGATGGCATCACAGATTGAGCAACTCAACCAGATATACAACCGTATGATTGAGGCTATGACAGCCAATATGAATATAGGAACGAAAAATAATTGACAATTGACAATTGGCAATTGATAATTAAAATAGTATGGCAGCAAATAAAAATCAACAGAATCCACGTCAGAAGATGATAAATCTGATGTACGTTGTTCTGATGGCAATGCTCGCACTGAATATATCTACTGAGGTGCTCAATGGTTTTACCATTGTTGATGAAAGTCTGCAGAAGACCACAAGTAATTCGGATATCATGAACGATGCCATTTACAAGGCATTTCAGGAAGAATTGAAGACTAATCCCAAGAAGATCAAAGCCAACTTTGACAAGGCTACGGAAGCACGACGGATAAGTGATGAACTGTACCGTTTTGTTGACTCACTTAAATGGGCTATCGTAAGGGAAGCCGACGGCAAAGATGCCGACGTTAAGGATATTGAGAATAAAGACGACCTTGAAGCTGCATCACATGTGATGCTTGCTCCGGGTACAGGTAAGGGAGAAGCTTTGTTCAATGCGATAAACATATATCGTGAGCGCATACTGAAGATGATCACCAAACTCGATCAGTATGACATCATCAACAGTAACCTCTCAACGAAAGTACCAAAAACCACACTAGCATTCGGAAAGAACTGGCAGGAATATCATTTTGAGAATATGCCTGTGGCAGCAGCCGTCACACAGCTCTCGAAACTGCAAAGCGACATCCGTTATGCCGAAGGTGAGGTGCTTCACGCACTTGCCGAGGAATCAGGCATCATCAGTATGGGTCCGCAGGAAGCAAAAGTGAATAATTTTCAGGCTTTCGTAATCCCTAATGCACAGACACTGACTCGTGGCAGCAAGTTCCAGGCCAAGATTGTCATGGCAGCCATTGATTCCACCCAACGCCCAAGAATCTTTGTCGGTGGACGCCAGATAAGTTCCAATGGCATCTATGAGACTGTTACGACACATACTGGCGACTTTACCCTAAGCGGATTCATTGAGATGCTCGCATCTGACAGCACCGTCATACGGCGTCAGTTCACGCAGAAATACACCGTTGTAGAACCTACGGCAACAGTCTCGGCAGACCTTATGAATGTGCTCTATGCTGGATATGACAACCCTGTGAGCGTCAGTGTTCCGGGAGTGCCACTCAATCAGGTGACAATGTCCATGACCGGTGGTTCACTCTCATCAAAAGGCAACGGAAAATATGTGGCACGCCCATCCACTCCGGGAAGTGAGATAACGTTTACCGTCGTTTCTCACGCTAATGGCGGAAACCAACAGATGGGACAGTTCAAGTACAAAGTGCGTAAATTGCCTGATCCTACGGCATTCATTGACCTCGGTGGTGGTGACCGTTTCAAGGGTGGGAGCCTTGCCAAAGGGCAACTGCTTAATCTGTCAACTCTCAGTGCCGCTATTGATGACGGACTGCTTGACATCCCGTTCCGTGTGATCAGTTTTGAGGCAGTATTCTTTGACCAGATGGGTAATGCCATACCGCAGAAGTCGGAAGGTGCAACGTTCTCTGCAAAACAGAAAAATATGTTCCGCTCTCTCTCGCGTGGGAAACGCTTTTATATCTCTCACGTCATAGCGACAGGTCCGGACGGAATCCAGCGCACATTACCACAAGCAATGGAGATAATAGTGAAATAATTGATAATATGAAAAGGATAGTTTTTGTTATTTTTAGTCTGCTCTTCATTGGCATATCAGTATCTTATGCACAGCCAAAGGCAAGAAAAGGACAACAGAAGACCACCAATGCTGTGGGCGTGACAGACCGTCAGCGTCTTACGTTTCCAACATCAGTGGCAATGCCGGAAGACGTGGTATGGCGCAGAGATATCTATCGTTCGCTTGATTTGTCAAAGGATGCCAATGCCGCCCTTTATTATCCAGTGGAACCTAACGGCAAACAGATGAATCTATTTACGTTCATCTTCCGCCTTGTCATTACGGGCAATCTGAAGATTTATCAGTATCGTCTGGATGGTAATGAGTCGTTCAACGAGAAAGACAAGGTCGATACGAAAGAATTTCTTGACAATCACAATATATACTATGAGATGAAAGACGGTCGCTATGTCATCGACAATAGTGATGTGCCTTCATCTGAAGTGTTGAGTTATTACATAAAGGAATGTTCGTATTATGACCAGAACACTTCTACTTTCTCAACAAAGGTTCTTGCTTTATGTCCTGTACGTCATGCAATGGACGAATACGGAGCAGGCACCACACGTTATCCGCTTTTCTGGGTAAAGTTCTCTGACCTTGAACCGTTCCTCAACCGACTTACGATGATGACAAGCAACTATAACAATGCAGCAACGATGAGTGCGGCAGACTATTTCACGCTACATCAGTATAAAGGAGACATCTACAAGACAAATAACATGCTGGGAAAATCGTTGTCTCAGTATTGTCCTACGGACAGTGCAATGAAGAAGGAGCAACAGCGCATTGAGGCAGAACTTGTGGCTTTCGAGAAAAACATCTATTCTTCAACTGTGAAGAAAGATTCCACGGACTCTATTCCTATGGTCAAAGATAAGAAAGCGTTAAAAGCAGCGAAGAAAGCCGCCACACGCCGGTCATCTTCATCTGTATCGAAGAAGACATCAGCAAAAAAGACCAAGTCTCCATCTTCATCAAGTGGCAGAGTGTCTGTTAGACGGGAAAGACATTGAAAAGATATTCCCCTTTTTGACTTTTCTCCTTGGGGAGGTTGATATGTGAACTACCCCTAAAGAGGGTCAGCGTCGCACCAGATGTATAGTGAGTTATAATGTCTGTCGGCAAGTACTGCCTCCTGCAGTTCTTTCAATCGGCGACGCATTGCGCTCAATGATTTTCCCTGTTCCACTTTAAGCACTATCTTTCTAATGTGGTAAGAGCGTACCCGTGCCACAGCAGGACGGTCAGGACCGAGCACCATATTACCGTATTCTTGCCTTAATCGGCTTGCCAGTTCTATTGCTGCCGTATTTACTATGCCCTCGTTGCGATGGCGCAGATATACATATATAAGGTGTGAAAACGGAGGATAGCAGAACATACGGCGTTCCTCGAGTGTGGAAGAGAAGAATGCGGTGTAATCATTATCCACCACCTGACATATCAACGGCAACGATGGTGTCTTTGTCTGCAGGATGACTTCCCCACGTTTCCCTTTTCTTCCAGCACGTCCGCTCACCTGTCCCATCATCAGGAAAGCATATTCAAAGGCGCGGAAATCAGGATAGCAGAGCATGGTGTCAGCATCAAGAATCCCCACGACACCGACGTTATCAAAATCAAGCCCTTTACTCACCATCTGTGTGCCGATAAGCACATCGGTATTGCCTGCCGAGAAATCAGCGATAATCTGCTCGTATGCTGTGCGTGTCTTTGTGGTGTCCAGATCCATACGTGCCACCCTCACCTGTGGGAAAAGGTGTTTGATGTTCTCTTCCACCTTCTCCGTACCTATTCCCTTATCGATGAGATGCCTACCGCCACATTTTGGACATACCTCAGGCATTCTGTACGACTTGCCACAATAGTGGCATGTACACATATTGCTCTTGTGATGATATGTTAGCGACACATCGCATCCCGTACATTTCGGCACCCATCCGCAGTCTTTACATTCCACCACAGGAGCATACCCACGGCGGTTAAGAAAGAGTATCACCTGTCTGTGGCTGGCGAAAGCGTCCCCCATGCTTTGCAGGAGGTCGGGCGAGAATGCTCCTTTCATCATTCTACGGTGGCGCAGGTCTTTTATGTCCACCACCTTTATCTCCGGCAGTTGGATGTCGCTGTATCGGTGTGTGAGCGTCACAAGCCCATACTTGCCTTTCTGTGCATTGAAGTACGATTCTATTGATGGCGTGGCAGAGCCTAACAGCACCTTTGCCCCTGCCTGCTGTGCCAGCATTATAGCGACGCTACGGGCATTGTAACGCGGTGCAGGTTCCTGTTGCTTATATGATGTCTCATGTTCCTCATCGACGATGATGAGTCCTAACCGCTGAAAAGGTAGGAAGACTGCACTGCGTGCTCCGAGGATAATGTCGTATGGCTCACTGGAAAGCTGCTTGTGCCACATCTCCACACGCTCTCGATCGGAATATTTTGAATGATAGATGCCTAATCTGCTACCGAACACGCGCTGAAGCCGTTGCATTATCTGTACTGTCAGGGCTATTTCCGGCAGGAGATATAGCACCTGTCGCCCAGCGAGGAGCTGTGCGTGTATCATGTGGATGTATATCTCTGTCTTGCCACTTGATGTCACCCCGTGCAGGAGTGTGATGTTATGCTTCTGAAAAGAGCGTGAGATACAGTCGTATGCCGTCTGTTGGTATGAGTTCAATAATGAGATGTTTTCAGGATGCGGAGCCTCAAGGGTGTTCAACCGCCGTTGACTGCGTCCGAGTCGCCTCTGATAGCGTTGTTCGCCCTCCTCGGTCTTCATTTCGGCAGGTATAGCCGCCTTGAAGATGTCACCGAGCGAGGAGCAATAATAGTCCGCTATCCATTCCCAGATACGGAACTGGTCTTCAAGCAACACAGGTTCCCTGTCGATGACTTCCAGCACATCCTTTATTTCAAAATTGCTGCTGTCCGTATCGTGAACAGCAGCAACCATTGCCACGTAGGTTTTGTTCCGCCCTAAAGGGACGAGGACTCGCATACCGCGCCTCACCGCTCCCATTTTCGGTGGGAGCCAATAGGTGAATAATGAGTTCAGCGGAACAGGCAGTATGCAATCTACGTACATAATATCAAATGTCAACGGCTAAAGCCTTAGAAATAATATGCTGCGCCTATCTGCCAACAGTTTGTTTTGCCGTTGAAAGCATCGTCTATCACACCACCGACAGATGCTTCGCCCGTCTTTCCGCAAGCGATATTATAGTTTGCCGATATTTCCAGATGATTTAGAAGCATCACGCCTGCACCTACGTTGATGCTGAAGTTTGACGACTTCAATTCATAATCAGCAACATCTCTAATAGTGAAATTCTTATCGCCTACAGGGAAAGCAAACTGTGGACCTGCCTTGAAGAAAAGACTTGCCGTCTGACCGAGACCGAAGCCGTAACGCAGGTTGATAGGAATTGCTATCTCGCTCTCCTTGATGGTTTCATCTTCAATCTTTGAGTTCTTTTGGTTGTAGAGTGCGGAAGCATCTATTCCCAAACCCACGATAGGAAGAGTGAATTTGACAGTAGGACCGATATAGAATCCTGCCTGATTCTCTTTCTTCAGATTGTCTGAAAAGTCACCACTAAGCGAGAGGTTGGTCAGGTTCAAACCACCTCGCAGACCGAATTTCACCTGTGCATTGGCTGTAAGAGCCATTGTCCCTAAAAGGGCAATCATAAAAAACTTTTTCATAATAACATTTATTTTAATTTGTTTGTCCTGGGTATTTTATTCGTGTATGGTAGATAGTCTTCAGTTTCTCTGCCATCACCGTCTTTGCAATCGTCATATCGCGGAAGGTGAGCGGACAATCGCGGAAATAGCCTGCTTCCATCTGCTGGTCAATAAGGCGGTTGACCAATTCGCTGATACTCTTTTCGGTATATTCCGTCATGGAGCGTGATGCAGCCTCACACGTGTCAGCCATCATCACAATAGCCTGTTCACGTGTGAAAGGGTTGCGCCCCGGATAAGTGAAAGCCAAGGCATCCACATCCTCATCAGGATGTTCTTTCTTATATTCAGCATAAAAATAGCCACACTTCCCTTGCCCATGATGCGTCTGGATAAACTCTTTTATGATTTGTGGCAGACTGTTCTTTTCTGCCAGTTTCAAGCCATCAGTCACATGGCTGATGACTATACGGGCGCTTTCCATTGGAGAGAGGGTATTGTGAGGATTCATACCAGACTGATTCTCTACGAAGAAAGCAGGGTTCTCCATCTTGCCTATATCATGATACAGAGCACCGGTACGGCAGAGCTGTGGTTTGGCTTTTATGCGCGATGCTACGTCGGCTGCCAGATTGCCCACCTGAATAGAGTGCTGGAATGTGCCGGGAGCGACTTCTGAAAGTTGGCGCAGCAGGTCATTATTCGTGTTTGACAGTTCCACAAGTGTAACATTTGACGTCAAACCGAAAATCTTTTCCACGCACCACATCAGAGGATAAGCAAACAGCAACAGGATGCCGTTAAGACAAAGGTTGATGTACATCCGCGTCTCAAGGTTATCAATATCGCCGTCCTGCATCAGTTCCATTGCAAGATAAGTGATGCAACTTGCCAACGTGATTATCAGCGCGCTCTTGATAAGCTGCCAACGTGATGACAGGTCGCGTAATGAGGCTATCACCCCAAAACCGACAACGCTCTGTACTATTATAAACTCATACGGATAGCGCAATGAGCATGCGCAGAGCAACGTGATTATAAAATGGGTGAAGAATGCCGTGCGTGAGTCCATAAACAGACGCACGAAAATCGGGCAGATAGCAAACGGAATGACATACACGCTCAGCCATTGATAGCGTACGCACAAATAGCAAAATATAGGATAGATAAGCAATAGGACAAAAAGCATCAGCATGCTTTTTATATCTTCTATATAATCCATTCGGAACAGGAAGAGATAGTAGAAGAATATTATCACCATCACAGACACAAAGAGTATCTGTCCATAGAGAATGCCGCGTGTCTGCTCGGAATCGTTTGTGCGGTTCATCTCTTTCTCGTAAGACGTAAGAATGTTGTAGGTGTTTTGATCTACAATCTCACCACGGTCAATTATCTTCTGTCCCTTGAGCACCACACCATTAGCTACAGGGATAGCCGTGGTGGCATCTTCCATATCTAACTTGTTTTTTTCATCATCATAGCTGACATTTCCCAGCAGACATTCATACGCATTACATCTTTGTAGCATGAGTCGCTGTTGCGAGTTGTCGTTGAGCAGTTTTTCATACGCCTCGCGTTGAGTGAGCAGTTCTCCCACGCGTATCGTGGTGGCATGGTTGTCCACCACTAACCGTATGAAACTATCGCTGTCGTTACGCACCTTTGCTAGTTCCACGTCGTCAATGACACCTTTCTCATACATCTGCTGAATCTGTGATGTCAGCATGTCCAGTTCCGCGCCACTAATGTCGGGAACACTATCCGTAATATTATCCTTAAACCGTGAAAGCACCATTTTCGTCACATCTCCATTGATGTTGAAATAAGGGATGTGCGTTCTCACCATACTGTCACGCTCGGCATCAATCTCCTTATCACTCTTAAAAATAGGGAAATCAAAATCGGCTATCAGCGATGAGTATTTCCACGGCTTCCCCAAATCAAACTGTAATGTAAACGTACCTTCACGCGGGAGGAACCGCACCAGAATCGTTATTGACATCACCACGAGGACAATGCCCATGGTGATGGCGTTTTTCCTTGAACTTTTTGTCTTTTCTATCAGATTCATATCATCATCTGTCTTGGATAGTTTACAAAATTAGAGCAAATCAAGAATAAAGCAAAAAAATAACCTCTGTTATTTTAGATTTAGCTTGCGAGTGTGAATGGAGCTCGCTCCAATTTACACTCACAAATAAATCGTTAAATCGTTAGATTTTTGCTTTATCTTGATGCTACCAAAATTGGGTGAAGTCAATCGCTCGGGCAGGGTGTCTATTCCCCTCGCGCAGACTTTTGTACTTATCGCGCGATGACTTTCGTTTTGTCTCACGCTCACTCTCAAGTGATGTTTACCTAAAGGTCTTCCCATCCTTACCTCTCT